>CANJNG010000063.1 GCA_947475205.1 Bacteroidota bacterium
CGAGCCCTAATTTCTATCTGAGGTTTGTTCAAAACACTGAGGGAGGATGGTATCGGGGGATAGGTCTGAAAACCTAGCTGGCGGCATCATTCGCCTCCCTCAGCGTTGACTTATTAACAAAGTTATGGGTTATTAACAAAAGAAAAAGTCGCAAAAAGAAAATCCTACATCATCATTATCATTTTTTATAAAAATGATAATGCAAAACTAAAGGCTGGGGCTACCAATCCTTCGCAACCTTCCCAGCCCTGAAAGGGCGAAATATATTAGTATAGGGTGCAGCAGTATGATGAAAGGGCGACATACACCAGCATAAGGTGCAGCCCTATGAATCTTAACCATCCGCATCATCTGCGTGCCATTCATTTCATGCCGTCAGGCATAAAAATCAAGTATTCCATCAGCCAAAAAACATCTGCCACTTAAATCCGCACATTAACCGATATAATACCATCATTAACTTCAACTCTTCATACATCTCATCTAAATAAAAACGAAAAAGAAGCCAAGTCACACAATACACAAGCCGACTCACACAATTCAATAGCCGACCCACACAATTCACATCAGGGGTCACACAATACACAAGCCGACTCACGCAATTCAATAGCCGACCCACACAATTCACATCAGGGGTCACACAATTCAATAGCCGACCCACACAATACACAAGCCGACTCACACAATTCACATCAGGGGTCACACAATATGCAAGCCTACTCACACAATATACAAGCCGACTCACACAATTCAATAACCGACCCCCACAATCACCATCTAAAGTCACACAATTAACAAACCGATTTACACAATTCAATAGTTACTCAATAATTCTTTACATTATCCGGTTACCGCATTCAAAGTACCTTCACCATTCCCCCCTCATTTGTTGCATGATTCACACATCTGTATAAACTGCCTCTGTTGTACCGATATTTGCCCACGAATGAAAAGCAGATTGCGAAGAATAGGACCAAAACTATGTGTTTGGATGGCTGCCGCAATTTTGATGGCAGGCTGCAACACCCGCTATCTGCCCGAAGGCGAATACCTCTACACGGGAGGCAAGGTGAAGGTGGAACGAAAGAGGATTTCGAAAAAGGAAGCAAACTCGCTGGTGAGCGATTTGGAAAACCTTACCCGGCCTCGGCCAAACCGCTCTACGCTGGGCATGAAGTTCAGGCTTTATTTCTACAACATTGCCGGAGTGCCCAAAAAGGAAAAGGGGCTCCGCTATTGGCTACGGAACAAAGTGGGCGAACCGCCTGTGCTTTTTAGTGATGTGGATTTGGATAAGAATGCCAAGATATTGGCCAACCGACTGGAGAATCGGGGCTATTTTCATGCAGTGGTTACGCCGGATTCTACTCGAAGCGGGAAGCGGATTACGGCGATTTATACGGCTACACCCGGCACGGTGTACCGTTTAAATACAGTTACGTTCAACAAGGACACCAGTATTCTGGGACAGGCAGTGGCCGCCACCGAACCCGAAACCTTTCTGAAAAGCGGCGATGCCTACAGCCTCGACAGGATAAAAGCCGAACGCGAACGCATTGACAAAAACCTGAAGGAGAAGGGGTATTACTATTTCGGCCCCGACTACCTCATTATGCGGATAGATAGTACGGTGGGAGGGGAGAAGGTGAACATTTACGTGTCGGTAAAGCCCAAAACACCTGAAAAGGCCAAGGAGGTTTACCGAATAGGGAACATCTATATTTTTCCCGATTACTCCTTGCAGGACAGCACCAGCTACGACTCTTCTGCGGTGAAATACAAGCGATTTACGGTGATGGACCCCAACAAGAAATTCAAGATAGGTATTTTTCGGCGGAGTATTCACTTCCGCAAGGGCGATGTGTATAATCGCACCAACCATAACCAATCGCTTAGCCGATTGATTGATTTGGGTACATTCAAATTTGTGAAAACTACTTTCACCGATAACGATACGGCCACGGTGCCGATGCTGGATGTGCACTATTACCTCACGCCGATGTCGCAGCAATCTATGCGGATAGAGCTGCTTGGCAAAACCAATTCGGCTAACTATACGGGTTCGGAGCTAAACGTTAGCTGGCTGCACAGGAATATTTTTCGGGGTGCGGAGTTGCTTAATATTTCGGTGTTTGGAGGTGCAGAGGTGCAAATCTCGGGACAAAACAGGGGCTATAACCTGTTCAGGGTGGGTTCGGAAGTGAGCCTGACATGGCCTAAGTTTCTGTCGCCGTTCCGTATACCTTCTTACAGTGCGTTTACCCCGAGAACCAAGCTCAGCTTTGGATACGAGTTTCAAAACCGTTTAAGGTTGTATTCGCTCAATACGTTCAATGCTGCCTTCACCTATATTTGGAAGCAAAGCATGAGGAAGGAACACGAGTTCAGCCCGCTTAGTATCAGCTATGTGAATGCGGCAAACGTTACCGAACAATACATGGACAGTGTGGCACTTGATCCTACGCTGCAAAAGGTGATTCAACGCCAGTTGATATTAGGCCCCACGTATTCGTTCACCTATTCCACGGCATCCGAACCACGGGTAAATACCTTTTACTATAAGGTTACTCTTGGAACCGCAGGCACAATCCCCGGTCTAATTCTGAAAGCGGATGCCAAGAAAGGGGAAGTAAAAAAGCTGGTAGGCGTAGAGTTTAGCCAATATGCCCGCATGGAGCATGATTTCAGGCATTACCTGAGACTGGCAGCCAATGCCCGACTGGTGAGCCGTATAGACATCGGTGTGGGTATGCCTTATGGCAACTCAACAGCACTGCCATTTATTA
Source organism: Bacteroidota bacterium (assembly GCA_947475205.1). Classification (GTDB taxonomy): domain Bacteria; phylum Bacteroidota; class Bacteroidia; order JAIBAJ01; family JAIBAJ01; genus JAIBAJ01. The sequence goes on from CANJNG010000063.1 coordinate 2,787, forward strand.
AGCAATTCTTTTCGGGTGGGGCTAACAGCATTCGTGCCTTTCGAGCCCGTTCGGTGGGGCCGGGGCTGTATCATCCTGAAGTTACCGATTCTAAATCTTTCCTACCTGACCAGTCGGGCGATATGAAACTGGAGATGAACATGGAATACCGAGCCAAGATATTCAGTGTGATACATGGTGCTGTGTTTGTAGATGCTGGGAACATCTGGCTGATGAACAGGGACCCGCTAAAACCGGGAGCGGAGTTCAGCCCCCAGTTCTTTAAGCAATTGGCGGTGGGTACGGGCATCGGCCTTCGCCTCGACCTTTCTTTCCTTATCCTCCGCGGCGATTTGGCCTTCCCTATCCGCAAGCCCTGGTTTGCGGATGGCGACCGCTGGGTATTCGACAGGATTTCATTCGGCAATGGCTCGTGGAGGAAAGAAAATTTGGTGTTTAATCTGGCGATTGGGTATCCGTTTTGAGGGGAATACATTGGAACCTTTGATAATTCATGGAATTTTGTTATCGTAAGTCTCAGACTTACAGTCCAAATTGCCAAGTTGCAAACTTGGCACAGCGGGAAATGCCTAAGATGGATGGGACGAAATGAGGGCTTTGTTTTTTTATTTTTTGGAGCAAAACGGTTCGTGTTTCAAATGAACATTTGATCCCGCTCATATCTTTGCTAATACAATTTTTATGAACCCATAATTGTTATTAGAGAACAAAACTGGGTGGGCTTTTGATGTTATTGGTGTTCAACCAAATTCAAGTGAACCATTCCCGTCTTTTCATTTCGAGTGATCGTTTTAGTATTCGTTGATTTCCGTTTTTGGCAATATATCCTCCGATGGCAAACACTTTGTCGCGGAGGGTTTTCATTTGTTCGTGGGTTTTGGTTCCGAGTACCACCTGTCGGAACAGCCTGATAATGTTGTAGGCAATCATTACAAAATTGAGGGCGGCCTCGGTGGCATAAAAGCTTTGTTGGATAAAGCTGTCCGAACCAAAATCGTATTTTTTACCGATTACATAAAATATACAGTCCAATGCTTGGTTCTGTTATTTTATTGTATCGGCATTAATCCCGATGTGTACGGATAAAATTATTAGATTGCCTTGGGCTATCTAATAATTAAAATTGGTATTACAATCCTTTGAGAAACCTGCCCATATAAAAACTCAAAGCCCTATATTTTACTGCATTTGTTTCCGCAATGAAATTTATATGCTTTTGCCCCCTTGCGTACCGATAGCTTTCGGCAATGAATTTCCAATGCATTCAACTAAAATCCTTTCCTTTGGCAAAATTTTATACCCCTCATCAGAATAAATGGCTGCATTAAAAAAACTCTCCTTCACCGGTTATATTATGATAGGTCTGGTTCTTGGAATCATTATCGGCTTGCTTAATCCGGCTCTTGGCCTCGAACTCAAAATCTTTTCAGATATATTTCTGAAGATGATAAAAACCATTATCGCTCCCTTACTTTTCGGAACATTGGTAGTGGGCATTGCAGGCCATTCCGATATAAAGCAAGTGGGACGAATGGGCGTAAAATCCCTCATTTATTTCGAAATAGTAACCACCCTAGCTTTGTTTATCGGCTTGGCAGCCATCAACATTAGCAAAGCTGGTGTTGGAGCAACCGTTCCTGCAGGTACCACCAGCGGCCTGCCGGAAATTAAATCGCAAACCTGGCAAGATATAGTCCTGCATACCTTCCCCGACAATATCGCAAAGGCTATTTCAGAAGGAATGGTGCTGCAAGTAGTCGTGTTTTCCATTTTGTTTGGAATAGCATTAGCCATGCTGAAAAAAGAAACAGCAGCCCCCATGCTGAGGTTTGCCGAAAGCCTCACCGAAACCATGTTTAAATTTACCGAACTGGTGATGTATTTAGCTCCCTTAGCCGTGATGGGAGCCATTGCCTACACCGTGTCTAAATATGGCATTGATATATTCGGAAGCCTGCTAAAACTATTGCTCACCCTCTATTTAGCCCTCATAGCTTTTGTTCTTTTGGTGCTACTTCCCATTGCCTTGGCGTTCAAGATTCCGATAAAGAAATTTATTACCGCTGTTTCCGAGCCGGTTTCATTAGCCTTCGCCACTGCTAGCAGCGAAAGTGCATTACCTAAAGCTATGCAAGCCATGGAAAGCATCGGCGTACCCCGAAAAGTAGTAGCTTTTGTATTGCCCACCGGATACAGTTTTAACTTAGATGGCACAACGCTTTACCTTTCCTTAGCTTCGGTTTTTGTAGCCCAGGCTGCCGGAGTAGAAATGACTTTCCCTCAGCAAATGCTCATGGTCTTTACCCTGATGCTAACCAGCAAAGGAGTAGCCGGTGTGCCTCGTGCTTCCTTAGTTATTCTTTCTGGAACAGTAGCTTCCTTTGGCCTGCCACCCGAACCCATATTGATTATTCTAGGCATTGACACTTTTATGGATATGGCAAGAACAGCTGTAAACGTGTTGGGAAATTGTCTTGCATCTGCTGTCATAGCTAGGCTTGAGGGGGAATTTGTAGATACAGTATAATGCCCATTTTCAAGCATATTTTCTATGCCTAAGAAACTCGGTTTATCATTGTTATATTTGGCATAATTTCGCCAAACATTTTTATATCCACATGACCATTCATAAAGAAGGCTATCCAAGCATACTGATTACCACAATTTTTGTGGTTCTCATCAACTTTTTAACCAATCGTTTTGCTCCCGATATAGTGTGGCTTCAATATTTGGTTTGGGCATTCTCCTTGTTCTTAATGGTTGTGATTTTGCAATTTTTCCGCCATCCCGATAAACATATTGAGATTAACGAAAACAACATTATTGCCCCGGCTGATGGGAAAGTGGTGGTGATTGAAGAAACCACCGAAGACGAATATTTGAAAGACCGCCGCATACAGGTTTCCATCTTTATGTCGCCGCTTAATGTCCACGTTAATCGCTATCCCATTTCGGGCATCCTGCGATTTGTGAAATTCCATCCGGGTAAATTCCTCGTGGCCTGGCATCCTAAATCTTCTACCGAAAACGAACGCACAACCATTGTTTTAGAAAATGCCAAAGGCCAGCAGTTTCTCATTCGTCAGATTGCAGGAGCATTAGCTCGTCGAATTGTGTGGTATGGAAAAGAAAACCAAACCGTAAAGCAAGGCAGCGAATTGGGCTTTATAAAATTTGGCTCGAGGGTTGATATATTTTTACCTCTTGGCACTAAGGTTACCGCAAACATTAACGATGTAGTTACCGGCGGGAAAACCGTTATTGCTACGTTGTAATAGAAATTAACCTCATGATTTGGTTTGCCGAATATTCCCTCGAAGCCCTAAGGGATTTCACAAACAACAATATGAATACCCATATCGGTATTGAATTTACCGAATTGGGTCCCGATTTCATTGCAGCCAAAATGCCCGTTGATAACCGCACCCGACAGCCATTCGGCATATTACATGGCGGAGCATCGGTTGTGTTAGCTGAAACTTTAGGCAGTATGGGTGCAGGTTTAACAATCGACCCGGCAAAATATCAATGTGTTGGTCAGGAAATAAATGCAAACCATTTGCGTTCCGTTTCCGAAGGTTATGTTTATGGCAAAGCAAAGCCGGTTCATATTGGCCGTACAACGCAGGTTTGGAGTATAGAAATAACCAACGAACAGGGGAAAATGGTTTGCATTAGCCGCATAACGATGGCTGTAGTCCCCATTCGTAGTTAAGTTTTTGATATTTATTCCAACTGTCAATATCCTCCAAAACAAATTTCTACCTTAGCCGCCAATGTTGGAATTCCAATCATCGGCTATTTCGGGTGAAGAAATTCAAAACTTAAACGACTTACTTCAAAGTCCTTTCAAGTTTCGCCAGCATTGGTATAGTAGGCAATGTGAAGAGTTTTTAGCCGATAGTTACCCCAATTCCCGTCTATACTTTATAGATTCTATTTTCAATTCCGCCTTAGCTACTTTAATACTTATGGAATTGAAGGAAGGCGACGAAGTAATTATTCCTGCATTTTCGCCCGAGTGGTTATTAAGTGCCATTAAATGCGTGTCTGCAACCGCTGTTTTAGCCGATATTGAACCACAAACACTTAATATTTGCGTAAAAAACCTTTCCGCTAAAATCACGGCTAAAACAAAAGCAGTATTTATTACCTATTTTATTGGGATGACCACCGATTTAGATGAAATACTTTACACCGCAGCACGAAACGATTTAGCCCTCATTGAAATTTGCTCCACCGGACTTGGGGCCACATACAAAAACAAAGCATTAGGCTCTTTGGGGAATTATGGCATCATTGGTTTCGAATCGCTGGCTTCTACCAACTTGCTGAATGGCTGCGTTTGGATTATAAACAACGACAGTCCTAAAACGCTTGACAAAATTGCCCAACTATCAAACGGAATAAGCAACTGCATTACAGAACCAAATGCAGCACTATTGTTGGCAAGGCTCAATATTTTTAATGCTTCACAAGAGCGTTTGACATTGCTTTGGAATTATTATCACAATATGCTCAAAACCCTCGAAGAAGAAAAGCATTTGCGGATACTCAAAACCCTGTCTCAAAATATTCACAACAGCTCAAACTTTGCGGTTATTCTGCCCAATGCCGATACTTGTCAGGCTTTAAAAAAGCATCTTTTCGAAAACCAAATCGATAGCCAGATTATTCAAACAGAACTAAACTATCTTGAATCCAATTTGCCTAATGCCACTCAATTTAAAGATTGTGTTCTGTGTTTACCCATTCATGCTAATCTGGCAGAAGAAGACATTTTAAGGGTATCTTTAGCCATAAACGAATTCTTTGGCGACGATAGCAGTTTAGAAGAGTTTGCTGAAATCAAGAAAGCCTTGCTTGACGATTAATTGTCTATTTTGATATAAAACAAAAAAGCCCCAATTAAGGGGCTTTATATTTTCAAATATGCTGAGGTCGCGTGCGGATTTGAACCGCAGTACGAAGTTTTGCAGACTTCTGCCTAACCGCTCGGCCACGCGACCTTTTTTGCTTTGAGGCCGCAAAACTAAAAGATTTTCCTATTTAGAAACAGAAATCTTTGAATTTAATATTCTTTGGCCTTTAGCATTCTCTACCTTAATAAAATAGAAACCGTTCTGCAAAGCAGAAGTATTGATGCTATTCACTCCTAAGGCAATTTCCTGATTGGCAACTACCTTTCCGGTTACATCAAAAAGAGTAGCTTTTGCTGCACTGTTTCCGGTATATTCAATATTTAAAACCTCATTTGCAGGATTTGGGAAAACCATAACAGTAGAAACTTGGCTTAAATCTTCAAATCCAGCACCGGGTGTAGTAAGATAACGCAAAGATTGAGTACTTCCATCACTATTGTCAATTACCAAACGAACTACATAATATCCTTTTTCCTTTGAAAGATAGTCATAAGTTGTGGTATTGTTTACCACCGGATTTGAAATTTGAACGCCCAATAGAGCAAATGGAATTAAGGTCCAATTACCCAATAATGGACTTCCTTGTTTTATACCAAAAATACTATCTCTTGAAGTTTCGACAGTTTTGTTTCTTAGTATATCAAATGTTCCTAAAGGAGTAGTTATTGAACCCCATGCATCCACTTCGCTTTGTGAAGTCCCGTAATGCGAAATTCTTACAGAATCTACATAAGCAGAAAATTGTGCAGGACCGGGAAAGGTGGAACGAAATACACTTGTATCTTTATATGTCATACCAAAAGTTGTAGGAAACTCCAAGATAGTTTGTGGGTTGCTATAAACAATGTTCACAGGAATTCCGAAACCTTGAAAATCGCCAGTGTAACCAATCAATTCAACTTTATTAGTTCCAATATTGGCAAAAGCGTAACCGCCAAATTGTGAAATCACAATATCGGCATCAGGAACTAAAGTGTCAAATGCAAAAGATGAAGGTGATAAAAAGGGTAAGCTGTCGATAGTATGTTGATGGAGATTGGCAAAATTGAAAGTTTGTGATGCACCTGCTGCACCAGGAACAATTGATGCAGCGGGCAAAGTATCCTGAGCATCCAAGTATACCGTTCCAATGGCCGGAAAATCAGAGGAGTTGATTACTATCTGTGCCGAAGCAACAACAGGAAGCAATAAAGTTAAAGTAGCTTGTAAAAGTTTTTTCATTGTATAAAATTGGTTTTAGGCGGCGAAGCTACGAAATTACTTTTCAGCAGCAATTATCTTTTTAGCATTGGCCATTTTAGCGGGCATTTGCAAGGTTATGATGTGCCAATACATAACAAAATCGCTACCCAAACTCCATAAGGGATAGGTAAAGGTTGCAGGTTTGTTTTTTTCAAAGAAGAAATGTCCAAACCAAGCAAAGCCATAGCCTGCAAGCGGGATAAAAATTAGAATTTTGAAATTAGGCTCTCCAAGATAAATGGTGTATATAAATTCAAAGAAAAAAATAAACACAAACGAAGTACCGAAGAAATGCAAGGTTCGGCAAACGGTATCTTTATGTTCAGTGAGGTAGTAGTTGTAAAAACTCCAAAAGGTTTTGTATTTGCGTTCAGCCATGGTGTAGTTAAAGTTTTATGGGTATAGGGTTAAAATTTTATGGGTGTGGGTTAAACTTTTATGGGTATATGTTAAACGTTTATGGGTATAGGGATAAACTTTTATGGGTATAGGGATAAACTTTTATGGGTATAGGGATAAACTTTTATGGGTAAGGCTTAAACTTTTATGGGTATAGGGTTAAAATTTTATGGGTAGGGGTTAAAATTTAGTCTTCCTTTTTATCCTCCAAGCTTTTGTTCATATTTTCGAGCATAGAAGTAAGAAGCGACAATATTACACTAAAAAGCAAAGCATACCAAAAGCCGTCCACTTCAAAACCCGTAACCAAGCGAGCGGCAAGCATTATCATAGCAGCATTTATCACCAGCAGAAACAATCCGAAACTGAAAATGGTGAGAGGGATGGTGAGAATCAATAACAAGGGCTTTAAAAATGTGTTGAGAATGGCCAACACAAGGGCCAAAATTATCGCAGTCGTGTATTCCGTAATTTTCACACCAGGAAGTATATTAGCCGCAATCATCACTGCAATACTCGACACTAAAATTTTAAGAAGGAGCTTTTTCCACATCGCTGCAAAAATATTTCACAAAATTGGAACAATCTGCAAAAGGCTGCAATAATTTTGCACCCTATTTAAAACGCAAAAGGGCAACGTTCCCTTTGTAATGAGTTCCTCCCATTCAGTAAATCATGCTCGCTTCACCTTTGCAGGTGCCTTAGTAACTTTAGGAATCGTTTTTGGAGACATCGGCACATCTCCGCTTTATGTAATGAAAGCCATTATCGGCGACGATGTTATTTCGCCCGAATTGGTCTTGGGCGGACTTTCCTGCGTTTTCTGGACTTTAACAATTCAAACAACTTTTAAGTATGTGTTCTTAACCCTGCGAGCCGACAACAACGGCGAGGGCGGGATTTTTGCCCTGTATGCTTTGGTTAGGCGACGTGCAAAATGGCTTACTGTGCCTGCAATGATTGGTGGTTGTGCCTTGCTTGCTGATGGTATAATTACGCCTTCCATCTCGGTAACATCGGCTGTGGAAGGATTTAGAATTCATCAACCTTCCATTCCTGTCATTCCCATTGTAATTGGAATTTTGAGTTTGCTTTTCCTTTTCCAACGATTAGGAACAAGTGTTGTAGGCAAATGGTTTGGTTGGATTATGGTTGTGTGGTTCGGTGTTTTGGCGGTATTAGGAGCAAGTCAGATTTCTTCAAATTGGGGAGTATTTAAAGCATTAAGTCCGCACTATGCCGTCAATTTATTAATCAACTATCCGGGCGGAGTATGGCTTTTGGGTGCGGTTTTTCTATGTACCACAGGAGCTGAAGCTCTTTATTCGGATTTAGGCCACTGCGGACGGAAGAATATTCAGGTGAGTTGGGTGTTTGTGAAAGCAGCACTTATCATCAACTATTTCGGACAAGGAGCTTGGCTACTTAACTTACAAGGGCAACATTTGGGCGACCGCAATCCATTCTATTTTATAATGCCCGAATGGTTTTTGATTCCCGGAATAGTGCTGGCTACCTTTGCTACCATTATTGCCAGTCAGGCTTTGATTAGTGGAAGCTATACCTTAATAAGCGAAGCCGTCCGACTGAATCTTTGGCCAAAAGTGAGCATTGTTTATCCCACTGCACAACGCGGGCAATTGTATATTCCAAGTATAAATTGGTTGCTATATGTGGGCTGTATTTTCATAGTGCTGTATTTTAAAGAATCGGCTCACATGGAGGCTGCCTATGGCATTGCCATAACCTTAGCAATGATTAGCACCACGGTATTATTGCACAATTACTTGTTCCGGCACCGTTGGAATCTTGGAGTGATTAGTTTGGTTATTGGGCTTTTCCTTACCGTAGAAATGCTTTTTTTATTAGCAAACACTGCCAAACTGCTTCATGGTGGTATGGTGGTAATTCTTATTGGTGGCGTGTTATTCACAATTATGTTCGTGTGGTACAATGCCCGTGTTATCAAGAACAGGTTTACCGAATTCACCAAAATTGGCCCATTTATTGAAACAATTAAAGAGCTTAGCGAAGACACTACAGTTTCGAAATACGCTACTAATCTGGTTTATCTCACTAGTGCCGACCATTCTCAAGATGTGGAAACTAAAGTGATTTATTCTATTTTGAGGAAACAACCCAAACGAGCTGATATATATTGGCTCGTGCATGTGGACTGGATTGATGCTCCACATACCTTGGAATATTCGGTAAATCAACTGCTGCCAGGCAAAGTTTTTAAAATTGATTTTAAGATTGGTTTTAGGGTAGAGCCGAAAATTAACCTCTATCTGCGTCAGGTTGTAGAAGAGTTAGCTGCTAAGAATGAAGTGGATTTACTGAGCCGGTACCCTTCGTTGCGTAAGAATAACGTAATGGGCGATTTTCGTTTTGTGGTGATAGACCGGGTTTTGAACTATGACTACGACCTTTCTTTTAAAGAAGAATTAGTGTTGCGGATTTATGAAATCATCCAAAAATTTGCCCTTAACGACCAAAAAGCATTTGGACTCGATAGCAGCAATGTGGCAGTAGAAACAGTTCCGCTGATTATGCAAGGGCAAAAAGAAACGAAACTGAAACGGTGCTCGGTTTAGAAAGGGCTTCTACTTAGCTTTCGCTAAAACATTAGCAGCTTTATCAGCTTCTGGTTCAAAAACCCCTGCTCCACCTTTTCCAAACAAGCGTAAAGCCAATTCCTTTCCTGTTCCTTTGGCAGATTTGAATATTAAATGCTGACTTACTATCAATTTGTCTCCTACACCATTGTTCACATTTATGATGGCTTCGTACATCTTTCCTTTTTTAGTGAAATTAATGGCAGCCTCAAACGTATTTGGCCCTGATAGCGGCTGCCAATCAATATTGCAGGATTTCAAATCCTCTACAATATTAATAGTGGTTTCATCAGCATCGCCCAAAACTGTTAGTTTCATTGGAATCTTGATACTTGAAAATGGAACAAGTTGAGGATATTCCTCATAAAATTTATTTCTAAAATCGTTGTAAATGCTTTTGTCTTCATCGTCTTGGTGAGCATTAGCAAGCGTTTGATAGAGGCGGGCTAAAAACAACTTTTCGTTTGTAGTATCGACAGCAGCCGAATCAGATATATTTTCGGCAAAAGCTTCACTCAACAGTTTTCGGCCAATCACCGCTGACTCCTTCGGGTTATTCTTCAAATTAAACTGAGCCAGTAAAAGACTGAAGTATCGATGCACTTTTGGTCGCTTATCAATCAAGAGGTAATCGTTGTACTTTTTGATAAAGAATGAAGTGCTGAAATCTTTTATCAAATACAACGTTTCGTCAAAGGAAATGGTGGACTCTCCGCAAAACAAATCATACACTATCCGCTTGCGTTCGGGATTGTTCGCCATTTGATTCACTACAACATATTGGGTAAGCGTTTTTTCAATCTTTAGTGCAGCTAAGCTATACCAATCTATTGGCGAATGCCACCAGCCGCTATTGAGGAAGGTTACAGCATCCATTTTTTTATCAATTAGCTGCACTTTCAGCAAATTGATGGTGAACTCATATTGCGACTGTGTGAGGGTTGTGTTGATATGCAACTCTTTGAAGTTGGCTGCCTTGGTAAGATAAAATTCTGCACTATCTAACTGCCCATCGTAGAGATAACTTCGGGCTAAAGCAATATTGTACCATCCAAAACCGGGAGTAGAACCACTGCGTAAAATTTGCTGTTGGGTTTCGGCTATAGCTTGCTTGGTTTTCCCACCATAAATATATAATGTTGGTAAAAAATACGCTGATTCCCTCAAGGCATTCTCGCGTGATTTGTTTGGTTTCTGATAATATTCAATGGAACTTTTAATATTTCCTAATTCGTGTTGTAAACCGGCATAATTGCCCCAGGAAACCCGGTTGCCGTCAATCAGTTTTTGGTAATAAAACTCCGAACTATCGTAGTTTTGGTTGTAGTTGTGCAACATCGCCAAATAGTGATAGGTGGAAAGTTTGTCGCCTTCGCTTTGGTTTGGGCCATACCACAGGTCGTTTACTTTCTTGTTTTTCTTAATCAGCTTCAATTGCTTGTAGCAATATTTGAAGGCCAACTTTTCGTTCTCTTCCACCGAATTCCCAAGGAAATCGTACTTTTCGGGAGTGAAGAAACGGTTGCGGTGATAAGTCCAAGCTTTTTCACCATAAATGACCAGAAAGTCTTTTTGGAAATGGTAGCTTTCAACTCTTTCTAACAAAGAGATTACCGAATCGGGCATTTCGATACTGTTATAGCATTGCTCTAAAACAATGGAAAGACGCAAAAAATCATTATACTTTTCCTGATTAAGGGTGTAATCCATAAAGGAGGTATAGACCTTTTTCAAGCTTTTGCGATAATCTTTTTCCATCAACCGAAAGGCTTTATGAAGAGGAATAATGGCTTGCTTGTAGCCAATATAGTCGGCACTGCGGTTGTATTTATAAAAACCTTCATACATCCAACCCACGTAATAAGTACTGTCTAATCGGATAAACTCTCGGCTGCGGGGTAGGGCATCTTTGTCGTCGAGAGCAACATCTATTCGTTTGGCATCAATTTCATAGCGAGCCGCTGCATTGATTTGAGCTTTTGCTGTGGAATGCACTAGCAGTGAGACTATAACTGCAAGAGCTACTTTTTTGAATGTTCGAAGGGGAAACACTTGATTTAGGAAACAGAAAGTTTCTAAGTGGCGGAAAAACAGGAATTAGTTATGAAAAGTCTAAGAATTAACAGCCTCACTGAAATTCTTTACAAATGAACTTTAAGCTCCTCAATAGCTATGCTTAAAATCCTCACGAGCTTTTCCACTTGATTTGGAATTCTCTCCAAATTGGTTTGATAAAGGGCATTTTGTTCAAGTTCTATAATTTCATTTTCTAATTCAGCTATCCCAAAAAATGTCATGGATGGCTTAATTTTGTGAGCAACTGTTCTAATTGTAGCATAATCGCCGTTTGCCAAAGCTGTTTTAATTCTTGATAAATTATCCGGCATTTCTTCAACAAATGTTCCAACAATATCTTTAATGAAGGCTTCATCACCTCCTGAAAGTTCGTTCAAATAATCAAGATTGGTGTACATAATTATTGAAATTTAGAATTTGTCGAGAAATTATTTCGCTGTCGGTGTACCTGATGCTGAGGCACTTATAGCCGTTAAGGTTTGAATATCTCGATCGAAATGATACATTCCCGAACCATCATTACCAATTAGTTTCAATTTATCAAGAATGGTACGGGCTAAATTTTCTTCTTCCAGCTGTTCAGAAACATACCATTGCAAAAAGTTATGTGTGGTAAAATCTTTTTCAGATAAACAAAGCCCAACTAAATTGTTAATTTCATTTGTCACTACTACCTCGTGGTCTAAAACTTCCTGAAACAATGCTTTCACGCTTTTAAAACTCTTTGGTGGTACTTCCGAACCCGGCGACAGTCCTTGTCCACCGCGTTCATTGATAAAATGCATTAATTTCAGCATGTGAATACGCTCTTCTTCGGCGTGTTTATACAGGAAAGCAGCTGTGCCACTAAAGCCATTTACCTCAGCCCATGAAGCCATAGCCAAATATAGGTTTGAGGAATAAAATTCCAACGAAATTTGCTCGTTTAGTGATTTTTCAATTTTCTTGTTCATAATTTCTATTGATGCAAAAGTAAGAATTTGAGCGAATTGTTACATCAATCAGCACAGAATTTGGGTTTTCGGTTTAAAAAAATGTCTTTGTAAATTAATTTTCTTACTTTTGCTTCAAATCAAAATATGATAAATATGAATAAACTTTTTACAACTATCCTGTTTGCAGTTGCTTCTGTAGCTGCGTTTGGCCAAGCTCCTCCGCCACCGCCAGCTACTGCTAATTGCACACCCGACCAACCTGGACCAAACGTTTCGTTTAGCCCCGATTCGGTTACCAACTTCCCGTATGCATCTCTTGGTGCTCCTTATTTAACCGTATTACAGCTATTTGTTCCTACACAAATTGCGAATCCTTTTGTAGCGGGTGATACACTTACAGTAGATTCATTCAAAATTACTTCAGTTAGCGGACTTCCAGTAGGTTTTGAATACCTAACAAACCCAGGTAGCGGATTATTTGTTGGAGGCAATGCTGCTTGTGCTACTATTGGTACTATTGGCGGAGCGAATGTTTCGGATACTATAGGCACTTATCCCTTGCTTGTTAATTACACTGCATATATTGCAGGTGTAGGTGGTTTGCCACGTTCAATTGACGATTACCGTATTGTTATTGAAGGATCTGTTTGTACTCCAAATCTTTTAGGCCCAAACGTAGAATTTGTTCCAGATTCAATTACGAACTTTCCCGATGCAGCTTTGGGAGCTTACTATGAAACAGTATTGCAACTTTTTGTTCCTACACAAATTGCTAACCCATTCGTAGCCGGCGATACCCTCACAGTAGATTCATTTAAAATTACATCTCTTACAGGTCTTCCGGCAGGATTTGAATATAGAACAAACCCTGCAAGTGGTTTATTTATTGGCGGTAATGCGGCCTGCTCTAAAATTAGAACTATAAATGGTTCAAACGTTTCGGCTGCTCCTGGTTTCTATCCACTACTTGTAAACTACACTGCATTTATTGCCGGTGTTGGTGGTTTGCCACGCTCTATTGACGATTACCACATCAATATCCCGGATACTGCCAATGTAGTTTGTACCCCGACTCTTTTAGGGCCAAACGTAGAGTTCTCACCAGACTCAGCTACTAATTTCCCAAATGCAAATATTGGTTCGTCTTATTTAACTGTATTGCAACTATTTGTTCCTACAAAAATTGAGAATCCATTTGTTGCTGGCGATACACTCACTGTAGACTCATTTAAGATTACCTCCGTTACAGGTCTTCCAACAGGATTTGAGTATAAAACAAACCCAGCCAGTGGGTTATTTATAGGTGGAAATGCGGCCTGTGCTACTATTGGTACAATTGCTGGTGCAAATGTTGATGCTCCCTCGGGATTTTATGCATTACTTGTAAACTATACTGCCTATATTGCTAGTGTTGGAGGATTGCCACGATCTATTGACGATTACCATATAATTATTAACTCACCAGAAGGTATCGAATATCGCGATGCAAATGCATTTGGTGTTTTAGGAACATTCCCAAATCCGGCTACTAATGCAACAAACATTGAATTTGGTTCAAACAATGTTTCCGATGTAACGCTAAACGTTTACAACAGCATTGGAATGTTAGTTTATAGCACTAAGCATTCTGCCAAGAAAGGAAGTAATGTTATAAAAGTAAGCACTTCATCGCTTGCTAACGGTTACTACTTCTACGCCTTAAACAATGGTACAAATGTAGTAAACGGTAAGTTTATTGTTCAGAAATAGTATCTCTAACTCCACGCAAAAAATTAAAAAAGCCTTCCGATTTTCGGAGGGCTTTTTTATTGCAATACATTTGCAAGTCTTGATACTAAAAAAAAATTTAAGTTCCGAATTATGAAATTCCTACTGCCTCTCTTTACATTTCTCAGTCTTTCACTCGTATCTTTTTCACAAGAAAAGCCTTACAAGATTGCCGACAATCCTTACGATAATGATTTGCTCAGCAAAGAATTTCACAAAGGACGGCGTGATGAATTCAGGAAGTTGATGCCCGATAAAGGAGTAGCGGTAATATTTGCTAATCCTGTTCGGAACAGGAACAACGATGTGGACTTTGAATATGCTCAAAACCCCGATTTCTATTACCTAACAGGACTGAATGAACCCAATGCTGTGTTGGTGATTTTTAAGGAAGACACTAAAATAGACACACTCGATGGAAACGAATTAATCTTTGTTCAGAATCGGAATCCATTGAGAGAATCCTGGACAGGTCGCAGATTTGGAAAGGAAGGAGTAAAAAAACAGTTGGGATTCAAAAATGTGTTATTAAATACCGATTTCCGAAAAACGGGAATTGATTTCAAAAAATACAAAGAAATACTTCACCCGTTTCAATACAACGACATACGCAATGACGATGAAGATTCCGGCGATCTCTACGATTTGGTTAAAGCCTTTGATCAAAATACAGAGAAGTATTCTGCAAACAAAAACTTTAAATCGTTCGATGATATTATGGCTAAACTCAGGGAAGTAAAATTACCCGAAGAGCTAACGCTAATGCGGAAAGCAATAAGCATTACCTGCGAAGCCGAAAATGAACTGATGAAAGCCGCACACCCCGGAATGACTGAATATCAGAGCGAGGCTGTAGTGGAATTTTTCTTTAAACACCGTGGAGCTGAAAATGAAGGTTATCCATCTATTTTGGGTTCCAAAGAAAACAGTTGTGTGTTGCATTACACCACAAACCGTAAACGTTTTGAAAGTGGTGATTTGCTTCTTTCTGATGTTGGAGCCGAATATCACGGCTACACTGCTGATGTAACCCGCACTTTTCCGGTAAATGGTAAATTTACCGAACAGCAAAAGATTATTTACAACTTGGTTTTAGAAGCCCAATCTGCCGGAATAAAGGCTTGCCGGAAGGATAGCATATTTAGTGTTGCCCATTTAGCCGCAGTAAAACTCATTTCCCAAAAATTATTACAATTAGGGATAACGAAAACTGAAGGTTCATTTCGCAAATATTTTATGCATGGCACATCGCATTATTTGGGATTAGATGTTCATGATGTGGGCAACCGTGGCACTTTGCAACCCGGACAGGTGATTACAGTTGAGCCCGGCATATACATTCCCGAAGGTGCAGATTGCGACCCAAAATGGTGGAACATAGGTATCAGGATTGAAGACGACATATTGATTACAGCCGGTGAGCCGGAGAATCTTTCTGCTTGTTCGCCCCGCACTGTAGAAGATATAGAAGCTTTGATGCTCCAAAAGAATGTATTTAAAGATTTAAAATAGAAATGATTTCTGAAACGATTTTTATCTATTTTCGCACCCTGAAACGGAAGGTGTAGCTCAGTCGGTTAGAGCATCGGTTTGTGGTACCGAGGGTCGTGGGTTCGAACCCCATCACTTTCCCCAAAAGATTTAAAATCCTGCCAATTTGGTGGGATTTTTTGTTAATTCGCATTCATAATTAAATTATCAAAAAAATGTCGCTTTTCGATACCATTAATACCGATATAAAAACTGCAATGTTGGCCAAGGAAGCCACCAGATTAGAAGCTCTGCGTGCTGTAAAATCCGCTTTGCTACTTGCAAAAACCGAGAAAGGGGGCAGCGATGAGCTTTCTCCGGAAGTGGAGTTGAAAGCCTTACAGAAATTGGTTAAGCAACGCCGGGAATCGGCAGAAATTTACGTTCAGCAAAACCGCCCCGATTTAGCCGAAGTGGAAACTTTGCAAGCTAATGTGATTGAAGCCTATTTGCCTAAACAACTCTCGGAAACGGAGATTACTGCAATTCTGAAAGAAATTATTGCTCAGGTTGGAGCATCTTCTGCTGCTGAGATGGGTAAGGTGATGGGTGTTGCTACAAAGCAATTGGCCGGAAAAGCTGATGGGAAAGTTGTTTCACAGTTGGTGAGGCAGTTGCTTTCGTAAATTTATTGAATTGTATTCATTTGAATAACGAAATACTTAGTTCTTGTTTGGTAATGAAATAGTAGGAAAGATTAAGAAGTTAGTCAGTTTTCATTCAGAAAATCAGTTGAATTTGGATTAGTTTATATTTTTTATTGAAAGTTAATAAGGTTGCACCATTCGTATGTCCTATTATTCAATTTCTCGAAGATAAAGTTTGTTACCAACTTATCCAAATAACTCAGCCATCAAATTCCTGTTTTCCGACTACTTTTGCATAATGTTTCGCTCGCTTCCATTCAAATTCAATCTTCTCAAAAGAAAATTTCCTCTGTCCGAAACATCGCCTAAACACTTTCTATTACCGCAAGTCCTCATACTCTTTCTAGTTGTCAATTGTCAATTGTCAATTTCTCAAGTTGCTCCCACCAAATTCTTTATTCAATTTACCGATAAGGCCAACACGCCCTTTTTCATTTCCAACCCAAACGAATTTCTTAGCCAACGGGCTTTAAATCGTCGCATAATTCAGAATATAACGATAGATGAATTTGATTTGCCGGTTAATCCAACTTATGTTCAGCAAATAGCCGCTACTGGAGCTATTGTTATTGCTCGCAGCAAGTGGATGAATGGCGTTTTAATTCAAACAGCTGATTCTGCCGTTTTTAGTGCAGTAAATTCTCTACCCTTCGTTGTTTCAGACATCCCCGTTTTTAAAACCGATATATATAATAAGGTATCACCTGCTAAATGGGAGGAAATAAACGAGACCGAATTTTTCAAGACTGAAAAAGTATTGAGTGCAGAGGATTATGGTGCAGGCTTAAACCAAATTGATATGGTGGGTGGTTTGGGGTTGCACAATGCTGGATATAAAGGACAGGGAAAACTAATTGCCGTTTTGGATGCAGGCTTTCCCGGCGTATTTACTAATCCGGCTTTCGATAGCCTTAATAATCGCAATGGAATAATAGCCGTAAAAGATTTTGTTTCGCCAGGAAACAATGCCACCCAAGGCAACATTAGTGCTCACGGAGCATATGTGTTAAGCATTATGGCTGCAAATATGCCCGGGCAAATGATTGGTACTGCCCCAGCCGCCAATTATGTATTACTCCGCACCGAAGACGCACCTACCGAAAATCTTATCGAAGAATATAACTGGGTTATTGGTGCTGAATATGCCGATAGCATTGGGGCCGATATTATCAACAGTTCATTAGGCTACAATACATTTGATCAGCCTTACATGAATCACACCTTTGCTGATATGGACGGACATTCCAATATATCTACTATAGGAGCTAACAAAGCAGCCTCAAAAGGAATATTAGTTTCTATTAGTGCCGGAAATGAAGGCAATTCAGCTTGGGGACGAATTTCTTCTCCCTCCGATGCCGACAGTGCTTTAGCTATTGGTGCCGTTGATTCTTCAGGGAATTATGCCTCATTGAGTGGAAGAGGTCCATCAGCCAACGGAAGCATAAAACCAAACGTAGCTTCTCAAGGTTTCGCAACAGCTTATGTGAACACAACGGGTATTGTACTTCACGGCAATGGCACATCCTTCTCTTCGCCCATCATTTCAGGTATGGCAGCTTGCTTGTGGCAGGCTATTCCAGACCGAAAAAGCAACGATTTGAAAAAAATAATTGAAACAAGTGCAAGCCAGCATGCAAACCCTGATTCACTAAAAGGCTATGGAGTTCCAAATTTCTCTTTTGCACAAACAATCGCTGGTACAAATCAGCCACAAAATGTACATAATGACGAACTGCTTTTAACATATCCCAATCCATTTAAAGAAGAAGCACACATTCTATTTTACTCTACACACAATCAGCAAATAGAAATTCGAATAACTGACTTGTGGGGAAAAATTATTAGTAACGAAATATATTCGGCCTATAAAATGTCGATAAACAACTATACGTATTTGGATGCTAAAGATTGGAAGCAAGGGATGTATATTGTTGGAATAAAGACAGAAAAAGGACAGTATTTTCAAAAAATATTAAAAAACTGACCTTAATTGTTGCTTTCAAATCCTTTCACATCAAAGAATTGTATTTATTCTTTATTAAATACTCAAATGAATTTTGTGATATGAAATTATTTTTAATTTAGCCGCCCGTTCAAGACACAAAACTACAAGAATGAAAATGAAAAAACTACTAACTCTTTTAACCCTTGCCTTCTGCGTATCGGTAAACTCTTATGCACAAAAAGACCTCACCAAAGAGGCTTTCGATGTATTTGATTCACAAGAATACACAAATGCAATTTCAGCTTTAAAGAAGGCCTACGGCAAAGAAAAAGAAAAAGCCAAGAAAGCCGAAATTATATTCAAAGTGGCAGAATGCTACCGCTTAACCAACAATTGGAAACAAGGCGAAGTTTGGTATCGCAAAGCCATTAAGGTTAAATTTGCTGACCCAATTGCATACCTCCGTTTGGGCGAAAGCTTGAAAATTATGGAGAAATACCAAGATGCAGCAGTAGAATTTGGAAACTATAAAACAAAAGTCCCAACCGACCCTCGTGGTGCTAATGGTGTAGAATCTTGCACATTGGCTCAAAAATGGAAAGACAATCCAACCCGTTATGTTGTTACAAACGTTGATCAAATCAACAGCAAAAACAACGATTTCTCTCCTGCTTTTTCTAAAAAGAACTACAACGAATTATATTTCACAAGTTCACGCGATGATGCGTCCGGCAAAGAAGTTGACGGTTGGACCGGTGCAAGCTTCACCGATATTTTTGTTGCTAAAAAGGACAAAAAGGGAAAATGGAGTACTCCTGCCACTCTACCAGCACCAGTAAACTCTGTATTTAATGAAGGTGCTTCTGCACTTAGCCCAAATGGAAATAACTTCTATTTCACTCGTTGTGGTGTAGAAAAGAAAAAAGCAATGGGCTGCGAACTATACAAAGCTGGCGTAAATGGTCAATCTTATTCTGAACCTGAATTGATTCCATTGGGAAATCCAGACTCAGTATTAGTTACCTCTGGTCATCCATCTGTCAACGCTGATGAAACAAAATTGTATTTTGCATCAGATTTAGCCGGCGGACAAGGCGGAAAAGACATTTGGGTGATGACCTACGACAAAGAGAAAAAACGTTGGGGTGCACCAGTAAATCTTGGATCAACCATCAATACTCCCGGCGAAGAAATGTTCCCATTTATTCATGCTGACGGAACTCTTTATTTTGCTTCAAACGGCCATATTGGTATGGGTGGTTTAGATATTTTCAAAGCTACTCCTCAAGGTGACAAATTTGGTAACGTAACTAATATGCGTTACCCTATCAACTCTGCAGGCGATGATTTTGCTATCGTTTTTGAAGAAAAAATGGAAAAGGGATATTTCACCTCAAACCGTGAAGGTGGAAAAGGAAATGATGATATTTATTCTTTCATACTTCCATCTTTGGTGTTCTCGCTTTCGGGTACAGTTAAAGACTACAAAACAAAACAACCAGTTGCTGATGCCTTAATTACTATTGTAGGTACGGATGGTTCTTCTTTAGAAACCAAAACAGATGGTAAAGGATTTTATAAAATTGACCTAACCCCTGCTACATCCTATGTAATCACAGCCGGTAAAAAAGGAGATTACCTAAACAAAACAGGTAAAACAACCACCGTTGGTTTTGAAACCGATAAAGCATTAGTTCACGATTTTGAACTTGACCCTATCAACAAAGCTATCGACCTTCCAAA
>CANJNG010000064.1 GCA_947475205.1 Bacteroidota bacterium
AAAATTTGTTCCTATCCAGTTTGGATACAATTTGGGCGAAAAGTGTTATGTTTGCCATCGGAGAATTGGGTGTGGTTATGCAACTCAAAGGTATTTTGAGATACTTATTCCCGATTCTCCTATTTTAATCGTTTAGGACGCTATTGTTTCTTAATTAACAATTGCTTTGGGATATAGTCATTCACAACGAATCGCAAAAGCAATGGAATAAATAGAAAACAGATAAACCTCATTGTACTATCTAAAAATAACGGTAGCTGCTAAGTAAGCACTTAAACCAAACTGCAATTATTAGAAATACTAAATTAAATTTAGAATCAAGCCTACCTGAAATTGCTAAGAAATGATTTAGACTGAATCTCTATCCGCCGGTTTTCCTTATTTCGGTTCATACACCCGTTCAGCATCCCGAAGAATTTGGGCCTTATCGAAAGTCATGGGGCGAGTTTTTTCGGCTACGAACAGTTCCATTTGGTCGGTGTAGTGGGGGCTGCTAGGGCGTGCCGAGGCTCCGTAGGCATTCATAGCGTTTATTTCAATGCTGCCATCGCTGCCGTATTTGTTGAGCTGGTAATAGCCATCGCCTGCCTTGTTGCGGTAAATACCCTTCTTTTTGTCGTGCAATTCGGGACCAACGGCACGAAGCACATCGTTCATTCCGCTAATGGGTAGGCTTACATTACCACGAATATGGCGTGAAATATCGCCCAGCTTGATGTCGATGATGCCATGCGTGGCAATGAGGAAACGCTTGGCTTCGCGGATAGCAGCAACATAGTCGGCGGTGGGAATAGGTTTTTGCAGCACATATAAAAACCCAAAAGGCAGGCCTGATTTTTTGGCAATGATATCGTGCACCACTAGGGCGAGGCCAGCCTCGGTGCTAGTGGCGTTGCCTTGCAAGTCCCAACGTTTAAGCATTGCTAAGGCATCGGCTATGTCGGGGTATTGGGCGGCATCGAGTGCGTACATGGGGGCAAACAGTTGCATGTATTGAGCAGACTTGGAGTAGGCTTTATCATACTTGATGTTCAAAAAATCGTTCCATGTGAACTTGCCTTGGTGGTTGTCGAGCAATTCGGCAAAGCGGGTGCCACGGTTGGTACCAAATATTTGCAGACCCGGAAAAAGCATATCTAAGTTGCAGTTTTCTCCAGTGCATTGCAAAGGACTGTTGTTGGCATTGTACACAAAGCCGCAATCGGGATTAAAAGTGGCGGGTTTTTTATCATAAGGCATCAACTTAGTCCATTTGTGCTTGCTAGAACCCGAAGTGATGGGCTGGCTCCAGCTAAGCGATGGGTCGCGGTCGGGATATTGTCCGCCGCATTGGAAAAAAATGTTGCCATCTTTATCGCCATACACAATATTAAAGGAAGGAATGGCTTCCATTTTGATAGCTTTTTCAAACTCTTTCCAATTTTTGGCCTTGTTCATGTTGAACCATTGCTCGGCACTGCGAACCTCTTTGTAAGCCGGAAAACGAATGGCAAAAAAGCCATGTTTGGTTTCTAGCACGGGGCCAAATTCGGTGCCTAGTATGCGTTTCTTCACCGCCAATTTGATACCAGCCACCTTCACTTTGAGTTTCGCTTTGCGTTCGGTGAAATTCACCCATTGGCCATCGTATTCGTACTGCATCTTGTTATTAGGATTCAGCTTTAGTTTATGAATATCGCCCCAAACGTTGAAATTAACGGTGTGTGCCCAACCAAGGGTAGGGGTAGTGCCTACAAAAATGCCCACGCCGCCCGGAAAAAGTCCGCCAATCACGTTCCAACCTTCCTCGCTGCTGATATGGGCTTCGTACCAAGCAAAACGACCTTCGAGGGGTTGGTGACTGTTGATACCTAACCAAGTTTTACCGTCCTCGGTACGGCTAGGAGCTAGGGCAAAAGCATTACTGCCCTTGTCGCCATCGTTCATCTTATTGAAATCCTCTACTTGATTGGCGTTGATGGCTCGCAAAGCTAGGCCCACACCCGACATAAGGCTGCTGTTAAGGGTATATCCTTTAATGATATCAATAGCAGATGTAGGGAAAGCTTTTTTGAGCAAGACCTCTTTTGGATGGGCGGCAGCGTATGCATTAAATCCCGCTGCATAGCCTTCGAGCACCTTTTTAAATGGTTCTGTGAAACTGGTAGCATAAAGTTTATTTACAATGGTGTCAATGCCCATAAACTGCATCAAATAATCGAAAAGTGCCCCTTCCTTTCCCGTTACCTCCGCTAAATGCCCTTGGGCAGCAAGCAGGTTTTCCTGTATGTGTCGGAAATCATCTTCGCTGTGGGCCCAAGCAAGTCCATAGGCAGCCTCGGCATCAGTCTTGGCAAATATGTGGGGAATGCCAAACTTATCGCGGGCTATGCTGATGTTTTTGGTAAGAATAGTTTGACCGAATGCTGAAGAAATTACCAGCATCAGTGAAGGAAAGAGGAAGAATTTCATGCGAAAGTACGGGGTGTTTTGTGTGTGCCAAAACTAGGTTCTTGGATTAAAGTGGATTTCTTAAATTAATAGAAATAAATTAATAGCCATCGTCCCGCACTCAGAGTGAAGAATAATACATAGTACTGTGAGGATTTGCTTAACAAATCACTCAATTGCCAAGCCTAAATAGCCTCTCCTACTTCTTTGGCGAATCAGCCCCAATAGTGGTTTCTTCCCATGCATCAAAATCCTTTTTAAGCACTTCGAGTTTCGCACGGGCACCTTTCAAGGCACCATTACCTAAAAGCAATCGTAAGGGTGGGTTTTCAGATTCCACAGCCTTTACTATAGCTTTTGCGGCCAACACAGGGTCGCCGGGTTGGTTTCCGCTATATCCTCGGATGGCTTTCTTGTTGGCTTCAGCTGTTGCAGCATAATCCGGTATGGAAATCTTACTGTTGTTAGCCGAACGTCCTGCCCAATCGGTGCGAAAGCCGCTCGGAGCAATGATGATTACTTTTATGCCTAATGGAGCAGTCTCCCGAGCCAATGCTTCCGATAATCCATCCACCGCAAACTTGGTTGCATTATAAAACCCTACTCCCGGAAACCCTACCAAACCACCTATAGATGCAATATTCACAATCCGGCCGCTACGTTGGGCACGCATAATGGGCAGCACTTCGTTGGTCATATTCGCCAACCCAAAGAAATTAATCTCAAACATTCGCCTCACTTCAGCATCCTCGCTTTCTTCCACAGCGCCAAAATAACCGATACCCGCATTGTTTACCAAAACATCAATCCGTCTAAATTTAGCGTTTGCTTCCTTCACAGCAGCTTTTATTTGCTCAGGTTTGGTAACATCCAAGGTAACCGCTAAAGCCGTTTCGGGATAGTTAGCCACTATATCGGCTACATCGGCAGTATTGCGAGCAGCCACCGCCACCGAATAACCCTGTTGCAATGTTTCCTTAGCCAGTTCGCGACCAAATCCGGTGGAGCAGCCGGTGATAAACCATACTTTTTTCATCTCTTTTATTTTGGGGGGCAAATGTAAGCGAATGAAGCCTATCCCCCCATCCCCCTTTCCCAAGGAAAGGGGGAGGAAATGCGGCTGACGCATTAAAAATCTGTGGAAATCTGTCTAATCAGTGTAATCTGTGTGCCATGTATTCTATATTTGACCCGCATTTATCCCCTTCTTTAAATGAACAAAAGCATACTCAACGCCTTGATGCGGCTATTTGCCATTGTGGGCAAAGCCGATGGCGATAGTGCCGGAAGCGAAGCCAGAACTGTGGTGGAAAACTATTTGAGACAGCACCTCAATAGCCGCCAAGCCGAAGAATACATCAAAGTGTATGATGATATTTTGGCTAAAGAAGAATCTAAAGCTGGGGCAGATAAACTGAACAAGCGTAGGAGTTTATCTGCGGTGAAGGTGGTAGTAATCTGCAACCAGATAAACGAAGAACTCGACCAACGCCAACGCTTGATTGTGTTGATAAAATTGGTGGAATTTATAACTGCCAACGATGTAATTACCCCTATGGAACGGGAATTTATTGAGGCCGTTTATGGCACATTTAATATCCCAGAAACAGAGTTTAATTCATTAGTTCAATTCGCTACAGGCAGCTTTGCCGAAATGAGCAATAACCACGATTTGTTGCTTATTTCAAACAATAATTCGATAGCTGAAAAGCATATCTACAGCGAAGGCTTTGGTAGCGATGTAGGTATTCTTCAATTCCCTTCCGAAGGGCTATTACTTGCCCGCTGCGAAAAGAAGGACGAAATCTATATCAACGGCCAACTTCCCGATAGCCGGATGATGATATTGCCGCAGGGCTCCACCCTCAGAGGTGCAAAAGCCGACCCTGTATATTACAGCGACATAATTGGCTGCTTCATGAGCGAAAAGCAAACCAATAGGGTTTCGTATGAAGTTAAAGATGTTTCCTATACATTCAAATCGGGAGATATTGGTGTTCAAACCATTAATATTCAGGAAAACTCCGGCAAACTTATTGGCATCATGGGTGGAAGCGGTGCCGGAAAGTCCACTCTGCTTAATGTGTTGAATGGAAATTCTAAACCCACCTCCGGCAAGGTTCTGGTGAATGGAATGGATATTTATGACCGTAAAGCCAAGCCCGAAGGCATTATTGGTTTTGTGTCGCAAGATGATTTATTAGTAGAGGAACTCAGCGTTTATCAAAATCTTTATTTCAATACCAAACTTTGCTTTGGAAATTTGAACGAAGCAGAGATAAATGCTTTGGTAATGAAGATTCTGAATCAACTTGGCCTTTCTGAAATAAAGGATTTGCAGGTGGGTGATGTCTTTAATAAAGTAATCAGTGGAGGACAACGCAAACGCTTAAATATCGCCCTTGAACTGATTCGGGAACCCATGATTCTCTTTGCTGACGAGCCCACTTCCGGGCTTTCGTCCCGTGATTCAGAGAATGTTATCGACCTCCTGAAAGAATTAGCTTTAAAAGGGAAGTTGGTGTTTGTGGTTATCCACCAGCCTTCGTCAGACATATTTAAGTTGTTTGATAAGTTGATGGTGCTCGACAAAGGCGGCTACCTAGCTTATTACGGAAATCCTCTTGAAGCCGTAACCTATTTCAAAAGAAACGCCAACCACATCAAAGCAGATGAAAGTGAATGTCACATCTGCGGAAACGTTAATCCCGAACAGATATTCACCGTTTTAGAATCAAAGGTCTTGGACGAATTTGGAAGTCCCACCAAAGAGCGAAAAGTTACCCCTAAAGAATGGAATGATAAGTTTCAAGCCAATAATTCTACTAAAGATAGGGCTGTATTTTCAACTGTAAACGAACCCATTAAGCCACCTTACCAAAAGCCTTCATTTATACAGCAATTTCTAATTTACTTTAAGCGGGATGTTTTAGCCAAACTAGCCAACAAGCAGTATCTCATCATCAGTTTTGCCGAACCTTTGGTGCTTGGCGTGTTGCTTGCCCTCATTTTAAGAAAATCAACCGACACCGGTTATATCTTTTCTGAAAACAATAATCTCCCATCCTATCTCTTTATTTGCGTCATAGTTTCCCTCTTTTTGGGCCTGATGCTTAGTGCAGAAGAGATATTCAAAGACCGCAAAATTCTGAAGCGTGAAGCCTTTCTCAGCCTAAACAGAGATAGTTATTTATTGGCCAAAATGTTGGTGCTATTCATCATTTCATCAGTTCAAACCATTGTTTTTGTGCTTATAGGAAACACCATTTTAGGCATTCATGGCATGACCGCTGATTATTGGCTTATCCTTTTCTCTACCTCGTTTTTTGCGAATATGTTGGGCCTAAATATTTCATCAGGATTTAACTCTGCCGTGGCTATTTATATAATGATACCCTTGCTCATCATTCCGCAGATACTCCTAAGCGGCGTTTTGGTAAAGTATCACGATTTATATAAACCCTTGTCGGGAAAGGCTGTTGTGCCCTTCGTGGGTGATATTATGGCGTCCCGCTGGGCCTTTGAAGCCTTAGCCGTTAACCAGTATAAGTATAACGAGCATGAACGGAAGTTTTACAGCTTGGATAAGAAAATTAAGCAGGCCAATTATTACGGCATTGCTTGGAGCAACGCTATGCATAATCTGCTCGACGAATGGAAATCAAACCCGGCCGCAAAAGCTGATAAGAAAGAAGTGTTGGAAAAGGAATTAGCCCTCTTTGCTCAAACTGCCCCTACAACCATAGCAAAGCAAATTGCCGCCTTATCGTTCGATAATCCCGATAAAGTGGCCTCTGAGATAAACGTTATCCTCACAGAAATAAGGCAATTTAATATGGATAGTTACAAATTGCTCAATGCGAAGAAGGATAGCTATATGGATGCTGTTATGGCAAACATTACCAAAAAAGAAGAATACGAAAACCGTAGGATGGCCAATGCTAATAACAGTTTGAATGATTTTATAAGCTCTTTAGCACCCAATGAGGACAATCTCCTGATCGAAAACGGCCACCTCGTTAAACTATCCGACCCTGTTTATACCGATGGCCCGGTTTATACCAACATCCGTGCTCATTACTTTGCCCCATCTAAAACCATTTTCGGTAAAAGCGTTGATACCTTTTGGGTGAATGTGCTGGTGCTTTGGGCTATGAGTTTCGTGTTGTGGTTTGGTTTGAAATTTAATGTGATTAGGAAGATAGTAGGAGGGGTGTGAGCTCAACAAAATTCCCTACTTAATATTCCAATCAATATCCATATCCCAATTAGCTTTTATTTCAATTTTTGAAGGGTGGATATACACCTTTTCAGGTTGCTTATGAGTGCTGTATTTCCCGGTGTCCCATTTACCATTGTGGTTTTGGTCGTCAATTAGCCTAAGGTTGTAGTTTCCGGGGTTTATATTCACGAATCGCTGTGCTTTTCCATTCTGTAATGGCCTTTCCTGAATAGTTTTTCCTTTTTCATCAATGAGTTGAAGCAAGAAATAACTATTACCCCCTGGCACAAAAACAGTAAAGTTCAATGTTCCATAATCAGCCTCTGTTTTGGTTTTGAATACAGCTTTCAGCGTATCATTTGTTTTACCATTAATGTTTTCAATGCTTCCGGGTGGAATAAAGAAATGGTATTCGGTACCCTCTTTCCATTTGTGGGAAAACGAATACCGCCGCTGATTGAGTGTATCGGCCACAACCGAAAAGTTCAGCATCTTCAGAGAATCTTTTCCCGTTGCCCAAAGTGTTGCTTTAGTAAAGTCGGCAAATCGAATTGGTGATGTGGTAGTTAGAACAATGTTTTTATGTAAATCTAATTGGCCTCCAACACCTGCTTCTATTTGAAAAAGTGATGAATTGGAAGCTGTCCCTATACCTTTTAATTTTCCCCTCGTATTGCTGTTTGTCACTTCTTTCTTTTTAGTTTTTAACGAAAATGTCAAGGTATCTGCCTTAGAAGTATCAGCCCAAACGGCAATAGTTAAGGAGTCCGTGAGTGTATCGGTCATCCATAAAACAATGGAATCTCGCTTTAGAGAGAATTCAGTACTTTCCCAAGTCAGCTCTTTCAATGTGCTAATGGCTTTATAGCTGAACTTCTCTACAGGGCGGTTGTATATCAGTTGCAACTTACCACCCGGCGTGTATGTCCATTTTTTCAATCCCTGTTTTTCTTTTTCCTCCTGAAACATTTTCAGTTTTAGCTGCTGAGATTTCTTAACACTATCCAATTGAAATTTCTCAATGGCTAATAAAGAATCTGCCGCTATCTGCTCTTTCGTTGGTGGAAGTGTATCCTTCTGAGTTGTGTCGGGTTTTATTTCGTCCCAAATAGGTATCACAAGGGAATCAATAAAGGCCAATTGCTCTTCTTCGGGGTTATCAAAAAGATAATTGCTATTTTTTTCAAGGAGTGCAAAAATCTTGTATTTCCCAGCCGAAACGTTCGTGATTTTAAAACTTCCGTTACCATCTGTTCTGTCAAAATAGTAAGGAGTAGTAGTGATTGGTAATGAATCCACATCAGATTTATAAAGCATCACCAGCACATCAGCAATATTTTCGCCTGTGTAATTGTCAGAGACAGTTCCACTTACACTCAACGAATCAATGAAATTTCCGGTAGAGAAAACATAGTTTGGAAGGTCGGCTAAATTGCCTTCGGTGTTGTCTACTACAGATTTCCCAAAGTTAATGTTGTAGGTTGTATTTTCATGAAGCGAATCTGCAATGGTAATCTCCAGGGATTTACCTTTCAGCAGAAATTCAAGTTGCCGCTTCATCGGTGGGGAAACCACTACCTGAATTTGGGCATCTTTCATTACCACAAACTCATCGAACGTGAAGATAATTTTACGTCTTGCAAAATTGGTATGCAAATTCTTAGGTTCAGAATTTAATAGCTTGGGAGAAGTAACATCCTTGTCGCCGCCTGTAGGTGCTACCACGTTTGCACAACCACTAAAAAATAGGTTTGCCGCAAGCAAAGCCAGAAAGATAATGCTGTTTACTTCACCTTTCAATCCCGCGGCCTTAATGCCATTCCAAACTAAATTTATTAGGTATTTATACAAAATCGGGCAAAAGTAGCTTTTTGAATGTTGGAGCAATAAATATTTATATACTTTCGCACCCCGATTCTAAAGAATCAATGATTGCCCGGATGGCGGAATCGGTAGACGCGTTGGTCTCAAACACCAATAAGCTCACGCTTGTGCCGGTTCGACTCCGGCTCCGGGTACGATTGAAAATTTTATGCCCCTGTTTCTTAAATAGTTACAGGGGCATATTTTTTCAAGGGGACACTATAGGGGACACTTTCTTCTTTTCTGCCCCTGTTTTCATTAAAAATCGCATTGGTGCTAATGTAGCTTTATAGATAGAATTCCTTCCATTTAAACCATTGCCTTCAATGGAATTGTAAATTAGCGTACTATACTTTACAATCTATACTAATTAGAGTTAAGTATTATCTTTAAGGTATGCCGCCTATGAAACAGGCCGTGGGGCAATTTTTAAAGGCTGTGCAAATTGTGAGAAGGCATGGGTAAGCACAACCTACCGCTCTAAGAGAACTTTCTACAAACTCTAATGTTTTGCTTGGGGTATAACTGTTTTGCCCTTTGCTCAATAAGTGGCTCTAAATCCATTGTAAGGGCATCTTGTATGGTAAGTGTTGGCAAATAGTGCTTAATCACTCCAAATAGCTTTAAATACCAATAAGGGCGAATCATTAGCCAGTTCTTCATTTCTCCTTTCTTCAACTTTCCTACAACTCCGTAATGAATTTTAGAAACCTTGCAATATTCGTGAATCTCTAAATTACTGATAAGGCGGGTTAAATACCAGTTCTTAAATAGTAATGCAAAATGCTTTCTTTCAGTATTATAGACTTCAATTTGTATTTCCTTAATTGACTGTCGTAAATGCTTTAGTTTTCTTTCTTTTTCAGAATCTAAATGTGGCTCTAAAGTGTAAGCACTCGTTCTCTTTCTTACAGGAATTTTTCTGTGAAATGTAGTTGAAGTATTGAACATTATAGGTATTGGTTAAACACCAAACGCCTTATTAATCTCTTTAAAGGCCAATTGTACAGGTAGTTTAAAAATATCCGTTCTTCGTTGACCTTGCCAAACACCCATTAATTCAAATTCATTTTCTTGGCTATTATTTATAATATCTTGAAGAACTAGAACCAAGTTCTTTTTATGTTCCACGAAATGAAAATCGGTTTGAGTTTTGTTCTTCCAATCAGTTAGGATATACCAAACTGAACCCGTTCTGTCCGAAAAGGGAAAACTCTCTATGCTATCTGTTCTAAAGGCCATTTATTGAGGATATGAAAAATGAAATTTATGCAAGTTAATACAAAAACCTTTTTACTCCCAATACTCTTAAACTTCTGCCATTAAATTTGCTACATCAACTTCCAAGGCTTTTGCAATCTTCTTTAATGTGAGGGTATTAATTTGTACAGCCTTTTCAATTGCAGTATTTTTTTATTGCTTCATACGCTTTAACATACCCTAACTCGCCCGCTTTACTTAAATCCAAACACCCACTATTAGTTTCATTTAATCTTAATTTATCAACTCCCCTATAGTAATAAGCATCACTACTTTTGGGGTCTAGTTCTATTACTTTATTAAAGTCGGAAATAGCTCCTTTATAATCATCAAGATATTCTTTAGAAATTCCACTATTGTAATAATAACTAACACCTTTAGGGTTTAATTCAATAGCTTTATTGAAATCTAAAATAGCACCTCGATAATCTTCAAGATTAAATTTAGAGATTCCTCTTGAATAATAAGCCTCTGTATATTTGGAGTTCAATTCGATAGCCTTGCTTAAATCTACGATAGCTTCTATGTTTTCTTGAAGTCCTGATTTTGAAACTCCCCTATAATAATAAGCCATACTATTTTTCGGGTCTAATTCTATAGCTTTATCACAATCAATAATAGCCCCTTTTGGGTCTTTAAGTTTATATTTTACCCAACCTCTTAAAAAGTAGGCATTTACAAATTTAGAATCAATTTCGATTGCTTTGCTATAGTCTAAAATCGCCCCATGATAGTCTTCGAGTCTGTCTTTTACAAACCCTCTCAAATAATAAGCATCATAATTTTGTGGGTCTAATTCAATTGACCTACTATAGTCTAAAATTGCACCATTGGAATCTTCGAGATTGTCCTTTGCATAACCTCTCAAATAATAAGCATCACTATTTTTCGGGTCTAATTCAATTGCTTTATCACAATCAATAATAGCACCTCTGTAGTCTTTGAGTTTATTTTTTGCAGCAGCCTGCCCAACAAAAGTTTGACAGTAGCATCCAATTGTAATGGATAGGAAAAATAAAGAAAGAACTGTTTTCATTCGGCAAACGTAACAAAATAGCTTTAAAGTGGAATCGGGTGAATTAATAAGTCAAATGGAAAATGTAACCTCATATTCTTAGTTACTTTAGCAACCTTAAATATTTACTATGAAGGTTTGCTTTTCAATTGCTTTAATATTTTCTCTCTTTTCTTTTCCATCTGATTCATTTTCTCAACATTCATGTTTCCCCGTTAATCAAGGAACTGGGCAAATAGAAATAGTTGGGAGAGTTCTTTTGGAGGGTAAAACAAAGGACGAAATCTTTAACAAATGTGTAACTTGGGGAACACCAAGGATGTCAAATCTGTATTCAGAAAAGCATGAATTCAGTTCAGCTCAAGGTAGAACAATTATGGAAAAGGATGCGGGAATTTACAAAGTGTATTTTCAGATAAACTATTCTTATAAAAAAGGGTATAGGTCAATTTTGTATGCGATGACAATTCAAACAGGTGATGGATATTTTGACTATACAATAAATGATTTCATTATGAATGATAAGCCTATGCTTGTTTATTTGAATTATAAAGCTGGTGACAAGTATTACAATATTGCTTTTGAGGATATTTGTCAAAAATTGTATTTTACAATTGGCGAATTGAGGTCTATTCAATAAACCAAAACCCTACTTTA
The DNA here is from genome assembly GCA_947475205.1 of Bacteroidota bacterium. Lineage (GTDB taxonomy): Bacteria > Bacteroidota > Bacteroidia > JAIBAJ01 > JAIBAJ01 > JAIBAJ01. The sequence continues at coordinate 11,448 of CANJNG010000064.1, forward strand.
ACACCTTTATTCAACTAGAAATTACAATGAAACCTTACCTAACTGTTTTATTCATTCTTTTCAGTATTGCTTCTTTTGCTCAAAAGGCTGATAGCTTGGAAATCAGATTAACTCAATTCAAATCGCTATTGGATAAGAAGTTAATTTCTCAAGAGGAATATGACAAACTAAAGGCAAAGGAGTTGGGTTTTGAAAACAAACCTGTTGATTTAAGGCAACAAGCACCTTCATTAAGTGACAAGGAAATAGCAGTAAGGAATAGTAATAGGTCGGTTGCCCGAAAGGTTGCAGGAGGTTTTGTTTGTACTGCCTTGGGTGTTGCGGGAATTATAGGTGGGGTTTTGCTGTATAAAAGCGAAGGAGATGGGGTTGGGATTAATGCAAATCCTCATATTGGTTCGGCTCTATTGTTGGCTGGTGGCGGGGTGTTAAGCCTTTCAGGATTATTATCTTTTGTTAGTGCCTCTGTTGAACACGGGCGAATTGATTATAGTGGTGAAAATGTAAATGACTTTAATAAGCCAATAGAATCAAAGGGTGGAAAGTAGGTTTTTGCAGTTCCCTAATTCTTCCAAGAAAGGCAAAAAGAATTTCTAGTCTTTTGAATGAAAGTGTGAAGGTTTTAACACTTCAAATAGTAGGTTAATTCCTTCACACCTTGGAAGCACTTTCCAAGTGTGGATTCTCGTTTAATAGTTCCTCCCATTTATTATTAAACATTCCCTTAATCATTGGTTGAATTCCTTCTTTTCCGTACTGCTTAACTATTTTCCTGAACTGTGCTTTTTTCTTAAAGCAAAGGGAAGGTTTCTTTATAATCTCTTCCCAAAATCTTGGATTTCTCCCATTGAGAAAAATATCCTTTTCCCAATTATTCAATTTCGATTCATCCACCGAATTATCATCAAATATTGTGTTGTCCAATATATCAATTAGGAACTTTTTTGATTTCTTGATTTTAGCTTTTCGGGTTAAGTCTGCCAATGTTTTGAAGCCCGCTTTTTTGAGGTGTTCCATTCTAACAACCTTCAATTCTACCCTAAGTATATTTTGACCTCCTGACATTATACGCTTGTTGTAAATCTTAATTTCATACCTCTGAAAACTGCATTTCTCCCCAATCGAATCTCTGCCTGTTGAATTCATTGGTGCAAACCTTTTGCCCTTATAGCATATTAGGCTGTCTGTTGCCTTTTTTGGGTTAAATGGCAATAAGAGATTAACACCAATCTCCAAATTCCTTAGAATGCAATTTTTAGGCTTAATTTTTAGTTTATCGCAAAGGTCATTGATTGCAAGTATTGCCTCTGAAAAGCTAAAATCATCAAAATTATATCCTCCTTTCCAATATTTATGCAAACTACCTTTTAGGGTTATGTAATCACTTCCTAAAATCTCGATTTTCATATTCCTCCATTTGGCTGTTTTAGGAAACTCAATGTACACTGCCGAAAGTTCTTTAAGCTCCACACCAAAATCGAGGTATGGATTATGAAGTAACTCTCGATAGTCAATTCCAGTCAGCTGTATTGAAATAAAGTCATACACTTGGCAATGGTGTGGCAATGGAACCGGGTGTTTCCTGTCTAAATGAAAACTATGGTTTGGTTTTAGGGCTGTTAATTCCCTAAGAGATTTTGTCAGTGTTATAAAACCCGGCTCTGTGCTTTGAAATGGTGCAAACACCTAAACCGACAAAGTGAATTAATCCCTGCTTTTCCCATGTTGCGACATATCGGCAGATATTCGCCCTTTCGATGCCTGTTTCGTGTGCTATCATTAGCATAGTTGAAGGCGATTGAAAGGCTTGAAATACCACTTCCATTTGTACTTGAAAGTGATTATCTTTGTGCAGGTTCTCAAACTGACTAAAGGGGGTATTGAATGTTTTACGCATTTTTACCCCCTCTATTATTTGGGTTTTGCAATGCTTCCATCACTTCGGCCTTTTTAAACCGAATGCGTGTACCAATCCGATAGTATTTTATTCTTCCCTCTAACTTCCAAGTGTGAAGGGTTACTTTTGAAACTCCCAATATTCGGGCGGTTTCAGTTGAGGTAATTAATTCCTCTGATGGTGGTGTTTGTGGAACTTTGTTTTCAAGTTCTTCTTTGATGCAATTTCTAATGAAGTTGCCTAAATCTTCTAATGGAATAGGCGAAAGGAATTGCTGTTGTTGGGTGTTTTTAAGTTGTGTCATTTTTAGCGTTCTTTTATTTTTTGAACGCACAAAAGTATTGCACACTTTATTGTAACTTACTGAACAGTAGCCTGTTTGTTCCTGTAAACAGGTAAAAACAGGATAAACAGGCAATACAAATATTGCCCCAAAAGTTAAACTTTTAAATTACTTAGGATTTTATTTATCCTCTCTTTAGTGCTTGTTTTAACCGCTTTGTGTGCAGGCTCATGGCTTAGTTTGAAATTCTGAATACTTTGATACTGTCCTAGGCTTCGATTCAAATACTTTTCTAAAATACCAAGAAACTTATTAAATCCACGGTCTTCAATTCTTAATAAATCCATCTCAATTAAAACATCAATAAGTATCTTAATTGATACCCCCCTTTCAGTTATAAACTCCTTTTTAAGGGCTTCCAAAAACTCCTTTTTAAGTTCCAAATTTTCAAAGTACATTTCAATCGTTTTCTCTTTTTGCACTTCCTTGTTGGAACTTTGAAAATATTCTGAGTACTTCTCTTTGAGATTATAATCAATAAATTTCCTTATTGCTCTAACCTTTACTTCGTCCTCCATAAAACGATTAAAAACCTTTGTATTATCTTGGAATATTGGCAATGTTCCAATGTGGAATTCCAAATTATCCTTTATTGTCGAGATGAACTCTAATTTCCCTTCAAATTCCTTGTATAATGTATTCAGGTACATTCTTATATTTGACTGTGGAATTTGAATAATGTTATCCGCAATTTCTCTTTCTAAATCAAGGAAACAAAAATCAAGGAATGTTTCATATTCATTTAATTGACTTGGAAGGTGAAGGTGGTGGTGAGTGAGGTTGGAATGGTTTTTTTCGGGATTAATACATTTAATTGTATAGTAATCCATTTGACACATTCCTCCATCTGGTATTTCTATCTTAGTTCGTTTTTCTTCAGTTATAATGATATAGTGCTTATTAGGAAAGCTGTAATAAAACCGAACTCCGCCAACTCCATTAGTTTCACATACCATTACTGAAAGCATATCTTGCAAATTCTTCAATTTAGCACTTAAAACACTCATTGTTGAAATTTAAACGGCTTTTAGACGATTGTTTTGTGTATTCCAAAAATCAGCAAGTAGTTGAGCATGTTGCTCATTCGTTACCTTAATATATTTCATAAAGGCTTTTTCGGTGCGGTGGCCTGTAATCTTCATTATGGTAATTGTTGGAAATTTTGCCAAATAAAGATTTGTTGCAAAACTCCTTCTTCCTGTATGGGTTGTAATTAACTCAAACTTCTTTCTGTTTGTGTGAACAATCAACCCAGCTTTTGTTTGCTTGGTAGCAATGTTAGATTCAAAACCTACATATTCGCCTAACTCCTTTAAATACCTATTCATAACTGCTTGTGCGTAAGCAGGGGGCAAAGAGTTTGAATATTGATTTTTATACTTTTCCATAATTTCTTTGACAATAAAATGTATCGGTACTTCTATTTGTTCATCTGTTTTTTGTGTACGAATTTTGATTGTGTTTCGATTGGTAATATTCCCTATTTTAATTTGACTAAAATCGGAAAACCTCAATCCAGTAAAACAAGCTACAACAAATAAATCTCTTGTTCGGCATAACTTTTCTTTTTTTGATAGGTCAAATTTGTAGAGATATTCTATTTCACTTTGGGTTAAATAAATATTATCAGCATCTTCCGAAATAGTTTTGAAACGCTTGTTTTTAAAGTCTATTTTCTCCGTTAATTCTCTTTCAACTGCCTCATTTAAAAAAGTCTTTAATGTTTTTATGTGGCTTCCTACAGTGTTGTTAGAATGCTTCTTTGTAAGGGTAAGAAAATCTGTAAAATCAGTATAGAAGTTAAGGTCAATACTTTCAAATGTTAGCCTTTTTCTTTTGTGTTCCTTATATTCTGTCAATACATTTAAGGTCTGTTGATAGTTCCTTAATGTGTTTGGTCTTCTTGTGCTTTTACATGATGCAATAAATTCTTCTATAAATGAAAACAGGTTGGTTTGAATTACCCTGTTAGGTCGGTTTATTAACTTCAATTCAGCTTTTAATGATTCAGGTGTTGTACTTCTATTCAAAGACTTGCTTTGCCTGTAAATATCACTAACAGTTTCACCCAATTTATCAAGGTAGTTATTAAGTTCTGCTGCTCCTTCAAAGGTTTTCTTAACTCGCTTTGTCTGGTCGCTCCAATGTTTCGGGGCAATGCTTTCCCCTGTTGAATACTTAAATCGGATTCCATCATAGCTGAAATATAAATAAATCAGGGTTGTTGATTTTGTTTGTGCATCTTTCAAATAGAAATTAACTTTGCTCATATTGGTTTATTTAAGGAATGAATTAACTTGATTAAAAATTGGAGGGGACACTATAGGGGACACTTTTTGGTTTATTAGGGGACACTTTACTTAATTTCTCATTATCATAACTTCACTTAAAACCCCAATAAACAAAGGAATTTGAGTTAAATTTAATAAAGCAAAGTTAAGTATAATTGACTCCGGCTCCGGGTACAAAAAAAGCCGCTAGCAATAGCGGCTTTTTTTTGCTCTAAATATTCCTTTCTAAAATTATTAGTTCACAATAAGCTTTTGTGTTCCTAGAATTTGTCCTTGATTTATTAAGTAAGTGAAATAGATGCCTGCCTTTGGTTCTATAGAAATGGAGTTTTCCGCTTTGGTAATTGTTTTAGAAAACACTATTTCGCCAAGGATATTTCTGATTTCTAGTCGGGTATCTCCGGTTAGGTATTTATCCGAAACATTGAGCGTAAATCTTCCATTTCCGGGATTAGGATAGATAGTGAAATTACTATTTGAAGACAAGGAATTTATCCCAACGGGAGTAGTAATGGTAAATTGTTGCTCGCAAAATAACCCATTATATTCCGCTTTAAAGGTATATAGCCCAGGCAGAGTAGGCAAAACTTTTGAAAATCCGTAATAGCTATTGTTGTAATTGGTGGTACTTGTTCGGGTCCAAGAATTAAACACGGTGTTGTCAGGATTAAGAATATTCATGGTGGCAATCATTCCACTAGTTTCATTCCGATAAAAAACATAAAACTTAGCATAGCCCGGGGCTAATCCTGGACCTTGAAACGGTATTGAAAACACGGAATCTTCATTGGATGTTTCTGTGTTTGGGCATCCGGGAACCACCACATCTGTTATGTTTACAGAGGCTTTACTTATATTCGGTTCCCTGTAGGGTTTTTGAGATGCCCACCACGAATTGCTATTCAGTAAATTGCAGGAACCGCTATAAGGATCTTGCCTCGTAGTGTTTGTGCTGCCTGCCCAAACTTCAAAATGAAGGTGAGGTCCACTGGAACTACCGGAACTACCAACTACGCCCAAATATTCTCCTACAGCAACCGATTCTCCCACTTGCTTCGAAGTAACGGAGTTTTTCTTCATGTGCCAATAATGCGTAACTGAACCATCGGCATGTTGCAGGCTAATGGAATTGGCAGTAAGGGTATTGGATGCACAGTTTTTATCAAAATTCCCATCTGCACGGTCAATGATAGTGCCCGCAGCGGCAGCAATAACTTCCACCAAGTTGTTGTCCATTTTCAAAAAGCTATATGGAGCAATTCCAATATCTGTCCCTCGGTGACCATCATAGGTATTTGTACCGCAATTCCAATCGGACAATCCGGTAGTGGCATCGTGGTCAACATAAGCGTTGATTGCATAAAAGCTGCAATCGTTTAATCCGGCAGCAGCACGCAAAGGCCAGGCTAAAGAAGTTGTTTGTATGCTTTTAGCATTGGATAAAGGCAGACCTAAAGCTTTAATAGTATGAACACAACGTTCTTCTAAGGCTTTGTATTCAGTTTCAGAAATACAATTGGAAGCAGGAGGTCCATCGTTGGAAACTGATTTTTCTAAAAAGCTTGTTTGTCCAAAAGAAATCATGTTAGAAGCAGCTAACATTAAAAATGTGGCGGTAAGAGTTTGCGTTTTCATAATTGTTGTTTTTAAATGATTGAGCAAATGTCTGTGCGATTTGCGAAAGAATATATTCAATTTTCCTGAAATCTTACCTAGCCAAGCTAAATTGCCGAGCCTAAATAGTTATTGTATAATGGGAATTCGGGCTAACTCATCATTTCCTATTAGGTATGTAATTGTACTATAAATTGCCTAACTGTACTCTATAATTATTAAGCGGGGACAGTATAGGGGACAGTTTTCGCCTTTAATGGTTAATCATGTTTTCTGTTTTTTTTTGATTTAATATTTCCTATTCATCGTTCTTTTGTAGTTCAATGAAAGCACTTAACTACATTTTGGGATACAGCATTTTGGTGTTCTTAGCTATATCAAAACTTCATGCCCAAAATATTTCGTATTCCCCTTGGCTAAACCTTACCGAGCAAAGGAATATGCCGCCGGAGGTAGTGTTGCAGCATTCGAACAATAACCTTGATATCATTAAATTTCAAGACAAGTATTATGTTGCATTTCGAACTGCACCTACTCATTTTGCTTCAAAAAAGGCAATGCTGTATATCATTAGTTCCACGGACCTAAAGACTTGGAAGTATGAATATACCATCGCAATGAAATCTGATTTGAGGGAACCCCGCTTTGCCATTCTTAAGGATTCCCTTTACTTGTATTATTTCCGGGGTGGAACTAAAATGCTGAAGTTTGAACCCAAGGAAGTGCTGGTGACCGTAACCAAAGGCAACAAAGATTGGACTGCCCCTAGCACTATTGGCATCGATGGATATGTGCCATGGCGATTAAGGAATAAAGACAATAAACTTTTTCTTTCAGCATACTATGGTAAAGAACTATACAACAGCAAGCACCAATCAGATTTAAGGTTACTGAGTAGCACCGACGGAAGGCATTTCACTCGGCTTTCGGATAAGCCACAGATTAATATAAAGACAGCCGAAGAGGGCGAATTTATATTTGATAGGAAGGAGGATTTGTATGCCACTGTTAGGCTTGAAGGTTCGGGCTCCTTGATTTGCAAGGCCGAGAAGGACAGCTTGGAAAAATGGAAATTCAAACGCTATAAGTACAAATACGACAGTGCATTGCTGTTTGCCCACAACGATGACATTTATCTTATCTCCCGCCGCAATATGGACGGTCCGATAGATAAAACTAAAGATACCGCCCAATCAGCACCCAAAATTGAAACCACACAGTATGAGTCTTTATCGACAAACGAAATAAAAGATTTATCCCAAAACAAAGACAGCACTTTGCCCATGAAGCCCATTACTATACAGCAGGTTGATGTAAAGGATAAGAAGGCCAAAAAGGTTAAAGACCACAGAAACAAACACCTGATCAGGTATTCGTTTACCAGAAAGCGAACAGCTTTATTCAAATTTGATAAAGAGAACTTGAATGTGGAACCCATTCTCGATTTCCCCAGCACAGGCGATTGTTCCTATCCGGCTATTCAGCAGATGAATGAGCATGAATATTTGGTCATGAACTATTCCAGCGATATCCACAAAAAGGAAAAAAACTGGATTAGAGGCCAATTAGGAAAAACCTATATTTATTGGACTATTCTGAAGTTTCAGTAGGGGGGAAGCTAATCTTTCCACACTAAAACGCCGGCTTCGAGTTCGGGGACGCTTTTACAAAGATCTAAGGTTAAGCAATACTTAATATCGGCTTCCAAATCGAGGTGCTTTAGCCGGTTTCGGTGGCTTGATGTGGCTAGGAAAGCATTCACATCCGGTTTAGCATTTTTCCAGAGTTCGATGGCTGCCAAAGCCGAATCGCAGTTTAAGAGATACCCATTTCCGGCTAGCTTTTCAGCTAAGGCCCCGGCAAAGAGGGTATCCTCAAGGTTAAATTTGTTTTTCCATCCGGCACAAAGCACAATCACATCGCGGTTTTCGTTTAATATCCGCTTGCATAAGGCCGAAATATTTAAGAATGCACCAATAAATAGTTTGTGTGAATCTTTGGCGGCCACCACCGCCTGTGTGCCATTGGTAGTAGATATGGCTACGTTTCGGCCTTTCACCACTTCGGGTTTATAGCTAAACGGCGAATTCCCAAAATCAAAACCTTCCTGCATTTCGCCATTGCGTTCGCCGGCCACCAAATAGCCCTTGTCTTTGTAAGATAGCGTTTCTTCAATTCCGGCCACTGCCACCATAACATTCACCCCATGGTCGAACCCGGTAACGATGGCCGAAGTAGCCCTGAGCACATCTACCACCACCACCACAGCATCGTCGTTTTTAAATAATGGAAATAGAATAGGGGAGAAGCAAACGGAAACAGAGGGCATAGGATAAATGAGGCTGCAAAAATAGAATTGCTTTCAAGTAAAGGATGCTAATTTTGAAAGAATAGGAATAGGGTGGGAGGGAAGGGGGGGGGATTTGAGAAGATACCCCTCTGAGCTAACGTTGGTAAGATTGAAGAAGTGGAGGCTCGCAAATGGTCATTCGGAGGGCAAATGTAACAACTTAGCACTGCCCTGTCGGACGAAGCACACCTCCATTTCTTTCAATCTTTTGTTATCGGTTCGGGCTGTTTCTGTTCGGTGCGGTGTCGGTCAGGTTAAGTGTTTCCTGTCAAAAATGAGCTGATGTTTGTAAGATTTCGGTTAATGAATATTTACTAGCATGCTAAAATCTGTTTTAAAATACTAATCAAAATACTCAATCTGTCTTTCCAATATTGTAACTTTTTTTAAGTCTCCGTTATCTTCTTTCTTAAGCAACCCATTTACTATAGTTAATGTTTCACCTCCTAAATTAATGCTAATTCTTCTCTGCCAGTTCCCAAAATTATCAAAATCATAATACTCATAGGTAGTACTTTCTTTTAATTCTTTATTTTTATCATACATTTTAGAAACAATCATATTTCTATTGTTGTCATATTCGTAGGCATATACATGATGAATGTCTGATGCTTCATAAGAATTTTTATCATATGATGTTAAGCAAATTTCATCTCCCAAATCATTGTATTCCTTTACAAATTTGTAAATTAATTCACCATCGGACTTGTATCTCCATTCTGTATGATTACCACTTGAATCTATTTTAAATCTATTTTTATAATTAAACTGACTTTTTGAATCAAATTCGTTAGTTTCTAATAATTCATTACTTAAGTTATATTCATATGTTTTTCTAGCGAATAATTTCCCATCATTATCATAATGTTTTTTTTCAATTAAATTGTTATTTTTATCGTAATCGGATATACTTTTTGAATTTAATTTACCCTCAAAAAACATTGTTTCCTCAATTGCATTTGAGTACTCGTCATATCTCCATGAAGATTCTACACCCATTGCCATTAGTCCATTTTTGTCAAATTTTTTACTCAATAATTTTCCATTTTCATTAAAAAAAGTTATAGTTTTAAAAGATAATTCTTTCTTTTGGTATTCTCCAAATTTCTCTTCAGCATTATATTCAGATTCAATTATTGATTTTACAGCACCTTTAATTTTCAAATCGATTAAATCGTTTTTAGACTTATGATTTGGTTTACAGCCAGCTATAAATATAGATACCATTACTGTTATGCATATTTTGAAGGTCAATGTTGTGTTAGTCATGTTGATAATTTGTCAAAGTCGATTAAATTGGGCTTGTAACTAAATTTGGATAGGTTTTTTGAGCTTTTTGAATTTCTTCATAATATGAAGCAATTTCTTTCTCATGTAATGTTATAAGATTGATTACACTTGATTGTTTGTCAGGTAGTTTAGTGATTGACTGCATATTGTAGAATAGTTTGAAAGCGTTGTCAACTATCTCCCTTTTATTTAAATTGAATGAGGAATTCTTATTTATATTTCCAACAATCCCTTCTGAAATCCTAATAATTCTAATTATAGGATGAGGGTGTTGTTTATCCCGAATGTAAAAAACATTCATATCGGGAACTAATTTAGAAAAATAAAAAATTATTGCAGCAATTGATATTTCAACAATTTGGTTAAGAGTAATGTTTATGCTTCCAATGTTTAATAGATATTTCCAATGCCTTAATATAATTAGAGCTAAGAAATGTGTAGCGTAGAAATCAGCATCAAATTCTCTTAAATGTGATTCAATATTAAATTCATTATCTTGAGTTTCGGCTTGGATTTCATTATAGTTTGCAGCCTTACTGTGTCGATGTTGAATTACATGGGTAAGTTCATGGTAGTATATAAAATGGGTTGTGAAATCAAATAGAAATCTATTGATATTAAAATCAAAGGCATAGCCTTTAAGTGAAATATTTTGAATTAGGCTTTTTTCACTCAACAAACTTGAATGAAGGCTTTCAATTAATCCTCTATTTATGCTCACAAAACCTAAACCATATGCCCAACCACCACGAGCATTGATTGAATCACTATCTACAAAGAAAAATTTCGCTTTGTTTGTTCCATATCCACTAATATCTCTGAGAAGATTTTCCTGTGCAAAAAGGTATATATTGTTATATTCCTCATTTAAGTCTGATGATGCATAATCGTAGCATTTCCAGCTAAAGTTTGGATAATCCCAAATTATTTCTTTTACATTTTCCTTGTAGCTCAGCACGATTAAAAGTGGTATTTAATTAGCACCAAATGGCGTTAGCCCTTTGGTGCTTTGAATTTGTATTTTGTATTCCAGTTGGTCATAGCACAAATGGTCAAGTTTAGCACTGTCGTGGAATTTTAGCCTGACCGATAACTTCCTTATATGTGCCATATCGTGGCACATATTCATCCATAATACAGTAAATTTGTGCCATAACCACTTCTACATACATTTCGCAAATATCTAAAAATTAGGTTATATAAACCTCAAACGGAATTTTATTTTCTAAATGCTTTGAGTGTTAAATGGGAATAAACCTCTAAAGTCCCGCTACTGTTATTCCTTTCCACCGCCAAACCATTAAAATTCCTCACAATGTAAGAATCTAGC
>CANJNG010000065.1 GCA_947475205.1 Bacteroidota bacterium
AAACTCAGCAATGCGTAAAGTTGCTAAGGTTCGTTTAACAAATGGTTTTGAAGTAATCGCATATATTCCCGGAGAAGGCCACAATTTGCAAGAGCACTCAATAGTATTGTTGCGTGGCGGACGGGTAAAAGATTTGCCTGGTGTTCGTTATCACATTGTTCGTGGCACATTAGATACAGCTGGCGTGGAAGGAAGGAACCAACGTCGTTCTAAGTATGGCACTAAAAAGCCAAAAGCAGGGAAAGCAGGAGCTCCGGCAGCACCAGTTAAGAAGAAAAAATAGTTTCGAGTTTAAAGTTTAAAAAATAATCGTTCTTTTTTAATTTATTGATAACAGTTTAATCGCCTGCCAAGGTAGTGCGAGATAAACAGCAAGTTTTTATCACAATGAGAAAAAATACACCCAAGAAAAAACCGCTGCTACCTGATCCAAAATTCGGAGATCAGTTAGTAACACGTTTTGTAAACAATTTAATGTACGATGGCAAAAAGTCAACGGCATACGACATTTTCTATGATGCCTTAAACATCGTAGGTGAGCGTTTGCAAGAAGACGGCCTCAATGTTTGGAAAAAAGCATTGACCAACATCATGCCTGCAGTGGAAGTAAAAAGCCGCCGTGTGGGTGGTGCTACATTCCAAATTCCAATGGAAATTCGTCCTGACCGTCGTGTTTCTTTAGGAATTAAATGGATGATTATGTACACCCGCAGACGCAGCGAAAAATCGATGGCAGGAAAACTTGCTGGCGAAATTATGGCTGCTTACAAAGAAGAAGGGGCTACACATAAAAAGAAAGAAGATACTCACCGTATGGCTGAGGCAAACAAAGCTTTCTCTCACTTCCGTTTCTAAAATAGAATTACAAGTATAAAGTTACAACCGGAAACTATTGTTTCCATATAACAAATGGCAAGAGATTTAAGATTTACACGCAACATCGGGATTTCGGCTCACATTGATGCCGGAAAAACCACTACCTCTGAGCGTATTCTTTACTATACAGGTAAAGTGCACAAAATAGGTGAGGTTCACGATGGTGCTGCTACAATGGACTGGATGGTTCAGGAGCAAGAACGTGGTATAACCATCACTTCTGCTGCTACCACCACGTTTTGGAAATTCCCAACAGACAACGGCAAACAAACCGATGCTACTAAAGGATACCAAATTAACCTTATCGACACTCCCGGACACGTTGACTTCACAGTTGAGGTTGAACGTTCGCTTCGTGTATTGGATGGTGCTGTTGCATTGTTCTGTGCAGTGGGCGGCGTTGAGCCACAATCTGAAACCGTTTGGAGACAGATGAATAAATACATCGTTCCTCGTATCGGTTTCGTAAATAAAATGGACCGTGCCGGTGCCGACTTTTATCAAGTTGTTGGACAAGTAAACTCTATGTTGAAAGGGAATGCAATTCCTTTGCAATTACCAATCGGTGCCGAAGAAACTTTCAAAGGTGTTGTTGATTTGATTACCCGCAAAGCCATTGTTTGGGACGACGCTACTGAAGGAATGACTTACACTGAGATTCCAATACCAGCGGATATGGAAGCTCAAGTGGATGAATATCGTGAGAAACTAATTGAGGCTATCGCAGAATTTGACGATACCTTGATGGAAAAATTCTTCGACAATCCTGATGCTATCACGGAACCAGAAATCAACGAAGCAATTCGTAAAGCTACCATCGCGATGAAAATTACGCCGATGATGTGTGGTTCTGCTTTCAAAAATAAAGGAGTTCAAACAATGTTGGATGCAGTAATTAAATTTTTACCAAGTCCGATGGATGTTGAAGGTGTTACCGGAACTAATCCCGACACTGGAGAAGAAGTACACCGCAAACCAAGTTCAGACGAGCCGTTTGCAGCCTTGGCTTTCAAAATTGCTACTGACCCATTCGTTGGCCGTTTAGCATTCTTCCGTGTTTACTCAGGTAAATTGGATTCAGGTTCTTATGTGTTCAACACTCGTACCGAATCGAAAGAACGTATCTCTCGTATCTTCCAAATGCACGCTAATAAACAAAACCAGATTCCGAATATTGAAGCTGGTGATATTGGTGCAGCCGTTGGTTTCAAGGATATTCGTACAGGCGACACTCTTTGCGATGAGAAAAATCCTATCGTATTAGAATCAATGTCGTTCCCTGAACCGGTAATCGGTTTGGCAATCGAACCAAAATCACAAGCTGATGTGGATCGTTTAGGTATGTCTTTATCAAAATTGATTGAAGAAGATCCAACTTTCCGTGTACACACAGACGAAGAAACAGGCCAAACCGTTATTAGCGGAATGGGTGAACTTCACTTAGAGATTATAGTTGACCGGTTGAAACGTGAGTTCAAAGTTGAAGTAAACCAGGGTGCTCCTCAAGTTGCTTACAAAGAAGCTATAACTGGCAAGTACTTCCACCGCGAAGTGTACAAGAAACAAACAGGTGGTCGTGGTAAATTCGCCGATATCCAATTTGAAATTGCTCCGGTTGACGCTGAATTTATAACTGGCGGATTACAGTTTGTAAACGAAATTGTAGGTGGTAACATTCCCCGTGAATTTATCCCGGCAATCGAAAAAGGCTTCAAAGCCAGTTTGCAAAATGGTCCATTGGCAGGCTTCCCTATCGATGCTATGAAAGTAACTTTGAAAGATGGTTCATTCCACGCTGTCGATTCCGATTCACTTTCATTTGAAATTTGTGCCAAGATTGGTTTCCGCGAAGCAGCTAAAAACGCTAAGCCGATGTTGCTTGAGCCAATTATGAAAGTAGAAGTAGTTACCCCTGACGAAAATATGGGTGACGTAATCGGTGACTTAAACAAACGTCGTGGTCAATTAGAAGGAATGGATAGCCGTGGTGGAGCACAAGTTGTAAAAGCAAAAGTGCCATTGAGTGAAATGTTTGGATATGTAACCACATTAAGAACTATCACTTCTGGTCGTGCATCATCTACAATGGAATTCAGCCACTATGCTGAAACTCCAAGAAACGTATCGGAAGAGGTAATTTCAAAAGTTAAAGGAAAAGCTAAACAAGAAGCATAATTATATTCGTTCTTTATAACAATGAGTCAAAAAATCAGAATCAAACTAAAATCTTACGATTTTAATTTAGTGGACAAGTCTGCTGATAAAATCGTAAAAACTGTGAAAGCCACAGGTGCAGTTGTAAGTGGACCAATTCCATTGCCTACTCACAAAAAAATCTTCACCGTTTTGCGTTCTCCCCACGTTAACAAAAAAGCTCGTGAGCAATTTCAATTGTGTTCATACAAAAGATTGCTCGATATCTATAGCTCTACCTCTAAAACTGTAGATGCTTTGATGAAGTTAGAACTTCCCAGCGGTGTGGAAGTAGAAATTAAAGTTTAGTTAGTTCAAACAGGATTACGAACAAAAGAACAAGAATTAACAATAATCTATAAACCCCTAACATAAAAGAAATGTCTGGTATAATAGGAAAAAAATTAGGAATGACAAGCGTTTACGGTGCCGATGGAAGAAACATCGCCGTAACAGTTATTCAAGCAGGTCCCTGCGTAGTTACACAAGTGAAAACTTCTGAAAAGGATGGTTACAGTGCTATTCAGGTTGGCTTCGATGAAAAGAAAGATAAGCACACAACTTCGGCTCTTAAAGGCCATTTTGATAATGCAAAAACTACCCCTAAACGTAGGTTAGTAGAATTTGGTAACGACAACGCAAATAACCTTGGTGATACTATTACCGTTGATATTTTCAATGAAGGTGATTATGTAGATGTAGTAGGAACTTCCAAAGGAAAAGGTTTTCAAGGTGTAGTTAAACGTCACGGCTTCGCTGGTGTGGGTGGTACTACACACGGACAACACGACAGGTTGCGTGCTCCCGGTTCTATCGGTGCATCTTCTTACCCATCTCGTGTATTCCCTGGAATGAGAATGGCCGGACGCACTGGTGGCGACCGCATAAAAATTCAAAATTTAGTTATTGTAAAAGTTTTAGCCGACCGTAACCTGATACTTGTTAGTGGAGCTGTTCCCGGAGCTAAAGGATCTTACCTTTTAATAGAAAAATAATATGGAACTGAATGTATTCAACGTTTCCGGTAAGGAAACATCGAAAAAAGTAAACCTCAGCGATGAAGTGTTTGCTATCGAACCAAACGACCACGCTATTTATTTGGATGTGAAACAATACTTGGCTAACCAACGCCAAGGTACTCACAAAGCCAAACAGAAACACGAGGTCAATTATTCAAGCCGCAAGCTGCACCGCCAAAAAGGTACAGGAGGCTCGCGTAAAGGCTCTGTAAAAAGTCCTTTATTCCGCCACGGTGGTCGTGTGTTTGGCCCTCAGCCCCGTGATTATTCTTTCAAATTAAACAAGAAATTGAAAGTGCTTGCTCGTAAATCAGCTTTGAGCTATAAAGCTAAAGATAATGGGATAACTGTTGTTGAAAAGTTTGACTTCGCAGCTCCAAAAACCAAGCTATATCTAGACTTTCTAAAGAATTTTAACATTTTGGATAAAAAATCTTTAGTAGTGTTGGCTGAATCAAATAAAAATCTATATTTGTCGTCCCGAAATTTAGGGGGGACAAAGGTTATAAACGTTTCAGAATTAAGTACATACGATATCTTAAACGCAACGAATTTAGTGCTTGAAGAAGGAAGTTTGACGATTATTGAAAGTATATTATCTAAAAAAGAGTAGAAATGGACATTATAGTAAAACCAATCATCACCGAGAAACGCACATTGAAAGCTGAAAAGCTTAATGAGTATGGATTCGTTGTAAACAGCAATGCCAACAAAATTGACATCAAAGCTGAAGTTGAAAAAATGTACGGAGTAACTGTTGAGCGAGTAAATACGCTAATCACTCTTGGTAAAATGCGTTCACGCAGCACACGGACTAAAGTATCGTATGGTAAAATTTCAAATTCGAAAAAAGCCATCGTGAAATTGAAGAAAGGCGATACAATTGATTTTTTCGCCAGTATATAATTTAATAGCATAATAGAATTTTAAAGAAATGTCGCTTCGTAAACTAAAACCGGTAACTCCAGGCACAAGGTTCAAACTTGCCAACGGTTTCGAGGAAATAACTGCCTCAAAACCCGAGAAAAGCCTTGTTACTTCTATATCGAAATCAGGTGGTCGTAACCAGTCGGGTAAAATGACAATGCGTTATTTGGGTGGTGGACACAAACAACAATACCGTATCATTGACTTCAAACGTAATAAATTTGGAATCCCAGGTATCGTAAAAACTGTTGAGTATGATCCAATCCGCACAGCTCGTATTGCTCTTATTCATTATCCAGATGGCGAAAAGCGTTATATCATTGCTCCAAACGGTTTAGCCGTTGGTTCAAAAGTTGAAGCTGGCCCTGGTGCACCTCCAAACTTAGGTAATGCACTTTTGTTAAGCGAAATTCCATTAGGAACTACTATCCACAACATTGAATTACGTCCCGGTCAAGGTGCTATTATTGCTCGTTCTGCGGGTACTTATGCTCAACTTACTGCTCGTGATGGAAAATATGCAACCATTAAAATGCCATCAGGCGAAACCCGTTTAATACTGGTTACCTGTTTAGCTTCTATCGGTTCAGTATCAAACCCCGACCATAATTTAACTGTATCTGGTAAAGCAGGTCGCAGCCGTTGGTTAGGTCGCCGTCCCCGTACTCGTCCGGTTGTGATGAATCCAGTGGATCACCCAATGGGCGGTGGAGAAGGTCGAGCTACAGGTGGACATCCACGCTCTCGTAAAGGTATTCCGGCTAAAGGTTACAAGACCCGAAAATTGAAGAATGCCTCAACTAAGTATATCATTTCACGTAGAAAAAAATAATAAGTAAATGAGTCGTTCATTAAAAAAAGGCCCTTTCATTGATTCTCATCTTGAAAAAAAGGTAGAGAAAATGGTGGAAACCGGTAAAAAAACAGTAATCAAAACTTGGAGTCGCCGTTCGGTAATTTCTCCTGAGTTTGTTGGACAAACTATCGCAGTTCACAACGGGAATAAATTTATTCCGGTTTATGTAACTGAGAATATGGTGGGACACAAATTAGGCGAGTTTTCACCAACACGAATTTTCCGTGGCCACGCTGGTAACAAAAAGAAATAATTTCTATTAAAAGAAGAAATGGGAAAGAGAAAACGTTTGGCAGCAGAAGCCAAAAAGGAAGTAAAAGCCAAAACGGCTATTGCTGAGTTAAATAAAGTGCCAACATCGCCTCGTAAAATGAGGTTGATGGCTGACCTTATCCGTGGCAAAAAAGTAGAACTTGCCTTGAACATTTTAAAGTTTAGCAGCAAGGAAGCTTCAAACCGCTTGGAGAAATTGTTGAAATCGGCTATTGCAAACTGGCAGGCAAAAAACGAAGGTACTCGTATCGAGGATAGCGGACTTTTTGTGAAAACCATTTTTGTTGATTCTGGTTTGCAAATGAAACGTGTTCGCCCTGCCCCCCAAGGCCGTGCTAACAGGATTCGCAAACGGTCAAACCACGTTACACTTGTTCTTGACACCCAAGATATTACCGCTACTACTAATAAAAAAACTTCATCTAACTAAGAATATACAGAATGGGACAGAAGGCTAACCCGATAGGCAACAGACTTGGTATCATCCGCGGATGGGACAGCAATTGGTATGGTGGTAAAAAATACGCCGACAAAATCGTTGAAGACGATAAAATCAGAAACTATCTGAAAGCTCGTTTGGCGAAAGGCAGTATTTCTAAAATAATCATTGAACGTACTGTTAAGCTTATTACAGTTACAATCAACACAGCCCGCCCCGGTGTAATTATCGGAAAAGGTGGTAAAGAAGTAGATAAATTGAAAGAAGAGTTGAAGAAAATTACTTCTAAAGAAGTTCAAATCAATATCTTTGAAATTAAACGCCCGGAACTAGATGCTCGTTTAGTTGCTGACAGCATTGCTCGCCAATTGGAAGGACGGATTTCTTTCCGTAGAGCAATGAAAATGTCTATGGCATCAACAATGCGTATGGGTGCAGAAGGGATTAAAATTAAAGCTGCCGGTCGTTTGGGCGGAGCTGAAATTGCCCGTGAAGAAGGATATAAAGAAGGACGTACTCCATTGCATACTTTCCGTGCTGATATTGATTATGCTCACGCAGAAGCTCACACTACTTATGGCCGTATCGGTATAAAAGTATGGATTTGCAACGGTGAGGTTTTCGGAAAACGCGACTTGAGTCCAAACATTGCTATGCTTGCTCAAAAAAGTGGCGGCGGTGCTGAACGCAGAGGCGATGGCAAACCGGGAGGAGACAGAGATAACCGTGGTGGAAACCGTGGCGGTGCTGGCGGAAATCGTGGTGGTGGTGCAGGTGGAAATGATCGTGGCCCACGTAGCGGCGGAAATAATAGAAGATAGTTTTTTACAAGAAATAATTGATAAGAAATAATGTTACAGCCTAAAAGAACGAAGTTCAGAAAACAGCATAAAATGAAAATGAAAGGCAATGCCACTCGTGGGCAAGAGCTAGCCTTTGGTTCATTTGGTATAAAAGCTTTAGAAGGTGCTTGGGTAACCAGCCGTCAAATTGAAGCTGCACGGGTAGCGGTTACTCGTTTTATGAAACGTGAAGGTCAAATCTGGATTAAGATTTTCCCTGACAAACCGATTACTAAAAAACCTGCTGAGGTTCGGATGGGTAAAGGTAAAGGTGCTCCTGAATATTGGGTAGCTGTGGTAAAACCAGGCTGCATCATTTTCGAAGCTGATGGCGTTCCAATGGAAACCGCTAAAGAAGCTTTGAGATTGGCCGCACAAAAATTGCCTATCGTAACAAGATTTATTGTTCGTAGAGATTACGAAGAAACCGCTAACTAATTAATAACATTAGCAATGAACAACGCACAAATAAAAGAGCTTTCAACGGACGAGTTGAATGATCGGATTTCGGAAGAAAGAGCACAACTTAACCGTTTGAAGTTAAGTCATGCAGTATCTCCGGTAGAAAGTCCTGCCAAAATTACACATAGCCGTAAAACTATTGCCCGTTTGCTAACTGAGGCTGCTAAACGTGCGGCTGCTAATAACTAAACAAAGAAATGGAAGCAACTACATCAACTCCTGTTGTTAGACAACTAAGGAAAGAAAGAATCGGTTTAGTGGTGAGCGATAAAATGGACAAAACCATTACTGTAATGGTTGTTCGTAAAGTTAAACACCCGAAATACGGAAAGTTCTTGAAAAAGAGCAATAAGTTTCACGCTCATGACGAAAAACGTGATGCTCATATCGGAGATACCGTAAAGATTATGGAAACTCGCCCATTGAGCAAAACAAAATGCTGGAGATTAGTAGAAATTTTAGAAAGAGCTAAATAATATGTTACAACAAGAATCAAGGCTTACAGTAGCTGATAACAGCGGAGCCAAAGAAGTTTTAGTTATTCGTGTGCTTGGTGGTACCAAGAAAAGATATGCATCAGTTGGCGACAAAATTGTTGTTACTGTTAAGAATGCTCTTGCCTCCGGTAACGTAAAGAAAGGTATCGTTTCAAAAGCGATTGTAGTTCGGACCAAAAAAGAAGTTCGCCGTAAAGACGGTTCTTATATCCGTTTTGATGACAATGCTTGTGTTTTAATTAATCAGGCTGAAGAATTGAGAGGTACCCGTATTTTTGGACCGGTTGCTCGTGAATTGCGGGAAAAACAGTTTATGAAAATCATTTCATTGGCTCCTGAAGTTCTTTAATTAAATAGAGAAATAGAAAAAATGTCAAAGCTAAAATTAAAAAAAGGCGATGTAGTGAAGGTAACAACCGGCACTGCTAAGAATTCGCAAGGCAAAATTTTGACTGTAAATACAGACAAACTTACTGCTGTTGTAGAAGGCGTGAATCTAGTGTCGAAGCATACTAAGCCCAATGCAAAACACCCACAAGGTGGCATTGTAAAGCAAGAAGCTTCAATTCACATTTCAAATCTTAAACTTATTGACCCAAAAACTGGGGCTCCTACCCGTGTAGGTCGCAAGGTTGTTGATGGTAAACTAGTTCGTTATGCTAAAAAATCTGGGGAGGTAATCAAGTAATGTACACACCACGTTATAAAACCAAGTACAAAGAGGTAGTTGTTCCGGCTTTGAAAGCCAAGTTCAATTACAAAAGCGTTATGCAGGTTCCTAAATTAGAAAAAATCTGCCTTAACCAAGGTATCGGTATTGCCGTTTCCGACAAAAAATTAATCGATAATGCTGTAAAGGAAATGACCACTATTACCGGTCAGAAAGCCATTGCAACATTTTCTAAGAAGGACATCTCTAACTTCAAACTTCGTAAAGGAGTACCAATCGGAGTTAAAGTTACTCTTCGTGGAGAAAAAATGTACGAGTTCTTAGATCGTTTGATTTCTGTAGCTCTTCCTCGTATCCGCGATTTCCGTGGTGTTAATGCTAAAGGTTTTGATGGCCGTGGTAACTACACATTAGGTGTAACCGAGCAAATCATTTTCCCTGAAATTGACATTGATAAAGTAAGTAAGATTATGGGTATGGATATTACGTTTGTAACAAACGCTCCAACAGATGAACAAGCTCGTGAACTTTTAAAAGAATTTGGTATTCCATTCAAAAAATAAAATATAGATGGCAAAAGAATCGATGAAAGCGAGAGAGGTTAAAAGAGCCAAACTCGTAGAAAAATACGCCGAAAAACGTAAAGCTTTAAAAGCGGCAGGAGATTATCAGGGTTTAGCTAAGCTTCCTGCTAATTCATCAAAAGTGAGATTGCACAATCGTTGCAGTTTAACTGGTCGTCCGAAAGGATTTATCCGTCACTTCGGTTTAAGCCGTATCACTTTCCGTGAAATGGCCTTGAACGGACTAATCCCCGGAGTAACAAAAGCAAGTTGGTAATAATATTTCAGAATTAAGAAAATGACAGATCCAGTATCAGACTACCTAACCCGCTTACGCAACGCTATTAAAGCGAAACACCGTGTAGTGGAAGTTCCTTCTTCAAACTTGAAGAAAAACATATCTAAAATCCTTTTGGATAAAGGTTTTATTCTCGGTTATCGTGAAGAAGGCGATGGAGTGAAAAAAACGCTGAAAGTAGCATTGAAATACGATGCACTTACCAAACAGCCTGCTATCGTTAGCCTTCGCCGTGTAAGCCGTCCAGGTCTGCGTAAGTATGCCGGTTCTGCTGCAATGCCTCGTGTATTGAACGGATTGGGTGTTGCTATCGTTTCTACATCGAAAGGTGTAATGACTGATAAAGAAGCCAGAGTACAAAAAGTAGGTGGCGAAGTGCTTTGCTACGTTTATTAATAAAATTAGACTGAATTAAAATGTCAAGAATAGGAAAATTACCGATAACACTTCCATCAGGAGTTACAGTTACTCTTGCTGGTGATGTAGTTACCGTAAAAGGTGGTTTGGGAACACTTTCTCAAAAACTTACCAGCGGAATTACTATTACACAAGAAGGAAATGTAGTTACAGTTGTTCGCCCGAACGAAGAAAAACAAACTCGTGCATCACACGGTTTGTACAGAGCCTTAATCAATAACATGATTGTAGGTGTTTCGAAAGGCTACACCATTGAACAAGAATTAGTGGGTGTAGGGTATCGTGCCGCAAATACTGGTAATTTGTTGGAATTAACATTAGGATATTCCCACAACATAACTTTTGATCTTCCTAAAGAAATCAAAGTTGAAACTAAAACTGAACGGGGTAAAAACCCTATCATCAAAATGCAATCGCACGATAAGCAATTGCTTGGTGCAGTAGCTGCAAAGATTCGTTCTTTGCGTAGCCCTGAGCCATACAAAGGAAAAGGTGTGCGTTTTGTAGGTGAACAATTGAGAAGAAAAGCTGGAAAATCAGCAGGTAAAAAATAATAGAAAATGGCTATAACTAAAGAATTCCGCAGAAATCGCATTAAGATGCGTATTCGCAAAGTGGTTACCGGAACCGCTGAACGCCCAAGATTGACTGTGTTTCGCAGCAACAAAGGTATCTATGTTCAATTGATTGATGATTTGAGCGGAAAAACGCTTTTAGCTTCTTCAACTGCCGAAAAAGGTATTGCTGAAGGTAAAATCAACAAAGTAACTCAAGCAAGTGAAGTTGGTAAGTCAATTGCTCAAAAGGCAGTAAGTGCAGGTATCACTAATGTGGTATTCGATCGCAACGGTTACTTGTATCACGGAAGAATAAAATCATTGGCAGATGCAGCTCGCGAAGCCGGTTTAAATTTTTAATATCAAATGTCAAATACTACAAATCTAAAGCGAGTTAAATCGAGCGAAACGGACTTAAAAGACCGTTTGGTATCTGTACAACGTGTAACAAAAGTTACTAAAGGAGGAAGAACTTTTACTTTTTCAGCCATCGTGGTTGTAGGAAATGAAAGTGGTGTGGTTGGATACGGACTTGGTAAAGCAAAAGAAATTTCTGAAGCTATTACTAAAGGTGTGGACGATGCTAAAAAGAACTTAATTAAAGTTCCGATTATCAATGGTACTGTTCCTCACGAACAATTAGGCAAATTCGGCGGTTCATTGGTTTTCTTGAAACCGGCTGCTCACGGTACTGGTGTAATTGCTGGTGGTGCGATGCGTGCGGTGCTTGAAAGCGTTGGTGTAAAAGACGTTTTGGCTAAATCAAAAGGTAGCTCAAACCCACACAACGTGGTAAAAGCAACTATGGAAGCATTGGTTCAACTGCGTGATGCGTATTCAGTAGCAAAACAAAGAGGCGTTTCCACATCGAAAGTGTTTCACGGATAATTTATAGTAAATACAGAAATGTCTAAAATTAAAATTACTCAAATAAGAAGCAGCATTGACCGTCTGCCGAATCAAAAGAAGACTTTGAAAGCCTTTGGATTTAATAAAATTGGTCAATCTGTAGAGATAGAAGCCACACCTCAAATTTTGGGTATGGTGAAAGCTGTTCAGCATTTAGTTAAAGTAGAAGAAATCTAATTTTTGAAGAAGAAATGAATCTCAGTAACCTAAAACCCGCAGAGGGTTCAACCCATAAAGAAAAACGTATTGGCCGTGGACAAGGTTCCGGACGTGGTGGTACATCTACCCGTGGACACAAAGGGGCACAATCACGTTCAGGATATTCCCGCAAAAAAGCTCACGAAGGTGGTCAAACGCCTTTGCAACGCCGGGTGCCTAAATTCGGTTTTAAAAATATCAACCGTGTGGAATACACTGCGGTAAATTTGGATGTTCTTCAAGGAATTTCTGAATCAAAAGGTGTTTCTGAAATTGATTTGACAGTGTTTATCGCAAGTGGATTAGCTTCTAAAAATGACTTGATCAAAGTTTTAGGTCGTGGCGAAGTAAAAGCTGCTTTGAAAGTGAAGGCTCATAAATTTTCTTCAACTGCAAAATTAGCAATTGAAGCGGCAGGTGGAAGTGTAGAAACAATTTAAAGAAAAAATGAAGTTTATCGAAACCTTACGGAATATTTTTAAGATAGAAGAACTCAGAACGAGGATACTTCTTACCCTTGGGTTTATTCTAATTTACCGTGTAGGTTCTTTTGTAGTTTTACCTGGTGTTGATCCATCTCAATTGGGTCAGCTTCAAAAGCAAACTGAAGAAGGAATTCTTGGACTGTTAAATATGTTCTCGGGTGGAGCGTTCAGTAACGCCTCCATTTTTGCATTAGGTATTATGCCGTATATCTCGGCATCTATCGTTTTGCAATTATTGGGAATGGCTTTACCCTCGCTTCAACGTTTGCAAAAGGAAGGTGAAAGTGGTCGTAAGAAAATCAACCAATATACCCGCTTCCTTACTGTAATTATTACAGCTGTGCAAGCTCCGGGATATTTGGCCAATTTAACTTCTCAAATCCCTTCTACAGCCATCACTATGGATCATTCTTTATTTTGGATGAGTTCTGTTTTGATTTTGGTTTCGGGAACAATGTTCGTAATGTGGTTGGGCGAGAAGATTACCGATCGTGGTATTGGTAATGGTATCTCCTTAATCATTATGATTGGAATTATCGCTCGTCTGCCTTTCGCAGTAGGTGCTGAGGTAGATAGCCGTATGGGCGGACAAGGCGGATTAGTTATCTTCCTTTTAGAAATAATCTTCCTTTTAGCAATTATTGTTGGTGTGATTATGTTGGTACAAGGCACTCGCCGTATTCCGGTTCAAGTGGCTCGTGCAGGTATATCAGGCCGTACAGCTTTACCACAAGGCGGAGTTCGTCAGTACATCCCATTAAAGTTAAACGCTTCGGGTGTTATGCCAATCATATTTGCTCAGGCAATTATGTTCTTACCTATCACTTTAGCAGGTTTCTCTAATGCTACCACTTCTAAGTTTGTAATGGCTTTTGCTGATAACACAGGAGTTTGGTACAACTTGGTTTTCGGAACATTAATTATTTTGTTTACCTATTTCTACACTGCTATCACCATCAACTCAAACCAAATGGCTGACGAGATGAAACGTTCAGGTGGCTTTATTCCCGGTGTTAAACCCGGACGTAAAACCGCTGAATATATTGATACAGTTATGTCACGTATTACTTTACCCGGTGCAATATTTTTGGCAGCGGTAGCAATTATGCCATCTATTGCAATGATAGGCGGTGTGAATAACCAGTTTGCACAATTTTATGGTGGAACATCTTTGTTGATTTTGGTTGGTGTTGTTTTGGATACATTACAACAAATCGAAAGTCATTTATTGATGAGACATTATGATGGTTTGATGAAATCTGGCCGAATCAAAGGGCGTTCTAACAATTCGCCTGTAAGCATGGCCAGTTAGTAGAAGGGAAGATGGGTGTTGTATATCTCAAAACGAGAGAGGAGATAGAGAAGATTAGGATTAGTTCTTTACTTGTTGGGGAAACTTTAGCAGAAGTAGCTAAGATTATTGAACCGGGCATTACCACTTCGGAGCTTGACAAAAGAGCCGAAGAATTTATCCGCGACAGTAAAGCTATTCCGGCTTTCAAAGGCTACAGAGGATTTCCAAGTTCATTGTGTATCTCAGTTAATGAGGCCGTTGTTCATGGACTTCCGGGCAAATATGTTTTGCAAGAAGGAGATATTATCTCGGTAG
Organism: Bacteroidota bacterium; assembly: GCA_947475205.1. Classification (GTDB taxonomy): domain Bacteria; phylum Bacteroidota; class Bacteroidia; order JAIBAJ01; family JAIBAJ01; genus JAIBAJ01. The sequence continues at coordinate 14,091 of CANJNG010000065.1, forward strand.
ATTGCGGAATCTTGAAAGACGGATGGTATGGCGACAGTGCATATACTTTTGGAATTGGTGAAATTAAGCCTGAAGTTCAAAAGTTGTTGGACGTTACCAAGCAGTCGCTTTATGAAGGAATTAAAATGGCTATTGCAGGAATGAGGATTGGAGATATTTCATTTGCAGTTCAGCAACACGCCGAGCGAAATGGATTTGGTGTAGTGAGAGAATTGGTAGGACACGGCATTGGAAGAAACTTGCATGAAGAACCCGATGTTGCCAATTACGGACGACGGGGAACAGGAGGGAAATGTCAGGAAGGAATGGTGATAGCAATTGAACCGATGATAAATATGGGAACGAAAAACGTATTTACTAAAGATGATAGATGGACAGTGGTAACAAGTGATGGAAAACCCTCTGCACATTTTGAACACACGGTATGTATAATGAAAGGTAAAGCCGATATTTTGTCATCATTCGCCTCAATTGAAGAAGTAGTAAATAGTAGAAAAGTAACAGTTTAGAAAATATAAATGTCGAAGCAATCGTCAATAGAACAAGACGGAACCATCATTGAAGCTTTATCCAACGCTATGTTTCGCGTAGAATTGGAAAATGGCCATGTGATTACGGCACATATTTCGGGAAAGATGAGGATGAACTATATCAAAATCCTTCCCGGCGACAAAGTGAAGGTTGAGATGAGTCCATACGATTTAACTAAAGGAAGAATATCATATCGTTATAAATAAACAAAATGAAAGTTAGAGCATCTATCAAAAAACGCAGCGTAGATTGCAAAATTGTCCGTCGGAAAGGCGTACTTTATGTAATCAACAAAAAGAACCCTAAGTTTAAACAACGTCAGGGCTAAGAATTATTATCAATTTTATCAATTAGCATAAGCAATGGCACGGATTTCTGGTATTGATTTACCCAAAAACAAAAGAGGCGAAATTGGATTGACCTATATCTATGGTATTGGTCGTGTTTCGGCTCAAAATATATTAAGTAAAGCTGGAGTGGACTTTGGCAAGAAAGTTTCTGACTGGAACGATGATGATTTGGCGAAAATTCGTCAAATTATTAACGATGAGTTCAAAGTAGAAGGTGCTCTTCGTTCCGAGGTTCAGTTGAACATCAAACGTTTGATGGACATCGGTTGTTACCGTGGTGTTCGCCACCGTCAAGGGCTTCCTGTTCGTGGTCAAACTACCAAGAACAACGCTCGTACACGTAAAGGCAAGAAGAAAACAGTTGCTAACAAGAAAAAAGTTACTAAATAAGAAATAGCATAGAATTCGGATTTAATCTCAGAATTTAGCATTACCTAAAAATGGCAAAAGCACAATCAGGAGCCGCAGCAGCAAAAACGGCCAAAAAACGAGTAGTAAAAGTTGAAGCAGTGGGAGAAGCCCACATCAATGCTACTTTTAACAACATTATTATTTCGCTTACCAATGTGAATGGTGAGGTGATTTCATGGAGTTCAGCCGGAAAGATGGGTTTCCGTGGCTCTAAAAAGAACACACCTTATGCAGCACAAATGGCAGCCGGAGATTGCTCTAAAGTGGCATTTGATGCCGGTCTTCGCAGAGTTAAACTATTTGTTAAAGGTCCTGGTGCCGGACGTGAAAGTGCTATCCGCACCATCGCTACTGCCGGAATCGAAGTAACTGAGATTATTGACGAAACACCAATTCCTCACAATGGATGTCGTCCTCCTAAGAAAAGACGCGTTTAATTAATTACGAAATCAGAAATAAAGAATTACGATTGTTCAATTTTGAACATTCACCTTTCAACTAACAACAATGGCAAGATATACAGGTCCTAAAACCAAAATAGCCCGTAAATTCGGAGAAGCTATCTTTGGAACTGACAAAGCATTTGAAAAGAAAAACTACCCTCCCGGAATGCACGGTTTGGCTAAGAAACGTAAAAAAGTTTCTGAGTATGGCGTGCAGTTAGCCGAAAAGCAAAAAGCAAAATACACTTACGGTGTATTGGAAAAGCAATTTGCAATTACCTACGACCGTGCAGTACGTATGAGAGGTGTAACCGGTGATAACCTTTTCCGTTTACTCGAAGCTCGTTTAGATAACGTAGTATATCGTTTAGGAATTTCTCCTTCACGTTCAGGTGCTCGCCAATTGGTAAGCCACCGCCACATTACTGTTAATGGAGAAGTACTTAACGTTCCTTCCTATTCAGTTAAAGTGGGTGATAAAATTGCAGTTCGTGAGAAATCAAAATCTTTGGAAGTAGTGATTAACTCATTAGCGGGAAGCCGTCGCAGTGCATTCACTTGGTTAGACTGGAACAGCCAAGATTTAAGCGGAACATTTTTAGCGTACCCTGAAAGATCAGCAATTCCTGAGAACATCAAGGAACAACTGATAGTGGAGCTTTACTCTAAATAATAATTAATTTTCTTTCGATATAGTATTTCAATAAACCAACAATGGCAATTTTAAATTTTCAAAAACCTGATAAAGTAATAATGCTGAACTCAACCGACTCTGAAGGAGAGTTTGAGTTTCGCCCTTTAGAGCCCGGCTATGGTATCACCATCGGTAACGCTCTTCGCCGTATCCTTTTAAACAGCTTAGAAGGCTTCGCTATCACATCTATTCGTATTGAAGGTGTTGATCATGAATTTTCTACCATCAAAGGTGTGTTGGAAGATGTAACTGAAATTATCCTTAACTTGAAACAAGTTCGTTTCAAACGTCAAATCGACACTCAGGATAACGAACGTATCACGGTTACTGTTTCTGATCAAAGTCAGTTTACTGCCGGTGATATTGGAAAATTCCTTTCCGGTTTCCAAATCTTGAATCCTGAATTGGTTATTGCCAACCTTGAGCCAACAGTTAAATTCACAATTGAACTAACTATTGACAAAGGCCGTGGATATGTTGCTGCTGAAGAAAACAAAACAAGCAGTATGCCAATGGGAACTATTTTCACCGATAGCATTTTCACACCTATCAAGAATGTGAAATATACTATTGAGAATTTCCGGGTTGAACAAAAAACCGACTACGAGAAATTGATTTTGGAAATCAAAACCGATGGTAGCATTGCACCAAAGGATGCTTTGAAAGAATCGGCTAAAATTTTGATTCATCACTTCATGTTGTTTAGCGATGAGAAAATCACGCTTGATATCGAACAAAAACCCGCAACAGAAGAGTTTGACGAAAACTTAATGCACATGCGTAATCTTTTGAAAACTAAATTAGTTGATTTAGATTTATCAGTGCGTGCTTTGAATTGCTTGAAAGCCGCTGACGTAGAAACTTTAGGTGACCTAGTTTCATACAATCGTAACGATTTGTTGAAATTCCGCAACTTTGGTAAAAAATCGCTTACTGAATTAGATGACTTAGTAAATAATAAAGGTTTGCACTTCGGTATGAACGTTATTAAATACAAGTTGGATAAAGACTAATTCAGTATTGAGTATTAAGTAGAGAGTATTAAGTATTGAGAAATACAGACATTAGAAAAATTAAGAAATGAGACACGGAAATAAATTGAATCACCTCGGTCGCACATCGCCACACCGAAAAGCAATGTTGAGTAATATGGCAGCATCGCTTATATTGCACAAACGCATCAACACTACACTGGCTAAAGCGAAAGCTTTGCGTGTTTACGTTGAACCTCTTATCACGAAAAGTAAAGAAGACAGCACGCACAACCGTCGTACAGTATTCGCTTACTTGAAAAGCAAAGAGGCTGTTACTGAACTTTTCAGAACAGTTAGCCCTAAAGTAGCTGAGCGTGCAGGTGGATATACCCGCATTATCAAAATGAATCCTCGTTTGGGCGACAATGCCGAAATGGCCTTGATCGAGTTGGTAGATTTCAACGATTTGCTTTTAGCCGCTAAAGCTGAAAAAGCCGGTGCTAAAGCTAAAACTACACGTAGAGGCCGTGCAGGTAAAAAAGCTGATGCTCCTGTTGCTGCTGCTAAAGTAGCCGCTCCGGTAGTTGCTGCACCTGTAGCCGAAGTAACCGAAACTGTGGAAGAAGTAGCTAATGATGAAGTGGTGGATAACACCCCTGAATCTGCTACCGATGCTGAAGCTAAAACAGAAGAATAATAGGTTTTAAAATGTGAAAAGCCCTTGGTGTAATACACTAAGGGCTTTTTTGTTTTTGGGGAGTGAATACTATTTGTATTTTTGTCCTATTAAATAAAGCCAAGTCAAGATGAACATTGCAACCCAAAAACTTGAACTCATTGAGTGGTTGATGCACATCACCGATGTCAAGGTATTAAAGAAAATTGAAAAAATTAAATATCAATTTACCTCATCAGCACCCGAGCAACCTGTATTTGGGAGGCTAAAAGGCAAGATTATTATTGCCCCTGATTTTGATGCCCCTTTGGATGATTTCAAAGAGTATATGTAATGGATTTACTACTAGATACTCAAGCATTTCTTTGGTTTGAGAATGGTGATGAGCGAATAACTGCGGCTGCAAAACAGTCTATTCTGAATCCTAAAAGTGTTAAGTTTGTCAGCATGGCTTCATTCTGGGAAATAGCCATCAAAAACTCTTTAGGCAAGCTACAACTAAGCGTTTCGTTTGAAGAATTATTAGAAATATCGGGATATTTACACTTGCCGATTGGTAGCGAGCATTTAAAATTGTTACGTTTACTACCCTACCATCACGGCGACCCGTTCGACCGTTTGATTATAGCCCAAGCACTGCACGAGAATTTAACGGTGATTAGCTCTGATGGCCAATTTGACAATTATGGTGTGAGACGGATTTGGTAGGACTTTCTGAAATACTGGAGAGTTTCTGTGTTTTTGCAATAATAAATATTAATCCTAATGACAAAATTATTAGAAAGTGCCATTCAGCAAATGAATAATTTACCTGAAAGCCAACAGGATAAAATTGCCTATGCGATACTCGATGAACTCAGCTGGGATAAAGTCTTGGATAGCTCAGGAGATTTCCTGCTTCAGTTAGCCAACGAAGCTTTAGAGGATTACAAGAAAGGCGACGAATAGTAGTTTTTAAATTTTGAAAAGCCCCTGCTAAGCCGAGCGTCCTCGCTCAGCTTGGTATCCAAGGCCTCTGGCCTAAACTCAATCCTTGCCGTAGGGTCTCCCTACGTCCATATATCCAAGGCCTCCGGCCTGCACCCCCTACCCCAATTCCCATTTCCCACCCTCCAAAGGCGAAATAGCCCCATCACTAAAAAAGAACGACCTACCAACATCAATATTAAAAGCACCAATAGCAAAATCAATATCCGATTTCCCATTGGCCCTAAACACCACCTCCAAACCCAGATGCACCTTCATCTGTTCAAGCCGTTCATAAAACGCCCGCCTTTCATCCTCCCTCTTCGGAATCCTGCTTTCAGGATAATACACAAACAACTTAAAACCCTGCTCCTTGTATGGCTCTATTAACGTATAAACATTCTTGCTTGCAAGGCTTTCTCTCCATTTATCCATTGCCTTCAGCAAGGCATTCAACTTCCTATCTCCTTCAGCCCTTCTGCCCTTTAGCCAGTAAACCAACTTCACCGGGCCAACCACAAAAGCCATAGCCGCATAAGCACCTGGAAACACAATTAAAACCGTAAACACCACCTTCATAAACTTCGATTGCATTAACCCATTCAACCACTTCCTTCCTTTAATATACCGTGCACTCCGCGTTAGCCCGTCATACTGCTTGAAATTGAAAAACACTTCGTTAAGTGGCAGGATGATGGCAAGCATTTTTATAGAAGGGCAAATATGGGAAAGGTTTTTCAGATAACATTTAGTAATGATTCCTAACTTTGACCGTGATTTCGAAACGGCTGTTTATAATTGGAGGCTGCAATGGTGCTGGAAAAACCACGGCCTCCTTCAATATTTTGCCCGACATTTTACAGTGCAAAGAATATGTAAACGCCGATGAAATAGCCCGTGGACTCTCACCATTCCAACCCGAGAAGGTAGCCTTTGAAGCAGGACGAATAATGCTTCACCGCATAGATGAATTGCTTCAAAATGGCGAAGACTTTGCTTTTGAAACCACACTGGCAACCAAGAGTTTTCGTAATTTAATTTTAGAAGCAAAAGCCAAAGGCTATTTTGTAACATTGGTTTTCTTTTGGCTCGAATCAGTTGAGCTTGCTAAAATGAGAGTGCTAAAAAGAGTAAATGAAGGAGGGCACAGTATTCCTGATGATGTAATAGGTCGCAGATATTATAGGGGCTTAAAAAACCTATTTGAAATCTATCACGACCTTGCAGATATTGTCCAGGTTTTTGATAATTCGAATAATTCACCACTTTTGCTTTATCAAAAGAATCCAAACAACGAAATAATTATACATAATCCTGACCGATACAATACCCTTAAATTAGCCGAAAATGACTGAAATTGAAATTAAAGCCCTTGGCGAAAAGGTTAAGGAGGCTGTAAAACTCTCAGGCGAAAAATTCCTTGCTCAAAAGAAAGCTGCAAATGAAACCATTATCATTAGCCAAAACGGTGTAATTAAGGAAGTAAACGCTAGAGATATTAAGTCGTAGGAATTACCACTTCCGCCCTTTTATAAACCGTGCACTTCGCGTTAACCCATAATACTGCTCAAAATTGTAAAACACTTCATTGAGGGGAAGGATGATGGCAAGCATGGGGGTGAAAATATTGTTTTAGACTTTATTTCATTTAATATCAGAGGGCAAATCTGATATTTCACTTTATTTGTAAACTAAGTGGAAACATAATTTTTCACAAGAATATAATGGACAAAAAAGCAATTATCGACCAATTACAACAACGAAAAGCTGACTATAAAGATGACGAACAGGCTCAAAACCTATTTGAAGCTTTGTCATTGATTACCTCTGCCTTTTCAGAATACATCAGGTTTTTGTTTGAACTTATTCAAAATGCTGACGATTCTTCTGCATATGAAGTTGAAATACATACTACAAAAGACTATTTAGTTATCTCCCATGATGGGAAAGAGTTTGATGAAGCAGATGTTTATGGAATATGCAACGTGGGTGCAGGTACAAAAAAAGCAAACTCAAATGCAATTGGATATAAAGGAATAGGCTTCAAGTCTGTATTTGGAAAATCAAATTTTGTAGCTATTTTTTCTAATGGCTATCAATTTAAGTTTGATGGAAATTTTAAGCATAAAACTCATCCCGTAACTCCTTGGCAAATTATTCCACAATGGATAGAAAGAACCGAATTACCTAAACTCATTTCTGACTATCTCAATAACAATCAAACAAAAGTATGTACTGTCATTCGCTTAGATTTAACCCCAGAATTTCTAAAAGATTTAGAAGAATTATTAAACAGCACTCAAATACTACTATTTCTAAGAAAGCTGAAACAAGTTTCAGTTACTGGGTTATTGGAATTGCTAATTAAGAAATTGGAAATAAATTCAGGAAATTATGAGCTAGTTAAAAATGAAACAGAAATATCAAATTGGATAGTTAAAACATTTAAGGAGAAAATTGACAATGAGGTGCTATTGAAGATTAAAAATGACACTAACGTACCCCCAAAAGTTAAATTGGCTGAATTTTATGAAATCTCATTTGCTGCAAAAGTTGACAAAGGCAGTTTTATACCGCTAAGTAAATCCGAAAGCCTTATATTCACTTACCTGCCTACAAAAGTTGGATATGAATTTCCTTTTATAATCAATTCAAATTTTATTGCCGACACATCAAGAGAATTGTTATTTGCCGATAATGCTTGGAATGTTTGGCTTATGAAAATGGCTGGAACGAAATTAGTAGAGTGGATGGCAGAGTTAAATGAAAGTGAATACAGAAACCAGATTTTAAATTTACTCCCAAAACGAGCCGACAGCCGATCTGATAAACTTACGAGAAGTTTATTTGATTCATTAGATGAAGCAGTAAACCAAATTTCCTTTGTTCCAACGGAAGGAAATGTGTTAAAGAAGCCACTTGAATTGATAATTGATAAAACTAAACTTTCAAATTTGATTGCAACCGAATCTATTGTTGAATTTGTTAATGGAAGAGATGGGGGGCAGGTTCAAATTAACAGTTTTGTAAATCCAAATTTAGATAAGGTTGAAAGATTGAGTGAATATGGTGCATCGAAGTTTGACAAAAAAGACCTTGAAACCTTTTTTCTTTCATCATATTTTACCGAAAGGCATTCGCTTGACGATAATTTCAAATTGATTTCATTTTTCTATGAGCAAGCTGACTTGGATAAAAACTGGAACGAAAAAATCGAAAAACTCAATTTTATATATTCAGAACCAATAGTGTCCTAAAAGATTTTCTAGTTCGGAACATTTGTTGATTTGATTGGGCTACAGGGATTGAAAAAGGTATTTTCAAAAAAGAACCCCCTGAATTGGATTTTGGACAGGTTCGTACTTTGGTTCATCAAAAGGCTTGTCGA
>CANJNG010000066.1 GCA_947475205.1 Bacteroidota bacterium
CAGATTTTGAGACGATTTTGCTCTTGCAATAAAAGCACTTTTTTGTCCATTTGTGTTTTTTGTCGCAAAGCTAAGCCCACAAAGGAATACAGAGATTTTGACCTCCACTTTTGTCCATTAACCCAAAAATATGTTAATAATTTAACCTTTTAAAAGCTGTTTCGGTATAAGTTCTCCAATTCAACATTATCGTCTTCCTAAATTAAATTTGATTACACAGCTACTTTCTGTTTAATTGTTTAACTTAATAAAAAACCCGTACTGCTCGCTTTTCCAGGGCCCGGGTGAAAGGAGGTGTAATAAGATAATGTCACGGAAAAAAAAGACTTCGTTGGTACTTGAAAAGGCTCACCAAAGATACTCGGGTATGGAATCGGTTGACCCAGCCCTTGATTTAGGAAACGGCCTTACAACAATTACTTTCAACGCTCAGGTGGATACTTTTCAGGATCGATTGGATAAGTATAACCAGCACATAAGCGATTTGGATGCGGAACGAAACGACCTTTTGGCACTTGAAAAGTTGCTAAGAGAGACAAACAAAACCATTTTGCAAGGTGTGGGTGTGAAGTATGGGTACGATAGTAACGAATATGAAAAGGTGGGTGGAACGCGAACTAGCGAACGCAAGAAACCTCATCCTAAGTCTAAAAACGGAACCGCAAGCGACAATGCCGCAGGCCAAACGGCATAATAGCTTTTTTGTAAAGGCATTGTAAAGAAATAAGTAGTGCAAAGTAGGCGAAGTAATTTTGTTCTCTTTTTCAAGGCTTGAATTGCGGCTAATAGCCCAGTATCTCTCAGCAAAATTCATAACGCAGAAAAAGGGCAAAAGAACAAGCCTAAATGTATAAGTTATTTCCTTTTCAATGCCTATTAGAACCCGGTTGTCTTTAAACGCGTGAAGATAGCCGGGTTTGTTTTTTGCATTAGCTCAAATAACTATATCGGTGTCCGACAAATTTCCGGTTGACTCTGCGAGCCAAATATTCACCACAGAGAGCACCGAGTAAATACGCACCAAGAACGCGAATTGTGAACTCTGTGTTGATTCTCTCAGTGTCCTTTGTGGTTAGAAGGAATTTTGTTGTGCACCCAACTATATGCCCTGCACCATTTAATTCCAAAATTTCCCAATGCAAAATTCCTATTAAAAAACTTTTCAACATATAAACATATTTTACATACTTTTGCCCCCCTCAAAAAAGAATGATATGAAACGAGGTGATGAATACACCATTCAATACCCGGGTCTGAGTCTAGGACGACACGAATTTGATTGGAAAATTGAGGATAAGTTCTTTGAAGCACTTGATTATTCCGAAATAAAGAAAGGAAACGTTGACGTAAAGGTAATTCTTGAAAAAAAGAGTTCTTTTATGGAACTGAATTTTGAAATTTCAGGAAAAATTGAATTGGAATGCGACCGTTGCACCGTTGATTTTTATCATCAGATAGAAAGTTCGGAACGATTAATTGTAAAGTTTTGGGTCAGCTCGGAAGAAGAGGAAGACGAAAACGAAGAAATTATCGTATTGAGTAAAAATCAAAACGAGTTGAATCTCACCACACAGTTATATGAATATATTGCTGTGCAAGCTCCGATAAGGAGAGTGGGCTGCGAACTCGATGGCGACGAAAGTCTTTGCAATCAGGAAGTGCTGAATATGATTAGTAATCTTAGCTCCAGTAGCGACGATAAACCCACAGATCCGCGGTGGGATAAGCTTAGCGGACTCGACTTAAATTGATTTTTGAACCTTTTCACTATATACTAAAATGCCAAATCCAAAGCATAAAATTTCGAAAACACGTCGCGACAAACGCCGTACACACTATAAGGCTGTAGCTCCGACTTTATCAACTTGTCCTGCCACAGGCGAAATCCATTTGTTTCACCGTGCACATTGGTACGAAGGAAAATTGTACTACAAAGGCCGTGTGGTAATGGAAAAATCTGTTTAAGATAGCAGGGAAACTCAACAGTAGAATAGGCAGTTTCTTGCTTCTTAAACCGTTGTATAAATTTTATTTAACAATACCTTTGCCGGAGGAATAACCTCCGGCTTTTTTGTTTACAGATGAACCAAATCAGAGCAGCAATTACAGGTGTGGCAGGCTATGTGCCCGAATATGTGCTTAACAACGCCGAACTGGAACAGATGGTGGACACCACCAACGATTGGATTCTGAGCCGTACCGGAATAAGCGAACGTCGTATTTTGAAAGGCGAAGGCATGGGTTCATCAGAAATGGCTGTAAAAGCTGTAAACGATTTGTTGGCCAAAACAAATACACTGCCTAACGATGTAGAGTTATTGATTTGTGCGACCGTTACACCCGATATGCAATTTCCTTCTACGGCAAATGTAATTGCCGACAAATGCGGAATTAAAGATGGGTTTGGTTTTGATATATCGGCTGCTTGTTCAGGATTTATCTACAGTTTGGTTACAGCATCAAAATTTATCGAAACCGGACTCTACAAAAAGGTAGTTGTGGTAGGGGTGGATAAAATGTCGAGTATAATAAACTATCAAGATAGAGCTACTTGTGTAATATTTGGTGATGGCGGTGGAGCTGTTATGCTTGAACCCAGCACCGATGGCAATGGAATTGTAGATAGCATTTTGCGTTCGGATGGTGCCGGAAGGTCTTTCTTAAACCAAAAAGCAGGTGGAAGTGCTTATCCGGCCTCTATTGAAACGGTTACCAATCAAGAACATTATGTGCATCAGGAAGGGCAAACAGTTTTTAAGTTTGCTGTGAACAATATGGCTGATGTGGCTGCTAAGATTATGGAACGCAACAACCTTACTGCTGACGATGTAGCCTGGTTGGTTCCGCACCAAGCCAATAAACGTATCATTGATGCTACAGCCAGTCGGATGGGGCTGAGCGAAGACAAAGTGATTGTTAATATTCAGAAATACGGCAACACAACCAATGGAACTTTACCACTGTGTATGTGGGAATGGGAAAAGAAATTCAAGAAAGGCGATAACTTAATTTTAGCGGCCTTTGGTGGCGGCTTTACTTGGGGAAGCATTTATTTGAAGTGGGCGTACTGAAAGCACACAACTGAATTTTTAGCTATAATTATTCCTTCACCGAAATAATTCCCTTAATATTCTTGATGCGGTATTTGGTAAATTCCTGATTGGATTCCAAGCCATCACCATAAAGGATTTCTTCTTTGGTTGTAATGGTTACAAACTCTTCCGTAAAGATGCGTTTGGTTTTTTCTTCCCAGATAAGATGCTCGGTTTTTAGGGTTTCGCCCTTTTCGTTTACCACAATTACATTTATGCGGGCTTCCATCCTGCCTTTTCCTTCAAAGGTAACGGCGTAGCCCGAGGTTAATTGCGTTTCGGGTTTTCCGTCAGGAGAGAAGAACTGCACTTTCACTCCGCTTGGTAAAACCTTACGGGGATTCGTGCCTGCAAAAGTATAGATAACCGGAGCGTTCATTTGCGTAGTAACCCTGCCCGAATCAGTGTGAATTATTTCAACGGTGCGAGCTACTTCGGTAGGCTCGTTATTGGTGCGGGTAATTTTGTTTACCTCGTCTATGGAGTTTTTACACGAAGAAACTAATGCGATAGCAGCAGAAAGCATTACGGCTTCAGTAAACCGTTTTAATCTATTTTGCGTTTGTTGAACCACTTGTCGCTTATGATGAGGCCGAAATACACCTTGGCGTAACGTTCTCTGATACCTGTTTCGGAAAGTTTGCCCCGTTCAGATAATTCAACACCGATATTAAACTGTGAAGGGGGTAAGAACTTGAACATTTCTTTTAAGCGTAAACCCAAGCCAAACGTAACTCCGTATTGGTTTACCCGTGTGTTGCCCGGAATGGGGGTTTGGGTGAAGAAGCCACCTACACGATAGCTTGTTCGTTTGATAAACGATAATTTACCAGACGATGCGGCATTAGGCACCCATTCAAAACCAACAGCACTGCGTACCATATTTTTCAATTGTATGGAAGAATACGAACTTGAAGTGGCTGCCCAGTTTTGCACATAAATATCAGCCGCTAACTGCCAACGGGTTTTCCGAACGAGGGAAATTCCGGCACCAAAACCTGAAGGTAGTCTCATAGAAGAGTGGGCATCACGAGTATAAACAATCGTGTCACGGATAACTTCTGTTCCGCCGTTGTTTCTGAAATTGTAAAGGAAATCAACATGGGCATTGTTGAGCGTTGCCAGGGGTTCAAATATCCCACCTAACTTAATGGAAGTCTTTTTGGATAAAGGAATTTCGGCTTGTATGCCTGCTGAAAACTGAAAACCGGTGAAGTTGTCGATAGTTTTGATGCCGATGCTTAATACTGTGGAATCAGTGTTTGGTGAGTAGGTGCGAAGATGTTCGGCATTGCCCCAAACATAAGAAGCGGTGAATCCAAACGAAAGATATTTCCATGGTTTAATACCAACTGACACGAAGGCATTTGTTCCGCCGCCCTGACCTTTAAACACCGAACTGTCGCCATTTAAGTTATTCTTTGAGGCAATATTGTAACCGATGCGGCTGTATGGCTTCAAGCCAAAAGCTGCACCGATAACATCGCGGGGATTCTTGGGCTTTGAACGGTTTATCCATACAGGAAATCCTACTGCCAAATGCCCGAAATTGCCCTGAAAGGTAGTGTTGGCCGAAACAGAGTCAGAAACATTATACCACTTCATATCTAAACCCACATCAATATTTGTAACACCAATGGTGCTAATTGCCGCCGGATTGTTGAGGTTTAAAGTTCTTACTACATCGCCTGAATCGTTGCTTTGGGTAAGCACCGTTCCGCCCATACCAATGTAGCGGCTTTGAAGCGGATATTGTATTTCGCCTAAGCCATAACGGCTGAATGGCGACTGTGAACCATTGCTTTGCGAATGTGCGTTATGGGCGAAAAGCAACAAGGAAAGAATAGCGAGAACGGAAAATATACGAAACGGGGGAAAGGTCAAAACGTGTGGGAGGGGATTATTTCGGCAGATTATATTCTAATATGGCATTTAGGCCATTAAGTACCAAATTTGGGTCGGCAAAGATGGGAATATTAAGTCGGTTTTCAAAAAGAGAAGCATCGCCCCCGGTGATTATGATGTTAATTTTTCCAAACTTGGCCGAAAACAGGGCGATTGTACCCTTTATTTCTTCGGTCATTCCCTGGACAACTCCCGTAATAATTGCTTCACGGGTGCTTTTCCCAAAAATATCTTCTACAGGTTGATAGGATAGGAGCGGCAATTTATCGGTATAAATATTTAAGGCTGCAAACCGCATATTCAGCCCCGGAGAGATATTTCCACCCAGATATTCGCCTTCATGGGTAACGAAATCAAACTTTATGCAAGTGCCGATGTCCACCACCAAGCAGTTTTCATGGGGAAATTGTTTAGCGGCTCCCACCACTCCGGCCAGGCGGTCTAAACCGAGGGTTTGCCGAGTTTTATACCGATTTTTTACAGGAATGGGTGTGGTGTGCGAAAACTGAATGCTGTGCTTGCTTGATTTCAGAAAACTAGTCAATTCATCACAATTTTCAATTACGGAAGAAATTATAGTGTTTTCGGGCGTTCGCAGCGTTTGCAGAATATTAACAAGCGAAGCGGGGCTGTCGCTGCTTAGTTTTCCTTCGTTTACAACAATATCATTTTCAAAAACGGCCCATTTGGTGAGGGTGTTTCCGCAGTCAATAACGAGGTTTTGCATTTTTATTTTGATGTAAGTAGGAGGGATGTTGAATAAACGTGCCTCTTCTTACCCCTACTTCAAGTTATGGTAAACGTGCTGCACATCATCGTCAGCTTCCATTTTTTCCACCATTTCCAATATTTCGTTTTCCACCTCTTCGCTAACTTCCACCTGGCTCATCGATATTCGAGTGAGTTCGGCACTAATGATTTTTAGGCCTTTTTCTTCCAACACTTTTTGCATTCCGCCAAAATCCTGAAACTCGGTATAAATATAGCCAATGCCTTCTTCGTCGGTAGCAATATCATCCAAACCGAAATCAATTAACTCCAGTTCCAATTCTTCTAAATCTATGCCGGTTGGGTCGAATTTAAAAAGCCCTTTGCGGTGAAACACAAAATCCAATGAACCTGTTTTGCCCAAAGCACCGCCACCACGATTGAAATACATCCGAACATTGGCAACAGTACGGGTAGGGTTATCAGTAGCACATTCCAGCAATATAGCCACTCCATTAGGGCCATATCCCTCATACATTGTTTCTTCGTAGTTATTCTCTTCTTTGCTCGATGCCCGTTTTATAGCAGCATCTACCCTGTCTTTGGGCATATTTACGGCTTTGGCGTTTAGCACTGCGGTACGCAACCTCGGATTTCCCCCCGGGTCGGGCCCGCCTTGTTTTACGGCTATGGCTATTTCTTTTCCAATACGTGTAAAGGCTTTTGCCATTTTATCGTATCGGGCAAACATCTTATATTTTCGTTTTTCAAAAACCCTTCCCATTTCTTTAAATTTTATTGTGGCGGCAAATCTAAATACGATAGCGGAAAGTGTTGGGAAAAAGTTTAATAGGAGGCATGATTTTACTGATTATCTGATTAGAGAACTGATTTTTTATTGTCGCATTTGGGCAGATTGCCCTTATAAACGTTATAAAACGGAAATTTGTCATACAGCCAAACTAAATCTTTAAAACCTATTTACAATTAAAAGAATATTTTTGCCCAATATTTAGCTTTAGGGCAAACCGAATTCAGTGCTTCATTCTCCAATCATAAAAAACACGTTCATCTGCTTTTTCTTGGCATTATTAGTGAGTTGTTCTACCAAGAAAAATACATTTTTAAACAGGTCTTACCACAACACCACGGCTCATTTTAATGTATATTTCAATGGCCAGGAAGCCTTGAAAGAAGTGGTGCAAACCCTCGAAAAAGACCACAAGGATAATTACGACAAAGTTCTCCCGATATATAAAATAGGCACAAATGAGCAAGCAAAATCAATTTACCCTGCGGCCGACAAAGCCATAGCCAAAGCATCTAAAACGGTGCAAAAGCACTCCATGTATATCGGCGGTAAGGAACGTGTGAAGTGGATTAAGTACGCTTACCTAATGGTGGGGCAGGCCAATTTCTATAAGTACGATTATATGCCGGCTTTGGAAATGTTTCAGTTTGTATTTAAGCAATACGACAAAAGCAAGATAAGGTATGATGCCCTTTATTGGCTTTCACGCACCTATAACGAACGGGGTAGTTTTAACGAAAGCCAAAATATGATTGACCTTGTGGAAAGCGAATTTCCGATGGTGCAAAAGAAAAAACGCTGGCAACATTATGCCGTTGCTTCCGATTTATTAATCAAGCAGGAACTTTATGGACAGGCCATTCCAAGCGTAATAAAAACCATTAAAGCGGTAAAGAATCGTAAAACCCAAACCCGCCTGAAATTTATTTTGGCACAGCTATACGAACGTGTGGGCGACAAACCTAATTCCACTAAATATTACAATGAGGTACTACGTCGCAATTCGCCTTTCGAAATGGAGTTTAACACCCGCATCAACCGAGCCTTGGTGTATGATAACCAAGCCGGAAATAGCGGTGATATTAAAAAGGAGTTGAAAAAACTGGGTCGTGATGATAAATACATTGAATTTCAAGACAAGATATTTTATGCATTAGGTTCCATTGAGGAAGAAGAAGGCCACAAAGAAGATGCCATTAAATATTACAAAAAATCGGTGGCGGCCAGCACGTCAAACGTTAATCAGAAAGGGAAATCGTTTTTACGATTGGCCGATATAGCTTTCAAAGATGCTCAATACGAACTTTCGGCGGTTTACTTCGATAGCACTGTAGCCTTCCTGCTTCCCACCGACGACAAATTTGTGTATGCTTCGATGAAGAAAGAACTGCTCGATGAGTTGGTCGCTAATATCAAAACCATCAAAACAGAAGACAGTTTGCAAAAAATTGGCAATATGAGTCCGAATGAACAGGAAGCCTATATTGATAATTTGATTGAGAAACGCAAAGCTGATGATGAAGCCAAGAAAGAAGCCGAAGCCCTGAAACAGCAAATGGCGGCTCAAGCAGGAGCTACTGCTTCCACAGGAACTGCTACTCCACAACCCTTAGGCGGTGCGGTTTGGTATTTCTATAATCCTACAGCATTGAGTTTTGGATTGGCAGATTTCACTAAGAAGTTCGGAAGCCGGAAATTAGAAGACAACTGGCGGAGAAGTAACAAACAAGCCAATGCAAAAGCCGTATTTGAGGAAAATGATGCTGATAATGCTAAACCTGATAGTATTCCGGCTGAATACACCCGCGATTACTATCTGCAAGGCTTACCCACCAAACCCTCCGACTTTGCGGCATCGAACCAAAAAATAACAGATGCTTATTTTGGTTTGGGAATACTTTATAGGGAACAGCTAAACGAAAATCAATTGGCGGCTAAAAACTTAGAAGAACTGCTGAAACGCTTTCCTGAAAACAAGTATAAACTCACCACTTATTATCAGCTTTATAAAATCTATACCGATTTAGCCAACACCACCAAAGCCGATTATTACAAAAACAAAGTCTGCACAGAAGCCCCCAATAGCGACTACTGCAAAATTATTCTCGACCCTTCCATCGGCTCTTCGCTCAAAAACGATAAGCAGAAAATGGAAGCTATGTATGAGGCTACTTACAATGCGTTTCTGAATTTGAATTACGACAGTGTTATCACGATGGCTAACGAAGTAGATAGGCTATACAGCGGCGATGCAACCCAGCCCAAGTTCGATTTCCTTCGAGCATTATCCATTGGTAGGTCGGCTACCGTTCCAGAATTTGAAGCATCATTGAAAGATGTGGTAATGCGGTTTCCGAAACACAAAGTGAAAGACGAAGCCAAGGCTATTCTGGAATTTATTGCCAAGCTTACGGGTGAAGAAGAAGACTATAAAAAGAAAAACCCCGATATACCGCCACCTGCCCCAACTCCAATCCCGGCTATTCAGGATTCGACCAAACAAGGTCAGGCTCCAATCCCAAATATTCCCCCCGGCACTCCTGTTGCAGCTAAACAAGATTCGGCTAAAGCTACATCTGCTATTCCTTCTATTTACACGTTTGCTCCCGATAGTGGCCACTATTGCATGATTGTGCTTACCAATAAAGGCAACGAATCCACTAAGGTGAAATCGGCAATCAGTGATTTTAATGCCACCTATTATTCATTGGAAGAAATTACTATTACAAGCATTCAAGTGGGTGCATTTACCAGTGTGTTTTTGGCAAAATTCGACAATAAGGCCAAAGCTATGAATTACTATTCCACACTTAAACAAAAGCCGGAAAGTATCCCTAGTCATCAACCAGCTGACTATAAGCTTTTTGCTATTTCGGAGAACAATTTCGGCAAATTGATTAAAACCGGAAGTTTAGACGCCTACGTTAGCTTCTTCGATGAGAAGTATAATGGGAAGTAGGGTAATTAGGATTGCAAAGCTTCGTTAAATTGTTCGACCTTTATAGTTGCCTTTTGTTTGGTTGCCATGTGAAGAAGTAAAAAAATCTTGTACTCGTAAAAATTTAGTATCTACCTTTGGGATTAGAAAATTCGGCTTTGTAGCTCAATTGGATAGAGCATCTGACTTCGGATCAGACGGTTTGGGGTTCGAATCCCTACAAGGTCACAAAAATAGCGGGGGTTAAGCACAGGTTTACCCTCGCTAAAAGGCTGATTTAATCACTAAAGCAGCAGCAAATACTTTATTTCCCCTCCTTTACCGTTCGCAACCGTTAAATACCTACTTTTGCCGCCTTTTAAAAACAGGTATGCAAAACATTCGGAATATAGCTATTATAGCCCACGTTGACCACGGTAAGACTACACTCGTTGACAAAATTCTTCATCAGTCAAAACTATTTGGTGACCATCAGGAAAAAGGTGATTTGATTCTCGATAACAACGACCTTGAGCGTGAACGTGGAATTACCATTCTTGCAAAGAATGTATCTGTAGTATATAAAGGCGTGAAGATTAATATAATCGACACACCGGGTCACGCTGACTTTGGTGGAGAAGTAGAAAGGGTATTGAACATGGCCGATGGCGTTCTTTTGTTGGTTGATGCTTTTGAAGGCCCGATGCCGCAAACTCGTTTTGTGTTACAAAAAGCCATTTCGCATGGATTAAAAGCTATAGTGGTTATCAATAAAGTGGATAAGCCAAACTGTCGTCCTGATGAAGTTCAGGAAAATGTGTTTGAGCTTTTCTTTAACCTTGATGCTACCGAAGAGCAATTAAACTTCCCTACCATTTATGGTTCATCAAAACAAGGATGGATGGGCTTAGACTGGAAAAATCCGGGTACAGATATTTTGCCATTGTTAGATGCTATAGTGGAACACATTCCTGCACCGATGGTTACTGCCGGAACGCCTCAATTGCAAATCACATCTATTGATTACAGTGCTTATACCGGACGAATTGCAGTAGGTCGCCTTTCTAGAGGAACGATTAAAGAAAATATGCCTGTTTCCTTAGTGAAACGCGATGGAACAATCGAAAAATCACGGATTAAGGAATTGTATCTGTTTACCGGATTAGGCAAATCGAAAGTTACCGAAGTGGTAGCTGGTGATATTTGTGCCTTAACCGGAATCGA
Organism: Bacteroidota bacterium; assembly: GCA_947475205.1. Taxonomy (GTDB): domain Bacteria; phylum Bacteroidota; class Bacteroidia; order JAIBAJ01; family JAIBAJ01; genus JAIBAJ01. The sequence continues at coordinate 10,658 of CANJNG010000066.1, forward strand.
AAACTTTGAAATTGGTGATACAGTTGCCGATTTTGAAAATCCTGAGGGTTTAAAACCTATCAGTGTTGATGAGCCTACCATGAGTATGCTTTTCACCATTAATAACTCTCCGTTCTTTGGTAAAGAAGGGAAGTTTGTTACCAGCCGCCATTTGCGTGACCGTTTGATAAAAGAAACGGAAAAGAATTTGGCTTTGAAAGTAGAAGAAACAGGAAGTGCCGATTCGTTTTTGGTTTATGGCCGTGGTGTACTTCACTTGTCTATTTTGATTGAAACCATGCGTAGAGAAGGTTACGAATTACAAGTTGGCCAACCTAGGGTTATCATCAAAGAAATTAACGGCATCAAATGCGAACCTGTTGAGGTTTTAACGGTTGACACACCCGATGGTGTTGCCGGAAAGGTGATTGAATTGGTGAGCCAACGTAAAGGTGAAATGCGAATTATGGAACCAAAAGGCGATTTACAACACTTAGAATTTGAAATTCCTTCACGCGGACTTATTGGTTTGCGTAATAATTTGCTTACTGCTACCGGAGGAGAGGCTATTATGGCTCACCGCTTTAAAAGCTACGAACCTTGGAAAGGTACTATCCCCGGACGTATGGCCGGGGTTTTGGTTGCTAAAGACCAAGGAACAGCTATTGCTTACTCTATTGATGCTTTGCAAGACCGTGGAACTTTCTTTGTAGATCCGGGTGAAGCTATATATGGCGGACAAATTCTTGGTGAACATATCCGTCCCGACGATTTAGTTGTTTCTATCACCAAAGAAAAGAAACTGACCAACATGCGTGCTTCGGGAAGCGATGAAAAAATGCGTATTGCTCCTAAGTTGAACTTTTCGTTGGAGCAAGCCATGGAATATATTCAGGAAGATGAATATGTAGAGCTTACTCCACAAAGCATTCGTATGCGTAAGATTTACTTAGACGAAAACGAACGCAAACGTCGTAAGAACTCGCTGTCGGCTATGTCGGCATAAGGAATTAACTCCAATTTGGAATCAAACAGGCACGGCATTTTGCTGTGCCTGTTTTGTTTTTAGGTAATGTCATTGCTATTTCCCCTTTAAAGTAAAAGAAACCTTAATGCCCACATCCCGTTTGAGATTCCGCCTCAAAAAAGCCTTCTGTATTTGTAAATTAAATTAAGCAAGATTCTATAAACAATGATGACCGTCGTAATTGAGCAGTTTAAACAGAAACTGAACAAAGAAAACGACCCTCAACTCAAAATTGACTTAATGGTTGATTTTGTGAATGATTTCATGGATTCATCGTTGAACTATTGCGTTGAACTTTCTAAGGCGATAGTTAAACTTTCCAGAAAAATAAATAATTCTGAAGGGCTGCTAATGGGCGAGTTGCTGCTATCCTATTTGAAGAGCCACAACAATATTCAACAGAATGTGGATGAAAATATCAAAGCTGCCTCTAATATTCGTGGCAAAGTGAAAGATATTACCTCCATTGCCCGTGCCGACGGTTTTCTGAGTTTCCTGTATTGGTACAAAGGTGAATACGACACTGCTTTTGATATTGCATTCCATGCACTTTCTATTGCAGAAAACTCGAACTTGCCGAAAGCAAAAGGTTGGCTTCACTGCACACTTGGAGTTTTCTATTTTGATTTGAAAGATTATTCCAATTCACGAGAACAGTATTTACTGGCAAAAAGGGAGTTTAAGCTAATAAACCACAGTTACGGAATAGCTCGTTGCAAAACCGGACTAGCATCTATTCATATTGGCGAAAGCAATCCGAAGGAGGCTGTTAAGTTACTGGAAGAAATTATGTGGGTGTATGAAGGCATGGAACATTACCCCGGGCTTTCCAGAACCTATAATGATTTGGGAATGGCGTTTGTGCAATTGAATAAAACCGATGAAGCCTTGATTTATCTGGAAAAGAGTTTGGAGGTGAGGTTGAAGATTCAACATTATCAAGGATTGATTTCCACCTACACCGAACTGGGCGAATTGCAGATTAAACGAAAGAATTACCCAGAGGCTATTCTGCATTTGCAGGATGCGATTAAGCTGGCCGAAAAACTAAATGCCAAGCCTAAACTTTACCGAATTCATTTTTTGTTTTCGCAGGTGTATAAATTGCAAGGAAAACCTTGGGAGGCTTTGCAGCATTTTGAACAGTACAACGAAATTAAATCGGAGGTGATTGGCGAACAGGCCAGCAATAAACTAAAACGCTTGCAGGCAGGATTTGAGAAAGATAGTTCGGAGAAGGAGGCTGAGATTAACCGCTTACGGAATGTTGAACTGGCAAATGCCTATATACATATTGAAGCAAAGAATAAAGAGATTCTGGATTCGATAAACTATGCCAAACGCCTGCAAGAAGCTATTTTGCCGGCTCATCATTTGGTGCGGGAATACTTGAGTCAAAGTTTTATTTTATTTAAGCCTCGCGATATTGTTGCCGGAGATTTTTACTGGATGTATGCACCCGGAGGACTGAATGAAGATGAAACGAAAGCTGAGGATTTAATCATATTAGCAGTGGCCGACTGCACTGGGCATGGAGTTCCGGGGGCAATGGTGAGCGTTGTGTGCAGCAATGCATTAAATTCGGCGGTGAAGGAATCAAACCTGCGAGACCCGGGCGACATACTGAATAAGGTTAGGGAATTGATTGTAGAAACGTTTAGGGCTAACGACGATTTGGTGATGGACGGCATGGATATTAGTCTTTGCTGCCTCGACCTGAATAGTAAATCCATGAAATGGGCAGGGGCTAATAATCCACTTTGGATAATAAGGCAAAAAGAAGGAGTACCTCATTTTAAAGAATATAAACCCGACAGACAACCGATAGGCTCCTATCACAATGCTCGGCCATTTACCTCACATACCATTCAGCTTCATAGCCATGATTGCATATATTTGTTTAGCGATGGCTTTGCCGATCAGTTTGGCGGGGCTTTCGATAAGAAGTTCAGGAACGAGAATTTGAAGAATCTGTTTCTGTCGGTATGCAGCCTACCTATGGAAAAGCAACGCGAACTCATCAATGAGGCTTTTGAAATGTGGAGAGGGGATGCCGAGCAAGTGGACGATGTGTGTTTGATTGGAGTGAGGGTGTAAGGTGTAATGGAATAGAGTCTGGAATTTTCATACTTCCTTGCAAACAATTCAGTTTTATCCCTAGCCTTAAAGTATTTGCTCAAATTCCCTCAAAGCCAAAAGCTGAAGGATCTTCAAAAACTAAACTAATTATTCCCCTTACAAGGTAAGTTGCACCGTTTGGCAATCTGTATCAACCGTAACATTGCCCGACCAAGTGCAGCCATTGTCGCTGGTAACGGTGTAGTAATAGGCTCCATAACTTAAGCCGTTGAAGTTTGCACATCCCGAAGACCCGCACCCGGGTTCGCCGGAGTAATAAAAACTTATAGCCCCCGAGCCGTATGAAGCTATTGCTACATTTATAGTTCCGCAGCCTAAATCTTGATTTACCCAGAAGGTGAGATTACCCGCGGAGCCTCCACCGCAATTACTTTCGCACGATGCACTTGTAGCATAATCTGCGTTTGAACTTACATATTGACAAGTTCCGCTAACGCAGTTGTATCCGGCACTACTTCCTCCTCCGCAACTTGTTTGACAAGCTCCGTATGTCGCATAGGTGGCTCCATCTGCTACCGAATAGCACGTTCCACCCGAACAGTTATAGCCTGCACTGCCTCCGGAGCTAACTAATTGCAAATTCTCGATTAGTACAACCTTACACGATTGTGCAGTTAATATTACCGTACTTTGCTTTACAACAGTTCCACCATTGCCAACGGCTTTCACAACGTGTGAACCCGATAGCAACACTTTACCCACTACTTGAGCATTACCACAACTAAGCCCGGTGGGGAAATAATACAATGAGCGACCTATATAAACTCCATCAAAATATATATCAAACTCGTTGTTTAAATCCACTTCGCTACCTACATCGAGTTGGCCGTAGTCTTTACCACCGTAGTAAAACTTGCAGGAGCCATCGTCTGTTTTGGCATCAGCATCGTAGGCATAACTGGCAGAGTCCGTGCAACCTTTCTTTTTGCAGGAATTGAAAAAGAGGATGGAACTTACGGCAAGCAGGAGAGTGATTTTTATGGAATTTGTCATGGTTGGATTTTGGTTAAAAAAAAGCGGGACTAACTCAGAGAGATAGACCCGCTTAATTAATTTATGAAAGTTCTTTTTATAAAAGGATAATTGTTGCTTTGGGTTTTATTTGATTCGGTAATGGTAGGTGATAATTCAATTGTTGGGGAATTTTGTTTTTTGTTTTTTGATTAGGAGAATCGCTGCGATATTCCGACAGACAGGCAGAGTAAATACGTTAAGGTGAAACTATCCACCTTTTTATTTACGGTATATTGTCGAACGAAATAATTTTTACTTTAGCCCACTTAAATTCGGCTAAAGATGAAAATCTCACTTCGGGTTAAAGATAACATCCGAAAATACTTCAGTTTCTCCCTGCAGGAAAAGGCGGGAATTGTTGTTTTGGTCGCATTGATTATTGCCGTAGCTGTGCTAAAAGCATTTATTCCCGAAATAATCGCCAATAATGAAAACGTAGACACCGCAAAACTGAATAGAATGGTTTCGCACATTTATTCTATTGTAGATACCACTCCTCACAAACCTAAAGAATGGAAAAAGTTTAATAGCTATCCTTCCAATAGCGACTCCTTCCGTCGAGACTCCTTCCCAAAATATTCCCATTCTAAATGGGACGGCAAAAAGGATACCCCATACAAATCTAAATATCCACCCAAAGAATATCAGCCCTTTAAATCGAAGTATGAAAAGAAGCCTAAAGTAATTGTGGAGCTAAATACCGTCGATTCGGCCACATTGGCTTCGGTAAGCTATGTTGGCGATTGGACGGCAGGCAAAATTGTAAAGCTTCGCAATCGTTATCGAGGCTTTTACAGTATATGGCAACTGTTAGAAATCTGGAAAATGGATAGTGCCCGGATTGAGAAGTTTTCGCCCTATATAACCGTTAACCCTGGGTTGATTCGAAAGTTCGATTTAAATACTTTGGAAAAAGATTCGGTGAAAGGACACTTCTACTTTAATTTTAAAATGGTTGGTATAATGAAAAGGTATCGGGAACAGCACGGCCCTTACAAATCGGTGGACGACATTAAGAAAACAGGGGTAATACCCGATAGTACATTCAACAAAATTGCTCCATACTTGATGGTGAAGTAAGAATAATCAGCCCCCTAGCATAGTGCTAAACGCATTGTCAAACATCCATTTGCTGATGCTCATTTCGTTTCTGAAGTAATAAATACCACCAAAATCGCATTGAACCTTGCGGTAGGTAGTAATAGTAAACTGGCTGGTGAGGATTATCTCCGTAATCTCCCGTCGGGATTCTTTTATGGTGTTTTCTGTGCGGGTATAGCTCGGGATTTTAGGTTGCGGATATTGCATCCGTTTCTCCAATTCTATTCTACCGGCAATATCATTTCGGCGTACTTCATCACCGCTCATCACCGCTAACATCTTTCGGCGGCGTTCATCATCTTCGGCGGCAAGCAAGGCTTTGCGGCGTTCGGCTTCTTCGCTTCCGGTAGAGTATTTCTTAAAATCCTGATCCATAACCGGAGCCACCTTCTTGGGCTTTTCCTGTTCAGTTACCGGGGCAATCTTTTTCGATTTATCTTCTTCTATAACCGGAGCAAGAGCAACAGGAGGGGGCGATTGCTTGGGCTGAGTTTCAAATTCCTGCTTGGGTTGCAAGGGGCCGCCCTGGGTTTGCGGAATAGTTTTGGGTTGGCCTGCGGGAGGTTTAGGTTCAGCAACTGCAACAGGCATAGGTTGCGGAGGTACAATGGCTTCCTTTTCCTTTTCCTTATAGGCCGCTTCAAACTCCTTCATTTCGGCCTCTATGCTTTTGGTGTAATCGGTATCGAAACCTATATCATCGAGGTCTGATTTGTACATAATTTTCCCAACCGGCTGATTAAATATTACCGTATTAACGCCTTCAACCTGCGGAAACAAATACACATTGAATTTATAGGGGTCAAAACCTTCTTCGGCTCTATCTTGAGCAACAGTTGAATTTATCGAAATCTTTTTGGTGATATAACCGGGCTTTTCAAACTTGAACAAATAATCGGCATTGATGTCGCACTCGAACTCAAATTTCTGACCATTGGGATAAAGGGTTTTAACGGGTTTTCCATTCTTCTCAATATAGATAACTGCTTTATCCATATCGCCTTTCTCTATCACAAACTTTCCGAAAAATTTAATTTTCTGCCCCCAAGCTACACTCTCTATAAAGAGAAAAATCAGCAGCAAGAAAAGTTTAGGGGGGGGAAATCGCAAAGGATTTGGAGGTGTTTGAGTTTATTTTGAAATAAACCGCAAATTTTACGAATTTTACCTTCAAAAGTTTTAGAAACTAAATTATGACTAAACATTTTACCAAAGTGCTGTTTATTGCACCACTTTTTCTGGTTTTCTCCATCCGTTTATTTTCGCAGGAAGTTACTATGGAAAAGACCCTCGAGTACATAAATCAGAAATTAGCCGGGAAATACACAGTGGATGTGAGGAAAGGAATTTTAAAGTTGGATTGCTTTAAAGAGGGCAAACTAATGCGGCACGACGAAATTGAACTAATAGCCTTGGAAGCCGAAGGCATTGCTTATTCGGAAGTCGACAAGCAAGTGGTGTTGAAATGTAAGTTCAATCAGGCTTACTGCATCGACAGGGAACTGCACCAAGTAAACAAGAAAACGCAGGTTTCTCGCTGTGCCATTGAAGTTGTACCAGACGGAAAATCGGAATTTGGACTAGCTAAAGCTTTTACGCACATGGTTAAATTGATTCAGCACAACAAATATAAAAGTGAGGAATGGTTTGAGTAGAGTGTACTGAAAGCAATTAAAAAGGCCAATTACAACACTGTTTATTGCGTAGTAATTGGCCTTAATTTTTTTGCTAAAACGAAACTAAGCTTGTTTCACTAACTGAATGTCGCAGCTTATAGCTACTGTTTCCGACACCAATAAACCTCCGGCTTCGGTAGCTGCATTCCAATTTAAGTTCCAATCTTTACGGTTTATTTTGCCGTTAATGTTAAATCCGGCACGAATACCACCCCATAAATCGTGAACTACCCCGCCAAATTCTACATCTAACCGTACCGGTTTAGAAATTCCATTTATGGTTAAGTCGCCTAACAATTCGTAAGAACCATCGCTGTCCACGTTTTCGTAACCTGTTGCAGAAAAGGTGATCTTGGGGAAGTTTGCAACATCAAAGAAATCAGGACTTTTTAAATGTCCATCGCGTTGTTCGTTGCCGGTATCTACTGAAGCAGCATCAGCTTCAAAGCTAATTTTGCTGTTAAGGAAATCTTCTCCTTCCGTTTCAGCAGTTACCGAATACGTTTTAAATAACCCTTTTACATTGGTTATCATTAAGTGTTTTACTTTAAAACCAACTTCACTATGAGCTGGGTCGAGTGTCCATTTTGTTGCCATTATTGTTTTGTATTTGTTGCAACAAATGTATGGCAGATATTGATATCCAAATTAATGTTATGCGAAATAATGTTAATAATTGACGAAGCGGATGGGGTGAAGCCCATCCCTACAAGGTGATTCATCCTTGACGGGATTCAGCATTCGGCTAAAGGTGAATCCCGTTAGGGATGAATCGCTTTCTAACACCGGATTTCAATCTGTTGCGTAATATAGACCCACAAATACCATCGTTAGCGTTTCCATTTACATTTGTATAACTTTGCCCCGCTATTTACATTTCAATGTCTGCCGAAACTACCGCACAATCCCCAACACTCATTGTCTCCAAAACCGCTCAGAATCTCATTGGTTCTGAAATTATAAAGTTGGCCGGAGAGATTAAAGAGAAGATAAAACAAGGTGAGAAAATCCACAATCTTACCATTGGTGATTTCGACCCCAAAGTTTTCCCCATTCCCACTGAGTTAAGGGACGAAATCATCAAAGCCTACCAAAGTGGCGAAACCAATTACCCTGAGGCCAATGGTGTTTTAGAACTTCGGAAAGCAGTTTCGGGCTACTTGAAAAACTTTGGCGGGTTAGATTATACCCCCGACCAAATCCTGGTTTCGGGTGGTGCAAGACCTTTAATTTATTCTATTTTCCAAACCCTGATTGACGAAGGCGATACTGTAATATTCCCGGTTCCTTCTTGGAATAACAACCACTATACCTATTTAAGCAAGGCCAAATCCATAGTTATTGAAACCAAGTCCGAAAATAACTTTATGCCTACTGCGGCTGAACTTGAACCCTATATTCAAGGGGCAACGCTTATTGCAATTTGTTCACCACTGAATCCTGCCGGAACAATTTTCACTAAAAAGGATTTGGAAGGAATTTGCGATTTGATTCTTGCAGAAAATGCCCGTCGCCAACCCGGTCAGAAACCACTTTACCTGATGTATGACCAAATTTACTGGGCATTAACTTTTGGTGATGCTGTGCATTATGATCCGGTGAATCTTCGCCCTCAAATGCGACATTACACTGTTTTTGTTGATGGAATGTCGAAAGCCTTTGCAGCAACGGGAGTGAGGGTTGGTTGGTCCTTCGGACCTCCGCTTATCATTGATAAAATGAAAGCCATTCTCACGCATATTGGAGCTTGGGCTCCGAAAGCCGAGCAGGTGGCTTCAGCTAAATATTTAGAAAACCAGGATTCGGTAAAAGATTATATTCAGGAAATAAGAAACCGGGTAGAACGCCGATTAGTGGGCTTTCACAGCGGTTTCCAACAACTTAAAAGCGAAGGTTTTGAAGTAGATAGCATTTCTCCTCAAGGGGCAATATATCTTACTGTAAAATTTGGCATTCACGGACAAACCACCCAATCGGGAGAGGTTTTGGAAAGCACAAAAGACGTTACGAAATATTTGCTCGATGAAGCCAAGATAGCCTTAGTGCCATTTTATGCCTTTGGGTCTTCGTCCGAAAGTGCTTGGTATCGTTTGTCGGTAGGTACATGCCAGTCGGAATCTATCGAACCGATGATACAGTCACTTAGAAGTGCATTGACGAAATTGACGAAATAGATTCCGCAAAGGACATTCATTGTCACTTTGTATTTAAAAGAATTGAAATGAAAAGTAACAATTATGTGGTAATTATGGCAGGCGGTGCCGGAACTCGTTTCTGGCCTATGAGCCGTGCTGAAAAACCCAAACAGTTTTTAGATATTCTTGGTACAGGTAAAACTCTACTCCGTCAAACTTTTGAACGTTTCCTGCCCGAATTTGCGGTAGAGAATTTCTTTGTGGTTACAAACGAAGCTTATGGCGGTTTGGTAAAAGAGCAAATCCCTGAACTTACCAACAACCAAATCTTACTCGAGCCCAGCCGTAAAAATACAGCACCTTGCATTGCTTACGCCTGTTATAAAATTCATGAACTCAACCCCGATGCAATAATTGCAGTGGCTAGCAGCGACCATTTAATTTTAAATGAGGATAAGTTTAAGAAGACAATTCTGAAAACCGTAAAGTCATCTACGCACAAGGACGCTCTGTTTACCATTGGCATTATGCCTTCCCGTCCTGATACGGGATACGGCTATATTCAGTTTGAGGAAGATGAAAAGTACCCTTCGGACAAAAGCATTTTCAAAGTAAAGACGTTTACCGAAAAACCTGAACTTGAAATGGCGAAGTTCTTTGTTCAAAATGGCGATTTTCTTTGGAATTCGGGCATTTTTGTTTGGAGTTCAAAGGCCATAATTGATGCTTTTGAGAAATATCAACCCGAAATGGCAGCTTTGTTTTCAGAAGGAAAGGAAAGGTATAACACCCCCGATGAAAAGCACTTGGTGGAGCAGGCGTATCACGTTTGCAAGAATATTTCGGTAGATTACGCCATAATGGAAAAAGCAAATAATGTGTTTGTATTGGGAGCTGATTTTGGATGGAGCGACCTCGGCACCTGGGGGTCACTTTACGAACATTCTCAAAAATCTAACGAAGGCAATGTTATAAGCGGCAAGAATGTAGTTCTGTACGACACTCAAAATTGTGTGGTAAAAGTACCGAAAGACAAATTGGTAGTTCTTGAAGGCTTATACGGATATATTGTAACGGAAAGCGACAATATATTGCTTGTGTGTAGAAAATCGGAGGAACAACAAATTCGTCAGATAGTGAACGATATTAAAATAAGCAAAGGAGAGAAGTTTGTGTAGGGAGATAACTCAACTTTTTGCTTAGCGTAGAAAGCAAATACTTGAAGGCTTATTTCCCAAACCAAAGTTTCAAGAACTCAAATAATTCGGGGTATTCTGTTCCTAAGCCATTATAGCTGGCTATGATATAGATATGGTCTTCTTGGCCATTGCGGGATATTTGTATTCGGAGTGGTACTCAAAACAAACCGAGGCTTCGGGTTTCAAAGATGTTAAATGTATCATCGAAGCCGAGGTATAGTTGTTCTATCTGGTGTTTATAAACATCAAACGAGACCGCAGATTTGTTGGTTTTGTCTATTCCTGAAAGGTTAATTCTATCGGTGTGCAGAGTTAGTATGCCTTCGTACCGATGCAGTGGCTTTAAAAATGAAGTGTGTGCTTTTAGCCAATCCATCCAACTCCTGTTTTTGATGTCGGACTCAAAGCCCAGAGTATTGGCATTTCCATTGGGAAGTGGTATTGGCTTTATTTTCGTCCTCCCCAAGTTCTGCCAAAGCTTATTCCTGCAAACGGGAGAATATTGGGTGCAGCATTGTAATTATCCCAAGGGTTGGCAAATACTCGTGTACCTATGAGGGGCGAGAGGGTGAGTCGCATCATAAAGTACTCGCCATATTCATTTCGCTTGCCGAAGTAGCGAAGCCCTAAAACCGGAGTGAGGAATATTCGAGTAGGTGGTGTTGTGAGATAAAAATCGTCGCCGGCAATGGGATTAAAGTCCACCCGAAACATTGCACCCATTCCTATTTCAACTTTTAACCGCTTTTTACCCAAAATATAGTTTGTCGCCACTGGCAAATGAACTACTGTGGCAGCTTTGCCAATAGGAAGATATTCAAACCCTATACGGGCAAACATTGCAGTACCATTGGTTTTGAAAAGTAGTCGTTCGTAGTTCACCGAATATATCATAGCCGACCCGGCCAGTTCGAGGTAGAAGCCATGACGGTTTGTATTTCGGTTTTTGTCGTGCAGCGATATTCCTTCGGTTTTCTTTTGTTGAGAAAACAAAGACATTGGGAGGCTGAGTGCCACCAAGAGCAAGAAATATGTGCGTTTTATAAGCAAATCGTTTTAACGGAAGTACCGCCTTTCAACCAGTTCGCAAAGTAATAAGAATTCGGCACTATCGGCTACCCAATTATTTTGCTCTAAAAGTGTTTGCAGATATTGCTTGGCTTCTGCCAGATTTTCAAAGCCATTC
>CANJNG010000067.1 GCA_947475205.1 Bacteroidota bacterium
GATTGAAAAATTGTTTCTTGATTTTTCGGCCACTTATACTTAAATCCGAAAAACTGAGTTGATTGGTCGATTTTTGCATTTGGTTTGTTTGTTTGCAAATATACTTAAACTAACTGTAATTAAGTAGTTTAAGCGACTTTGTTGCTGACATTTTGTTGTGTGTTTTACGATTGTTTGTCTTGCAACGGTTTCATTCTGCTGCTATATTGAGCATCGTACGGCCAAATGAAAAGCGATTAAGGCAATAATCCTGATTTTTATAAAAAAAGGCTTGTTTTATGCCGCTTTTTTCATAAAATACATATCAAAGCATGGCAGGTATATATTGGTTGTAAAATATCTTTAAACAAAATTCTCTGGGTTTAATACTTGATACTCCTTCAATACCGTTTGTAATTATGTAGTACCGATAGCATATCCGTAATTCAGATTACGGCATACTGTTATTGCTTCACCACATAATAGTCCACTCGGATTACCTTATTGGTTTAACATAATTTATTACGGTATTAACCATTGTAAAATTTTAAATATCCTTTGGTCTATTTAAAATTACAATTGGTATAACTTTGAGTTCTCAATTTAAGGCTAACATCAATGAAAGCATATTTATTTCCCGGCCAAGGATCGCAGTTTAGCGGAATGGCAAAAAACCTATTTGAAAATCATGCTCAAGCAAAAGAAATGATGCTAAAGGCAAACACTATTTTGGGATTTAATCTTACCCAAATTATGTTTGAAGGTAACGATGAGGAACTGAAGCAAACCAAAGTTACGCAGCCTGCAATATTTTTACATTCTGTGGTAATGGCAAAACTTTTGGGCGATAAATTTCAGCCCGATGCTGTTGCCGGGCATTCCTTAGGTGAGTTTTCCGCCTTGGTTGCTTCCGGTGCTTTAGGCTTTGACGAAGGCTTAATTTTAGTGTCAAAGCGAGCATTGGCTATGCAAAAAGCGTGTGAGTTGAATCCATCCACAATGGCTGCTATTATTGGGATGGAAGACGACGTAGTGGAACGTATTTGTGCTGAAATAACCGATGAAATTGTTGTTCCAGCTAACTACAATACACCCGGACAATTGGTAATTAGTGGAAGCATAAAAGGAGTTGAATTTGCCGTGATTAAACTAAAAGAAGCGGGGGCTAAACTTACAGTTATGCTCAATGTTGGTGGTGCTTTTCATTCACCATTAATGGAATCGGCACGAGTTGAATTGGAAAAAGCGATAAAAGAAACAACCTTTTCTAAGCCTATTTGCCCCATTTATCAAAACGTAAATGCATTAGCGGAAACCAATCCTGAAAAGATTCAAGAGAACCTGATTGCACAATTAACAGAACCTGTTCGCTGGACACAAACCATTCAGAATATGGTATCATACGGGCACAAAATATTTATGGAAACCGGACCGGGAAGTGTTCTGCAAAAAATGGTCAAGAAGATTGACAGGAGCGTAGAAGCTGTTTTGGCTGAAACGGAATTGGGGTAATTTCCCAATACTATTACAAAGATTTTGTTCTACCGCCGTCCACAGGCAGGTTAATTCCTGTAATATAGGCTGCTGCGGGCGAACACAAGAAAGCCACAGCGGCAGCGGTTTCCGAAGGCTGTGCAAATCGTTTCATCGGAATTTCGTGCAGCATTTCTTCTTTTAGCTCCGCTATACTCAAACCCGTTTTAGCAGAGTTGCTTTCCAAAATCTCGGTTATGCGGTCGGTTTCAGTGGCTCCAGGCAAAACATTATTCACTGTTATTCCGAAAGAAGCAAGTTCTAAACTTAGCGTTTTCGACCAATTGGCAACTGCCGCCCGAATGGTATTGGAAACACCTAAGCCGGGTATTGGTTGCTTTACCGAGGTGCTTATAATATTTACAATACGGCCATATCCGTCGGCTTTCATCCCCCGCAAAAGGCTTTGAACTAAAATATGGTTACAAAGCAAATGTTTAGAAAACGTAGCGATGAACTCCTCTTCTTTCGCATTTACAATTGCCCCGCCAGCCGGCCCGCCCGTGTTGTTTATCAATATGTGATGATTTCGTTTTAGAGAACCCAAAGCAAGTTTCAAGGCATTGGTGTCTGAAAAGTCAGCAACAAGGTAGCTGTGAGTTTGATTTTTAGCGTGAGGGATTTGGGCTAAAGTTTCTTGCAACTTCGTTTCACTCCGGGCAACGAGCGTAACATTTGCTCCTAAAGTAGCTAATTCAAAAGCAATAGCACGGCCTATTCCACGCGTGCTGCCACACACTAGGGCATTCTTTCCGGTTAAATCAATATTCATAGCTGCAAGATTAGCAAGAAATGGATTTGGTCAGCTCTATAAGTTATCCCAACCACCCAAATGACTTCCCCTTCAAATATCCAATTCATCTATCTTTGCGGCGATGGATTTTTTAGAGGGCTTAAACCCAAATCAGCGGCAGGCCGTGTTGCAATCAAAAGGGCCGGTTATGATAATTGCCGGGGCGGGTTCGGGCAAAACTCGGGTGCTTACATACCGCATTGCTTACCTATTGGCTCAGGGCGTTGATGCGTTCAATATTCTTTCGCTTACCTTTACCAATAAGGCTGCCCGCGAAATGAAAAAGCGGATTGAAGATATGGTAGGTGCCGAAGCCCGAAACCTGTGGATGGGAACTTTTCACTCGGTGTTTGCCCGTATTTTACGGTTTGAAGGTCACCGAATCGGCTACCCCTCAAACTTCACGATATATGACACCGATGATTGTAAAAGTTTAATCTCTACTATCGTAAAGGAGCGGGGTTTAGATGATAAGATTTATAAAACCTCCATTGTGATGAACCGAATCAGTGGGGCGAAGAACAATCTCATTTCACCCATGTCGTATCTGGCCAATGATGATTTAATGGCCGAGGACAGGATGAGTGCAAAGCCTAAGATTGGCGAAATTTATCTCGAATACAATAAACGCTGTTTCAAAGCCGCCGCAATGGATTTCGACGATTTGCTGTTCAATACCAACTTGCTTCTCCGTGATTTTCCGGGTGTACTCATCAAGTATCAGCATAAGTTCAAGTATATCATGGTGGACGAGTATCAGGATACCAATTTTTCGCAATATGTGATTGTGAAGAAGCTGGCCAAGATGTTTGAAAATATATGTGTTGTGGGCGACGATGCTCAAAGTATCTATGCGTTTCGGGGGGCAAACATTCAGAATATTCTCAATTTTGAGAAAGACTATCCCGATTTAAAGATATTTAAACTCGAACAGAATTACCGCAGCACCCAAACCATAGTAAAGGCCGCAAACAGCATCATTTCCAAAAATAAAGACCAGCTCCAAAAAGATGTTTGGACTGATAATCCTGAGGGAGGGAAAATAAAAGTGATGCGAGCCTTAACCGATAACGAGGAAGGTTTTTTGGTGGCTCATCAGATTTTTGAGGTACGAAACACTAAGCAGGCAGCCAATAAAGCATTTGCTATTTTATATAGAACCAATGCTCAAAGCCGTGCAATGGAAGAAGCTCTTCGGAAATTAAATATCCCTTATCGAATCTTTGGCGGTCTTTCCTTCTATAAGCGGAAAGAGATAAAAGACCTTTTAGCCTATTTTCGGTTGACTATAAATCCTCACGACGAAGAGGCTTTAAAGCGGGTTATTAATTATCCGGCTCGAGGAATTGGTAAAACTACGATGGAAAAAATGGTGGTTTTAGCAAAAGATAATGATATGAGTTTGTGGCAAATTGGCGAATTGGCCATGTCAAATCAGGTTGATTTAGGCACATCAACCAGCCGGGTAGCCGATTTCGTTACGATGATTAAGAGTTTTCAGGCGATGTCCTTTCAGCGGAATGCTTACGAAATTGGAAGCCATATTGCCACTGCCTGTGGAGTTTTGCGTGATTTATACATTGATAAAACGCCTGAAGGAATTGGGCGATACGACAACCTTCAGGAGCTACTGAACGGGATAAAGGAATTCACTGAAAAGATGCCCGAAGTTCCTACCGCCACCGAAGACACCGTGGAATTAGTGCCGCATAGCCTCGAAGCATTTATGTCAGATATTGCCTTGCTTACAGATGCCGATGAAAGTGATGAAGAAAAGGAGGTCGATAAAGTGAGCTTGATGACAATTCATTCCGCCAAAGGCTTGGAATTTCCTTACGTTTTTATTGTAGGATTGGAAGAGAACCTTTTCCCCAGCCAAATGGCCTTAAGTTCCCGTGCCGATTTGGAGGAAGAACGCCGTTTGTTTTATGTTGCCCTCACCCGTGCCGAAAAGCAGGCATTTCTCAGCTTTGCCAATACCCGCTATAAATACGGAACACTAACCGGAAGCGAACCCAGTCGATTTATTGACGAAATTGATTCAGAATATCTTGATATGCCGGGTAGGGCCCCCATAAAAGGTTTAGCCGATTCGCCTATTTCTTTCCAACCAAAAAGCAATTTCTGGACGGGAAACCTCGCCTCAAAACCTATTACTGCGAAACCTCCAAGTCCGCCTCCTCCCAATTTGAAACGCATAAATTATGCAGCACCTATAGCCAACCAATCCACCGAAAATCAAAACATTCAGCAAGGAATGACGGTAACGCATGAAAAGTTTGGTCAAGGACAAGTGATAGCTCTTGAAGGCAATGCCGATAACAGAAAAGCTACCATTGATTTCCCGACTGTTGGGCAAAAACAGATTTTACTGAAATTCGCACGATTGAAAATCTTAAATTGATTATTTGGGTTGATTGTCTAAAGTCTAATAACTAACATCTCAAGTCTCCAATCCCAAGTCTCACATCTCCAACCCAAAATGGATCATCTCTTTACCCTCCCTTCCTTAATTTCACTGCTAACGCTAACCGTTTTAGAAATAATTCTGGGAGTAGATAACATTATCTTCATTGCGATAATTGCAGGCAAACTACAACACAAAAAAGACCAACGCCAGGCTCGTACTATTGGTTTGTCGCTAGCCTTAATTATTCGGGTGATAATGCTTTCGGGAATATCGTGGTTGGCCGGAAGCACACAGCCGCTATTTCATTTTGCTTTAGGACCCATTTCTTTAGAGCCCAGCCTGAGAGACATTATTTTATTGGCTGGAGGGCTTTTCTTGCTTTACAAAACCACCATTGAAATTTACGAAAAAATAAAAGGAATCGAACATGATGAGAATAGCCTGAATGCACTTACAGTAAAATCCGCTATAGTGCAAATTGTATTGATCGATATTGTGTTTTCTTTCGACAGTATTCTCACCGCCGTTGGCCTAAGCCGGGATTTACCTATAATGATTTCTGCAGTAGTAATCTCCATGGTGATAATGTTACTCTTCTCCGAAAAAGTGTCAGATTTCATAAACGACCATCCTACTATTAAAATCCTAGCCCTTACATTCCTAATACTAATTGGTGTTTTATTAGTAATGGAATCTTTCCATTTTGAGATAGATAAAGGCTATGTGTATTTTGCTTTGGCTTTCTCACTTATAGTGGAATGGCTAAATATTAAACGCCGGAGTAACGCCCATAAACGGGAGAAGAAGGAAGTGGCGTAATATGGCTAACACACAATTTGAGATAAGAACGATTGCTGGTTTAGCTTGAAAACTTCTCTGGTATGGGCTGCTTCAGTCCTTCAAAATTCATTCCCTAAAAATCCATTCTTTGCTGCAAATTTGTCCCGTGAAAACTTCCCAACTTTATCTCCTTACTCTGCTATCAGCAGTGCTACTATCGGTGGCCTGGCCCGCAAACGGATTTTCCTTTCTCATCTTTATTGCATTTGTACCGCTGCTTCGGGTAGAATATCATTTTTATAAAAAGCCGGGATCATCGTGGCACAATGTGCTTGGCCATAGCTACATCACTTTTTTAGTTTGGAATTTACTCACCACCTATTGGGTTTGGAATTCATCGGAAGTGGGTGGAGTGCTGGCATTTTCGCTCAATTCCTTGTTTATGGCAATGGTTTTTACGCTCTTTCATATAATTCATAAACGCTTGGGCGATACTATGGGTTATGCTGCCTTGATTTGCTTTTGGATAGGATACGAATACCTGCATCAGGACTGGGATTTAAGCTGGACATGGCTCATTCTGGGCAATGTGTTTTCTGAAAACTGGAAAGCCATTCAATGGTATGAATACACGGGGGTATTTGGTGGCACGCTATGGGTTTGGCTATTGAATATTCTGATTTTCTATAGGTTTAGAAATACAGTTCATTTGATGAAAGTAAAGGTGGATTATACCAAAAAACAAATAGCCGGAATTGTTGCCCTATTAGTTGTGCCGATGTTGGTTTCTTTGGCCATTTATTACAGCTATGTGGAGAAAATTGATCCGATAAATGTAGTGGCTGTTCAACCCAATATTGACCCCTACAACGAAAAGTTTGACGGAATGACCGCCTCTGAACAATTGAACAAAATGCTTGGTTTGGCAGAACAAAAAGTTACCCCGAAAACTCAATACCTCGTTGGCCCCGAAACTGCATTGGTAGAAGGAATTGTGGAAAACAACATCGAAGATTTTCAGAGCATACACACCATTCGCGAGTACCTAAAGGGGCATCCTCAACTTAAAGTGGTGATTGGAATTTCGTCGTATCGTGAATATTCCGAAACCGAACCTCGCCCCAATACAGCCCATCACGCTAGCAACAGGAATATTTATTACGATTCCTACAACACGGCATCACAAATAGACACGAGCCACATTATTCAGCTTTACCACAAAAGTAAATTAGTGCCCGGAGTAGAGAAAATGCCTTTTGGTGATTTGTTGAAGCCTTTGCAGGATTTAGCATTCAGCCTTGGCGGAATGAGTGGAAGCCTCGGCTTGCAGGACGACCGTGAGGTGTTTACTTCCCCCGGCGACACCAATCTTAAAATTGCTCCCGTGGTTTGCTACGAATCCATTTATGGGGAATATGTAGGCGAATACGTTCGAAACGGAGCCGATGTGATTTTTATAATCACGAATGACGGGTGGTGGGGCGACACTCCCGGATATAAGCAACATTGCAGTTATGCCCGCCTAAGAGCTATTGAACACCGCCGAAGCATTGCCCGAAGTGCTAATACCGGGATTTCCTGTTTTATTGATCAACGCGGCGAAACAACGCAAACAACACCCTACTGGAAAGAAGCCGTTATAAGTGCTGATATAAACCAAAACCACGATTTCACTTTTTATACCCTCCACGGCGATTATATTGCTCGTGCAGCCTTAGTACTTTCACTTATGTTTGTAGGATTGGGAGTCGTGAAGAAGAGGAAAATGGGATAGGGAGATTTTCTCTAAGAAATATTTGCCCTAAATTACTCATATCGAAACAAAGTAATATGCCCATGCTTGTTTACCAATTTACCATCGCCATCGGTATATCGTAAACGATAAACGTAAATTCCGGGGGGGGCAATCTTTTCCGTTAATCGGTCAACGCCATCCCACCCATTGTCAGGACTTTTACTTCTGAAAACCTCTCCTCCCCAACGATTGAATATTCGGAATTCAAATTTGTCGAGAAAGAAGCCTATTCCTTCCACCTTAAACTCATCATTTTTTTTATCCCCATTGGGAGAAAAGGCATTAGGGACATAGCAATTGGTAATATTCTTCACCACAACTTCTATGGTATCTGAACCCGAACAGCCCATATCATCAGCCACTTGAACTATTACTCTGTAAGTGCCTAAATCTTGATAGGTATGTTTAGGGTTATTTTGAGTAGAATTACTTGTGCTATCGCCAAAGTCCCAAACCCATTCCGAGGCGAGCCCCGATTGTTCAGCAAATTCGCACAAAGGGTCATAAGCAGGAATTTCTATTGGATTGGCCACTGCCAAAGCAGGAATGATGGTATCCATCCCAACCACCAAATCCAATTGCTGAATGCAACCTGCTGAATCGGTAATAGTAACAGAATATGGACCAACTATTAGTCCCGAAATGGAATTTGTGTCACCACCCACTGCGGGTAGCCAACTATAAGTATAAGGCGAAACTCCTGTAGTGGGTGTTACAGTAATTGCCCCCGTTCTGTGCTGGCAGAGGTCGTTTTTAATAACAGTATCCACATCAATAGCCACAATGTTGAATGAAAATGTATCCTCAAAAGGAATATTACTGTTGCCACATTGGTCTGAAAGTCCCCCCACCAAAATCAGGTTGTAAGTGCCACCCGATGTAATGTTGGGCGATAGCGTTAGCGTAATGGTATCAGTCAATAATAGTCCGGCTAGGCAAGCGTTAGACGAGGCCGCTGTAGCAGCTATGGTTCCTGCCGGGCCCTCAATCAAAAAATCGGTACTACTAATGCTGCTGCACAAAACAGATTCGCCCATTATGAGTGTAATTGTATCTGTTCCACAGCCATTATTTACCAGCACATCTTCAACCTGTGGTGGAATAGCATCAAAAAACTGTGCAGTGCTGGCCGTAAAATCCATATCAAAACCGTCTTGCAAGGCTTGCGAATACAGATTTACCAAAATGGCATACGTTCCTCCGCCGTTTACATAAATCTCCGGTTGGTTTTGCGGATCACCGCCTAAACCATTCGGTCCTGTTACCCCATTATTCCCGGTATTTGGGGCATAACCGCAGCCAACCACTAAGGCGGGATTCGTGGCAATATCTGCACAAGTAGCATTGGTTAAATCAAACACAAACCAATCGTAATCGTTGTTTATATTTTGAGGGGTGATGGAGAAATTCATATTACCACCCTGCTTCACAGTAACGGTGTACCAAACCGAATTGTTCTCGGCATTTAAACCTTGAGTGCCGCCACACCCTGCCGGAACATTGAACTCATTGGAATTTGCACCTGCACCTGTATAAGGACTTGCAACCGTAAACTGTCCTTGGCACACGCTCACCGTTGAAGCACAATCCTGACTTGCACCGATTTGAGCAGAAGAAAATTGAGGCAATATGAAGCAGAAACTTAGCAATACCGAAGCTGCAACCTTCCTTTCAAAAGCGGCAAAAATCCCCGAAAAACTAATTTGTAGCAAATTCAACATTCTCACAACGACACTAAAGTTTTTGTTTCTAATTTCGCCGCAAAGTTCTAAAACATTCAACACAAATTAAAAATTCTAATAAAATGAAAATCACAGTAGTTGGAGCAGGTAACGTAGGGGCAACTTGTGCCAACGTAATTGCTCACAAAGAATTGGCCAACGAAGTAATTTTGGTGGACATCAAAGAAGGTATTGCCGAAGGTAAAGCCCTTGATATTTGGCAATCTTCGGGGATTAACAGTTACGATACCCGCACCATAGGTGTAACCAATGATTACAGCCGTACAGCCGGTTCCGAGGTGGTTGTTATTACATCGGGTCTTCCTCGCAAACCCGGTATGAGCCGTGATGATTTGATTTCTATCAATGCCGGAATAGTTAAATCGGTTACTGAAAATGTGATTAAATATTCTCCCGATGCTAAAATCATTGTGGTGAGTAATCCTTTGGACGTAATGACTTATTGTGCTTACCTCACTGCCAAAGTGGATAGCAGCCGTGTGTTTGGTATGGCCGGAATTTTAGATACTGCCCGCTATCGTGCTTTCTTGGCCGAAGCCCTAAACACATCGCCAAAAGAAATTCAGGCGGTATTGATGGGTGGCCACGGCGACACTATGGTTCCGCTTCCTCGCTACACCACAGTTGCAGGTATTCCGGTAACCGAACTTATCGAAAAAGATAAATTGGATGCCATTATTCAACGCACCAAAATAGGTGGAGGGGAATTGGTAAACTTGATGGGAACTTCTGCCTGGTATGCACCCGGTGCTGCTGCAGCTCAAATGGTAGAAAGCATCGTGCGTGACCAAAAACGTATTTTCCCAGTGTGTGCTTGGCTGACCGGACAATATGGCTTGAAAGATATTTATTTGGGCGTTCCTGTGGTGCTTGGCAAAAACGGTATCGAACGAATAATTGAATTAAAGCTAAACGAAGAAGAAAAGACTTTGCTGAACGAATCAGCCGTTGCAGTGCGTGAAGTATGCAGCGTGTTGGATAAAATGAATGTAGTTTCAGCCTAACATACTTTGAATTAATTTAAAGAAAAGCGTGGTGGATTCACTACGCTTTTCTTTTTTACCATGAGCGACGAACAAATACCTGAAAAGAAAAAAGGATTCACCTTTTTTGACACCAAAGAAGAAGCTAACGAAAAGCTAAGTTGCACCCTGATGGGCTGTGTGCTTGGGCCAGTAGCTATATTGGGCTTTTTTGCCTTTTTTATTATCTTACGAGTAGTGTTTGGGCTGTTTCAGATTGCTTGGTACAATTACTAATCAATCACCTCAAACCCGCAGTAAGGAACTAGAACCATAGGAACTCGAATACCATTTTCGGTTTGATTGTTTTCTAAGATAGACGCTACAATGCGGGGCAAAGCCAAGGCACTTCCGTTCAAGGTGTGCGGCATACGGGTTTTACCTTCGTTATCTTTAAAGCGAAGTTTTAGCCTATTGCTTTGATAGGTTTCAAAGCAAGACACAGAACTAACTTCCAACCAACGTTTTTGGGCAGTGCTATACACTTCCATATCGTAAGTTAGGGCTGAGGTAAAGCCCATATCCCCTCCACAAAGTTTAAGTATGCGGAACGGAAGCTCCAGTTCTTTGAGCACACCAGCCACATAATCCTTCATTTGTTCCAGCGTTTCATAGCTTTTATCAGGGTGCTGAATTTGCACAATCTCAACTTTATCGAATTGGTGAAGACGGTTTAAGCCCCGAACATCTTTTCCATAACTTCCGGCCTCACGGCGGAAACATGGGGTATAGGCTGTGTTTTTTATGGGAAGTTCTTTCTCGTTCAATATTACATCCCGGTACAGATTGGTTATCGGCACTTCGGCGGTTGGGATGAGGTATAGCTTATCTTCTCCAACAAAATACATTTGACCTTCTTTGTCGGGTAATTGACCGGTGCCAAAACCGCTGTCTTCATTTACCACAATGGGTGGTTGCATTTCCCGATACCCGGCCGTAGATGCTTTATCTAAAAAGTAATTTATCAAAGCACGTTGCAGCTTGGCTCCTTTGCCTTTATAAACGGGGAACCCTGCTCCGGCAATCTTCACACCTAATTCAAAGTCTATGAGGTCGTATTTGGTGGTAAGTTCCCAGTGCGGAACTGCATTTTCGTGCAATGTTGGAATTTCTCCATGCTGATAAACGGTTAGGTTATCTCCCGCACCTTTGCCTTCAGGGACTGAGCTGTGCGGTGCATTTGGAAGGGTAACCAGCAAGGCATACACATCGGTTTCGGCTTGCTTTTTTAGTTCTTCAGCTTGTGCAATGCTTTCCTTTAATGAAACCGTTTTAGGCTTTAGCTCATTGGCTTGTGCAGCATTTCCACTTTTGAATAAATCGCCTATTTGCTTCGACAAACCATTTGCCTCAGCCAACATAGTATCAGCCTCCACCTGTGCTTGCCGACGACGATTATCCGCTTCAATAATTTGGGAAATTGTTTCCGTTGGATCGAAGTTCCGTTTCTTTAGGCGTGCAATTATATCTTCTCTGTTTTCGCGAATTTGCTGTAAGGTGAGCATCTTTAATTTTTAAGGCCGCAAAAATAGAAATTATGCGAAGGGGAAGGCCGTAAACTTGATTTAAGGCCAAACCTACTCCCCTTCCGGTTTCAAATCAATCTCCACAGGCACTTCGGGCTTGGGCAGATTGGCTTTTTCTTCGGCAGCCACAATAGCGGCAAGTTTCTCCTTGGCGGTGTTCACCACCTCAATATCCTCACTATTATCAATCAGACTTTGGAGGGCAAATTTGGCTTGGTAGCTATCGTTCATCTTTAGATAATTGTCCGAAAGGAGAATAAAGCCCTTGGCCAGCCAAGTCTCGTAGGACGGAAAATTATTGATTAAATCGAAACACGATTTCTCGCAATCTTTGTTTTTGTCCTGCACATATTGAATGTAGGCTATGTTGTATTGAGCTTCGGCACCTGTTTTTGAAAGGTTGTTTTTGCGAAGGATTTTAAATTGTTCCAATGCCTTGTCGAATTGCTTTGAAATTAAAGCAGCATTAGCCAAAAGCAGCTTGGCTTCCAAGGCTAATTCAGGCGAAATCTTCGGGTCTTTCAGCAACATCGTAGCGTAGAGGTCGGTTTTTTCCCAGCGTTTTAGTTTCTCATAGCTCCGCATAAGGTAGGTACGGGCAGTAAGCATATTCTCGGGAATTTCAGACACTTCTTCTAAAATGGAATACTTCAGCACTGCATCGGGATAGTTGCCTTTGTTGTACAATATTCCGGCTTCACGCACCAAAGAATGTTCGGTGAAATCATTCTTGGGCAACACATTTATTTTGCTGTAATATACCAATGCCGAGTCGGTTTCCTTCAAGGAAAAAGCACTTTCGGCCTTACCAAATAAGGCTTTCAGGAAAAAGTACCCGGCAGGAAAACGATGCAGATAGGATGAGAATGTGGAAGAAGCTTTGGCATATTCGGCTTTCAGAAAAAGCTTTTCAGCGGTTTCATACGTTGCACTATCGAGGCGGCTTTGGGCAATATTGGTGATGTTTCGGCTGCGGGTGTATTCCTCAAATTGGTCGATATCGCCATTATCCACATAAATCTTTTGCAGCTTCATAATGGACTCGTTGGCTTCGGGCGAACCGGGATAATTCTCCACCACCTTTTTAAATGCCGGAATAGCTTTCGCATCCTGATTACTGTTGTAATAAATCAAGGCTACTGCTAATTGTGCTGCCTTTGCAAAGCGGCTGTCGGGGTGATTTTTGAGTAGTTTGTTGTAATTGATTTCAGCATCTACATAGTTTTCCTGCAATAAATAGGTTTCGGCCAATTCAAACGTTGCATCGGGATTAAAACGGGAAGTTTCGTTTTCCATCAATACTTTAAGCATTTCAATTTTCGAAGGATTTTTGCCTTGCACGCCATAGCACATCGCTACTTGAAACATCGCATAATCCACATCCTGCTTGCCAATCTTGATGGCCCGGTCGTAAAACTCTATGGCCCCGTTAAAATCACGAGTGGAATACAAGCAATCGCCAGTACGCAAATATGCATCAGCCATCATCTTCTCCTCTTTCGGGGCCGAAATGTTGATGAACTTCTGAAAATGAACAGATGCTTCGGCATATTTTTCTTCCTTGAAAAAGCAATAGGCCAAACCATATTCTGCCAATGGGAAAAACTCCTTGTGCATGGACGACCCAGCATTTAAAAACTTGGAATATTGCTCCTTGGCTTGGGTAAAATTGCTGCTTCTAAAATACGATTCAGCTTCCCAATAGTTGGCTTCCGAAACCACTTCAGCATCTATGGGATAGGTGTATGATTTCTGAAAAAGCTCAATAGCCAAATGGTGTTCGCTGTTGTTGAAGTGTTCAATTCCCCGAAAATAGGCCACCTTTTGATAGGTGTTTTGCAGCTTCAAATCTTTGGGATTGATTTTATCCATCGAAGCCAAAGCCGCATCGTAATTTCGGGTGCTTACATAAATTTCGGTCAGGAAATTATACACCTCGTTGTGGCGAGGGCTTTCGGGAAATTTCCTCAAATATTCCTCCAATGCAACTATGGCTTCATTGTAGGGATTATAGCTTAAATCATAAGCCAGCTTAGCATAATTGAACAAGGCATCTTCTTTTACATCACGGTAAAAATCGGGCTTCGAGGCCGAACGAAACGAATTGCGTGCAAAGGGTTTATTTTCCAGCAAAAGATAGCAATCACCGCTATGGTAATAGGCCAGTTGCGAAAGGCTGTCGTCGGTATTTACAACGGTTTCGAACTTTTTTATGGCTTCCGCAAATTTCTTTGAGCGGTAGTAAGCATAGCCCAATTGATATTTATCCATCCGGCTGCTGCGTCCCGATTTTTCTTCAAACTGCTCTAAATAGGCCACACTTTCAGCAAATTTCCCTTGGCGATAATAGGCTTCACCCAAAATCTTAGCAATTTCGGGTACCCGCTTGGTGTTGGCAGAATTGAGCAATGGCGGGGCATACGCAATCAAATCATCGTATTTTTCCTGTAGATATAAAATTTGAGCAATGTAGAAGGGCACTATAGGGGCAAAAACCTCATCGTTCTCTAATTTCTTGAAACCAAGGTAAGCCGTTTCATACTTCTTGTCGTTATAGGTAATATGGGAGTAGTAATACAAGGCTGGTGCACCATAGCGGGTGCTGAAATCTTTTACCTCTTTAAAGCTGAGTTTGGCCTTGTCGAAGTCTTCATTTTGGAAATGGCTGTAGCCTTGTTTGAAGTAATATTCGGGCTTTTCGGCATCACTAAGTTGGTAAACATCGGTAGAATTTAGCCAAACCAATGTTTGTTTCCAGTCTTTATTGCGGTAATTTAATTTCCCTAAAAGAAGCTTTGCAGCATTCAATTTGGGGCTGTTTGGGTTATTTGTTACGAAATCGAGTAAGCGTTTTTCGGCATCTTTATTAAATAACTCATAAGCACATGCCGCTGCATAATAGGTTGCCGAAGACCTTACATCCTGACTGTAATGTTGGGCAGCGGGTTTGCGTAATTGCTTTTCAAACTGGCGTTGGGCGGCGGTGTATTTTTCTTTTTGAAATAATTCTATTCCGGATTTGAAATCATTTTCGGAGTCGAGATAAACCGTTGTTTTTTGGGCAAAAGAAAGGGATGCTGTAAAGGAAAGCAACAGCAAGAATGAAAATGAGAAGCAGAAGTAGGGGTCGAAAACTGAACGATTTCTAAGGTTCTTTTCTGAAATGTCGTTTCGGTTCATTTAGGATATTATGAACATCAAAAATCCGCCATACTATGTGACGGATTTGCACGAAAACACTAATTTTTAAACCCTGATGTGTTGATACTATTTTTCGTCGGCAACCCACTCGTAGCGTACCGATTTTTTGCTGAATCGGGTACGAAGTCCAGTCCAAAGGCAACCCTTGCAATAGTAACGTTTTATTTCGAATATACCGAGTGTGGAGTAGTTTAAAATGTCGCCAATTACATTTACACCGTGCTTAGTGAGCTGCTTGCCACATTTAGGACACACATACCTTTCTCGCTTCTCTTTTGTAGCTTTCATTAAATTTAAGAGTGCGAAAATAGGGCATTAAATCGCAGCTTTTCTACTACGAAACAGACATTTATCGGGTTTATAGTGTTTTAGGGCTATAGTTATCCTATAATTAAGATTTGATTATGAGGAAAATGATTTTTGGGATTGGTTACAACAGTACCCTTTACTCCACCATCCGTTTCTCTCTCACCCATTGCAATGCTTTTTCAATCAAAATTGTAGTTTGAGATTTAGAAAAAGGCATTTCTATCAACTGCTGCAAGTTTTGGGGGGTGTTTAAAATGTTGTATTCTATCCATTCTAAATACACTTTTCGGTAACAGAGGTTGAATAAAACGAACTCCACTTTCCCTAATACGGATAAGTGGGTATTAAAACTTCTTGCAATAATTCCCCATAAGGAATAGTATTGTGAAATAAATTCTTCCGCTCCTCTTGCCACATACTGTGCATCTACCCCATTGGGCAGGTAAGTGAGTTGGTTGCCATCATAGCTCGAAATTTCTTCGTTTAGATAACTGCCGTTTTTCTTCACATATTCGTGAACCCTAGTTCCGGGATTGTAGGTAAGAAAGGTGAGTTTGGCATAAATAATTCCCATTCGCTGATAAAAGGCAAATAGTTCCTTAAAGGTTTTTTCGTGGGTGCCTTCCAAGCCTAAAATTATTCCGGCAGCTATTTGAATACCATACGACTGCACCTTGCGAATTATTCGTTCGTAGTTTTCGATGTGGTTTGTATTCAGTTTGTGCACCGATTTCAACGATTGCTGGTCTATGGATTCCAGGCCGCAATAAATCATTTTGCAGCGGCTATCTTTAAGTGCTGCAAGAACCTCGTCTTTATCTAACAGCTCTATGCACATTTCGGCCATCCAGCCCACTGCACCACTTTGTTTAATCAGGTTGGCGGTTTCGATAACGTGCTGTGCGTCTACCCCAAAATTATAATCTACAATATTGATGAACTTGCCTTTATATTGGGGCAAAAGGCTATTCAATTCATTCTTTTCACCCAAATTATACGCCTTCTTTTGCATGGTGTGTTTCATACAGAAAAAGCAGTTTTCGGTGCATCCTCGTGATGTTTCGAGCGGATAGCCCATAAAACTGTAATACTTTTCCGGATGAGGAAGTAGGCTGAAATCGGGCTTTGAAAATGCGGTTTGGCTGTTGTTTCCGAAATACTTTTTCTGCAATCCGCTCGCCTTTAAATCCTGAATAAATGTTTCGGCAATGGGTTCGAAAAGACCCCCAAAAACCGTGTCGGCAAACTCTAAACATACATCGGGCAGCAGAGAAGGAAGTTCGCCGCCCCAAACAATTTTTGCATTTGGGGCAAGTGTTCTGAGCTTTTGAGTGAGGGCTTTGGCTTGGCTGAAATTTTGAGAAGATACCTTTAAGCCATACATCAACACATCGGTATCGGTGGGTGAAAAGCCGTTATAGGGCGTGATACTCAGGTCGATTATCTTAACGCTGAAATCATCTTTCAAGCAACTGGCCACCGAAAGCAGGGAAAGCGAAATAACCCCTTTAGGAAAGGTGGGTAAATCAATAAGTATAACCTGCTGCTTCTTTTCTGTCATCAAAACCAATAGCGTTCAAAATTACGCTAAACGCCATTATCACATTCAAATTAATTGACGGGAACAAAAGGGAGGGGAAGCAAATTTCTCAGATTATGCTAGCAGGGGATTATAGTCTGTTGAAAAAGGTATTGCTCTCCTTTATATTTTCGGCCTTTCAAAATAATAATAAAATGCCGGAAAGCAACAACAAGCCCGAAGCCGATAAATGGAAGATACTGTATGAGAATATTCAGGACAGTATAATGATAGTGGGGCAAGACTATTTAATAAAGGAGATAAACCGCATTCAGCAGGGGTTTCGGCGGGAGGATGTGATTGGGGTGAGTATGTTTAGCTTTGTGTCGCACCTTAAAGCTGATTTTCTTAAACGAGAGGTTGCTTTGATACTGAGCGGCGAAAAGACTTCGGTGGAGGTGGAGGATATTATTTATGGCCCCGACGGCATGCCCAATTGGTATTACAGTGTGTATAGCCCCATTGTGCAGCCCGATGGCAGTATTGATTCGTTTATGATTATTAGCCGAAATATTACTACGCAGAAGCAGGCCGAAATCAATTATATGAGTGCCATTTTTGATGGGCAGGAGCAAGAACGCCAACGCCTGAGCGAGGAGTTGCACGATGGGGTGAGCCAGCAATTGATGGCTACTATTCTTAGCCTGAAAACGCTGCCCGACGAAACTTCTGCCACCGAAAACCCTAGGCTTATTTCGGGCTTGAACACTACAAGCAACCTGCTTTCGAACATTGCCACCGAGTTAAACACGATTATGCACGGGCAAGATACCCGCACCTTGGATAAATATGGCCTGGCAACAGCTATAGAAAATTATTGCACACGAATGGGGGCTGCTTATAAGCAAGAAATAACTGTGAAGGTGGCGGCAGACTGCGATAACTTACCGCCAAAATTAGAATTGGCGGCTTACCGTATAGTGCAAGAATTGGTAAGCAATATGCTGAAACACGCTAATGCTACTGTGCACGCCATAGCGGTGGATAAAATTGATGATAGCTTACAGATTGTGGCTACCGACAACGGCACAGGTTTTAACACCGATAACGAAAGCAAAGGGCTGGGTTTGAAAAACATTAAATCCAGAGCGGCAGTGTGGCAAGGAATAGTGGAAATAAATTCGGGGGAAGGAACGGAGGTGAAAGTGCTTTTGAAGATATGAGTTGTGAGTATAAAGTTTAAAGTTTAAAGTTCCATTCGGCGGCTTGGTTCAGCGGCATCCAACTTGAAACTTTGAAGTTGAAACTTGAAACTTCCTTCACCCCCCAAACTGTTTCACAGCATATTTAAGCAATGCGTTATTCGATTTCAGCCCCAGTTTTTTGACCATATTTCGGCGGTGGGTATCAATGGTATCTTTGCTTCTACTGAGCTGAGTAGCTATTTGGCTGCTCGACATTCCTTTCCATATTAATTTCAGAATTACTATTTCGGAGGGAGTAAGTGCTTGGTCGTTTTCGTCAACTGCAAAGTATTGTTTGCTCTCCATAACCATTGAAAGGGTTGCTGCAAACCGTTTGGCATCGGATAGTTTATTCAAGCATCCCATTATGCCCACGGCTTTCATTTCGGGATAATAAGCTTCTAAATTTGAGCTCGACATAAGCACCACGGCCATTTGTGGATAGCGGTTGCGAACCTCGATGCCAAAGTCGAGGCCGTTTACCGGGCCGGGCAGGCGATAATCTACCAAGGCTATGCGGGGAAGAAGAAACAAAGTATTCAAGGCATCAAGCCCTTCTTGGGCAGTGCGGCAAACGGCTACTACTTCAAACAGGCCGCTTTTTTCTAAAGCCAATTTTAAGCCATCGGTAACAAGGGGATGGTCGTCGAGGAGCAAAACGCCGGGCAGGGTCATAAGAAAAAAAATTCCAAATATACCTATACATGAGTATATATCACGCTAAAAAAGTGTAGTTTTTTTGCACCCATCAAAAAGAGCCTCACCCCTCGTGAATCCAAACCAAACCCCAACCTCCCTGCCGCTTTGCCCTTCCATGGTAAAAGCCTTCCTTGTTTTTCAAGTGCTGCTAGTGGTTTCCATCCATTATATGCCCAAGGTGAAAGCAGGAGTGGAGCAGCATAAAGGCAAGGTTGCCAATCAAAAGAGTTTATTTGAAGGGCAAAAGGCAAAGCATACCAATAGGGGGATATCGGCACTATTTCAATGTGAACTTGACCTATTTCAATGTGAACTTGACCAATATCAATGTAAAATTGACCTATTTCAATGTAAAATTGACCAATATCAATGTGAAGTTGACCTATTTCAATGTGAAGTTGACCTATTTCAATGTAAAATTGACCTATTTCACATTGAAATTGGGGAGATTCCGAAACACAAAACCTTACAATTTTCTTAAATTAGTTATTTAATCCTTAAAAATCAACACAATGGCAAAATTAGCTTATCTCGAAAAAGAAATCAAACGCCTCAAACGAATTAAAGAAGGCATTGCTGCAAATTCGGGGGATTGGACAAGTACTCCAAATGCGGCCTCCGACCTTCAAACCACGATAGACGCACTCGAAGCCATCGACGTGGCTATTACCGCAACAGAAGTGTTGCTCAAGCAAAAGCGTAACGATTCTAAAAATGATGCAAAAACCGCATCTGAAACTGCCGACCAGTCAGAACTTGTAGTGATGGGAAAATACCCCTCCGATTCCGATAAGTGGCTCGAATACGGAATAGAAACAACCGGCCCCCGCACCCCTCGGCCTGCTCCTGCAAAAGGGCTAATCAAAAAAATAAGCGATGATATCGACGGCGAAGGCTTCATACTCGAAGTAGCCAGGCTCGAAAACGCAGATAAATACGAATACCAACGCGGCGAAGGCCCTGCAAATGATGTGAACACTATTCCCACGCTTGCATTCTTACGCACAGTGGGGAAAACTAAAATCGTTGACGATGATGTGGAACCCGGCATTCGATACTTTTATCGTTACCGTGGCATAAATCCCAGCGGCAATGGCGAATGGAGCGAACCTGTTAGCCGAGTGCAGTAATAAGAATTACTATAACCTCAAAGAAAGGGCAGCTTTATCGGCTACCCTTTCTTGCTTTTAAAACCTCACGGTTTTCCGCTATTGCAGATTAGAAAATCCTAATATACTTTAGCCCCGAAAAAAATTAACACAACATTTATGAAAAAACAACTACTCATCATCGGCCAAGTGGTGCATAGTTCCTCTGTTAGCAATGCCACCAAGCATACTATTAATATAGGTAATGCTCACGTGGGAGTTTATAATGTAAGAGTGAGGAATGAGAAGAGTAGTGTGAATCAAATAGTAATTATCAATTAAATAAATCCTCGGCTGAGCGTAGCGTCCTCGCTACGCTCAGTATCCGAGGCCTCCGACATTTATCAATAAAATCAATAACAAAAATCAACTAACAATGAAACAATCCATACTCCTTCTTGCAAACCTAAGCTTGGTTTGCAGCATTTCCTTAGCCCAAGTTAACTCAGCCCACTCCAATTATTCCAATCCTTTAAAAGGGAGACAAAGAAGCACAGACATTCATCACCCCAATTATGCTTTGGCAGTAAATCAGTGCCAAATAGATAGTACTATTCGCTTTAACACATTTACACCTAATAGTATTATTGAACCTCTTAAAGTAGAATATTACATTAATAATGCTTTTGGGCAACCTACCTCGATAACCACATTTGATATGAACTTTAGCTTTAATCCAGCTGATTTTTCATTATTCGGAACCTCTACCTTAACATATAACACTGATGGAAATCTTGTAGATTCTATAGTTACACAGCCAAATGGCACCACTTTTATCCATGTAACATATACCTATGATGGCAATGGAAATGAAATAGAGCATATAAAATTAATGGACTCAGGAAGTGGTCTATTGCCCATTTTTAAATTTGTTAAAACCTATAATGCAGCTAACCAAATAGTATCAGATACTAAGTTTGATTGGAATGGGACAGCTTACGACTCTACATCCAGCAATGAATTTACTTATGATAGTGTTGGAGTAATCCTAACTGAAATAAATTATACCAATTGGGCTGGATCCGCTTGGACCAATGGCAGCAAGGATGAATATATTTATAACGGAAGTGGGCAAAAGATTTCAACTATTACTTATCATCTTGCTGCCGGAGTCTGGACCGAATACACCAAAAGCATTTATGTTTATGATGTAAATAACTACCTCATTGCCGAAAACGGACAAACTTGGGACGGAGCATCTTGGACAGACAACCCTTGCCCAAACTATTCCTATTCCAATAATGCTAGCGGTAAGCCAATTCAAATATTTGAAGGAGGGTCCCCTTGCGTGGCTAATCTCCTTTATGAATTAACATATTACCCAAATGATAGTTTGAATTCCATTGCAGAACCAAGAGTTGATAATGGGTGGCATACTATTTATTTCGACCAATATGGCAATGAAATCCAGAATGTTACTGATTGGGGTGATGATTTAACACCAGAATTCCCTTACAGGATTACCAACACCTATTACAACTGTGTCTCGGTAGGCATCAACCCTGCCGCAACACCTAATATATCATTATACCCCAACCCCACCACCGGCCAATTCACGCTCGAAATCCCCACTACCGCCACCTACCAAGTGGAAGTGTTCAACACCCTAGGCCAAGTGGTGTATAGTTCCTCTGTTACCAATGCCACCAAGCATACCATTAATATAGGTAATGCTCCCGTGGGGATGTATAATGTAAGGGTGAGGAATGAGAAGAATAGTTTGAGTAAGGTTTTAATTGTGGACTAAGCCGTAACCGAATCGAGTTTAAGCCTACTATTGCCCA
>CANJNG010000068.1 GCA_947475205.1 Bacteroidota bacterium
GAAGTGCATGATCGTTTGTTACCCTAAGCTGAAGGTAATCCAAACTCAAACGAGTCATTCTTTCAATGTCGTTTTCATGAGCTTTAATATTGTGCCTGATAATATCTGTTACCTCTTTTTGCCTGATAAAACGATTTTGAAATTGTTCAACACGAGCTAACATTTTGTTTGAAAGAGTAGGTGTTAATGCAGTTAATCTATTTTGCATTTCTTTCAATTCTTGTTTGGAATGATCGATATAATTTAACCAAGAAATATGTTCTGTTAAAATATCATTTTGTGCATTTTGTGTTTCCATTTTATTAATAGATTTTAAATACAATTATTTTTATATTTCAAAGTAAAAACAGTTTTAAAAATACTAAAAAAATTGACTTTTAAAACAGGAAAATAATAAATTTATGTTCATGCAACCTTAAATGGTCTTACGAATTAACTTATTTACTAAACGAAAAAACACTTAAGCATTGTTTTTCAGCACTTTATATTAAATGAGTAGAATCATATTTTAAATTCTATTTTGATGTAGTTTTGCTCTCATAAATTTAAAAAAAATGGATTTCAGAATTGAACATGATACCATGGGCGAGGTAAAAGTGCCTGCCGACAAATATTGGGGAGCACAAACCGAACGCAGCCGAAACAATTTCAAGATTGGCCCCGAAGCCAGCATGCCCAAGGAAGTGATATATGCCTTTGCTTATTTAAAGAAGGCTGCCGCCCACGCAAACACAGATTTAGGGATTCTGTCTGCTGAAAAAAGAGATTTGATTAGCAAAGTGTGCGATGAAATTCTGACCGGAAAATTAGATGCGGAATTCCCATTGGTGATTTGGCAAACCGGGTCAGGAACGCAAAGCAATATGAACGTGAATGAAGTTATTGCCAATCGTGGGCATGTGTTAAGCGGTGGAAATTTGCTTGATGATAAGAAAGCCCTGCACCCTAACGATGATGTAAATAAAGCTCAAAGCTCAAACGACACCTACCCCACTGCTATGCATATAGCGGCCTACAAGCAAGTGACTGAAGTTACCATCCCGGGTTTGGAATTGCTTCGCGACACTTTGGCAGCAAAATCTGCCTCGTTTAATTCCATTGTGAAAGTGGGCCGTACTCACTTTATGGATGCCACTCCTTTAACTTTAGGACAAGAATTTTCGGGCTATGTGCAACAAATTAACAACGGCATCCGGGCATTGAAAAACGCTTTGGAAGCAGTAAGCGAACTGGCTTTAGGTGGCACTGCAGTTGGAACAGGGCTAAATGCCCCCAAAGGCTATGACGTTTTAGTGGCTAAGAAAATTGCTGAATTTACGGGCTACCCTTTTGTTACGGCTCCTAATAAATTTGAAGCTTTAGCTGCTCACGACGCCATGGTGGAACTGAGTGGTGCATTGAAAAGGGTAGCTGTTTCCTTAATGAAATTTGCTAACGACATCCGAATGCTAAGTTCGGGTCCCCGCAGCGGAATTGGCGAATTGATTATTCCAGATAACGAACCCGGTTCGTCAATCATGCCCGGGAAGGTTAATCCCACCCAGCCTGAAGCCATGACCATGGTCTGTGCTCAGGTAATGGGCAATGATGTAGCCGTTTCAATTGGCGGGGCTACCGGACATTTCGAACTTAATGTTTTCAAACCCCTGATAGCAGCCAACGTGTTGCAAAGTGCTCGTTTAATTGGCGATGCCTGCGTTTCGTTCAACGATAAATGTGCTATTGGAATCGAAGCCAACATTCCGGTTATTCAAAAACATTTAGAAAATTCCCTGATGTTGGTAACAGCCTTAAACCCGTATATTGGTTACGAAAATGCAGCAAAAATTGCCAAAACAGCCCACAAGCAAAACAAAACACTTCGCGAAACGGCTATAGAACTGGGATTGGTAACCGATGCTCAGTTTACGGAATGGGTAAAACCGGAAGAAATGACCAGACCCAAATAAATGAGGGTTACACTAATTCAGACTGATTTGCACTGGGAAAACCCGGCGGCAAATAGAGATGCTTTTACAAAAAAGTTACTTCCTTTAGCCGGGCAAACTGATTTAGTGGTGCTTCCAGAAATGTTTACCACCGGGTTTAGTATGCATCCGCAAGACAAGGCAGAAGTATTTCCCGGGATAACCCTGGATTGGATGCTGAGTTTGTCATTTGAGATAGATGCAGCCATTGTTGGAAGTGTGATGTCCTTAGAAAGACGATATTCTAATCGATTAATTTTTGCTAAACCCAATGGCAGTTATGAATATTCTGACAAACGTCACTTGTTCCGTATGGCTGGTGAAGACAAAAATTATTCCGCCGGTGAAGAAAGAGTAATAATTGAATGGAAAGGCTGGAGGATTCTTCCCCTAGTATGTTATGATTTGCGTTTCCCGGTCTGGAGCAGGAATGTAAATATGATAAAACCCCAAAATAAATATGCTACTTCTAAACTCGAAATAGCATATGACCTCTTACTCTATATTGCTAACTGGCCCGAACGCCGTCGCCAAGCATGGAATACACTTCTGCCCGCCCGTGGAATAGAAAACCTGAGCTATGTAGCTGCCGTTAATCGTATTGGAACAGATGGCACAGGGCTTTCATACTCAGGAGATAGTGCCGTGTATGATTATTTAGGAAATCGAATTTCAACGGTTCAACCTTTTACCGACTGCATGGAAACCATTGAACTAAACAAGCGTTCTTTAGACGAATTCCGCGAGCAGTTTCCTGCATGGAAAGATGCGGATGGGTTTGAATATTTTGGAAGATAAGTGCTATTTCAGTTTTGGTTTTAGATTACATACTGATTAAAGATTCAAAACATCCGAATATTAGAGTTACCTGCATTGAAAAAGATAGACTGTTAATTTCTTGTGGATAAAATTGAGATTGTCTTGGGAGAGTGTCTCATACCTTTATACTAATCTAACTTTAGCTAAAGACACTAAAGTTATCATTTAACTATAGCCTAATATACAAATTTTAAGTATGGACTTCCTTCCAAAAATAGTAGAAGACTACGCCGCCCGTTTCACCGAACCTGAAAACGAACTTCTTCAACATCTTAATCGCGAAACCTACGCCAAAGTAGTGATGCCCCGTATGCTTTCAGGTCATATTCAAGGTCGGGTGCTGAGTATGTTCAGCAAAATGATTCAACCTAACCGGATATTGGAAATAGGCACCTTCACCGGATATTCAGCCCTTTGTCTTGCCGAGGGGCTGACCGAAAAAGGCAAATTAATTACCATAGACATTAATGACGAATTAGAAACTATGGTGAAACGTTTCTTTACCCATTCGCCCTATTTCCGGCAAATTGATTACCGGGTTGGCAATGCAATCGATATTGTTCCAACACTTACCGACACCTTGGACTTGGTTTTTATCGATGCCGATAAAACAAACTATGCAAACTATTTTGATTTAGTGATAAATAAGCTCCGCACCGGAGGATTTATAATTGCCGATAATGTTCTCTGGAGCGGAAAAGTTACCGAACCCTTCAGTCAAATGGATGCTGATACATTAGCCTTGCATAAATTCAACCAAAAGGTACAGGCCGACGATCGGGTAGAAAATGTGCTTTTCCCCGTGCGAGATGGTTTAATGGTGATTCGGAAGAAGTAATTGAGGGATTTCTAAACCCGCTCAATCACCAAGGCACTAGCACCGCCTCCACCGTTGCAAATTCCGGCCACGCCAATCTTGGCATTATTTTGAGCCAATACATTTACGAGGGTAACCACGATACGTGAGCCCGAACTGCCCAGAGGGTGTCCAATGGCTACTGCACCGCCGTTTACATTAACTTTGGCAGGGTCGAGATTAAGCAATTTATTGTTGGCTAGTGAAACCACTGAAAAGGCTTCGTTTATCTCGAAATAGTCCACATCCTTAATATCAATTCCGGCTTTTTTCAAGGCTAATGGAATAGCTTTGGCAGGAGATGTAGTAAATAATTCGGGGGCTTGTTGTGCATCGGCATATCCTCGGATAATGGCCAATGGTTTAATACCTAATTCGTCGGCTTTTTCTTTGCTCATCAACAATAGAGCAGATGCTCCATCATTAAGGGTAGAAGCATTGGCTGCGGTTACTGTTCCGTCCTTCACAAACACCGGGCGAAGACCGGGGATTTTATCAAACTTAACCGCTTTGTATTCTTCATCAAGGTCAAACTGAATAGCTGTGCCTCCTTTTTGGGGAATCTCTACTGGGACAATCTCATTTTTAAAGCGTCCGGCATCGGTGGCAGCAGCGGCACGTTTGTAACTTTCAATAGCAAAAGCATCTTGGTCTTCGCGAGTGATGTTGCAATCGGTAGCACATAGCTCGGCAGCGTTGCCCATGTGGTAATCTTTGTATACATCCCAAAGTCCGTCTTTAATTAATCCATCGGTAATTTGTCCGTGTCCTAAGCGGTATCCTGTGCGGGCTTTATCTAAATAGTAAGGCACGTTGCTCATGCTTTCCATGCCTCCTGCAACCACTATGTCATTGTCGCCAAGGGCTATGCTTTGTGCTCCTAGCATAATGGCTTTCATTCCTGAAGCACATACTTTATTTATAGTGGTGCTTGGAACAGTATCGGGAAAACCCGCAAAGCGAGCTGCCTGAGTGGCCGGTGCCTGCCCCAAATTGGCCTGCAACACATTGCCCATATACACTTCATTTACCTGTTCGGCTTTTATTCCGGCATTTTCCAAAGCTCCTTTAATGGCGATACTGCCTAATTTGGTAGCGGATATTCCGGCTAATGAACCGCCGAAACTTCCTATGGGTGTGCGAACTGCCGATACAATGTAAACTGTTTTCATAATTTTAAAAATGTGTGCGAAAGTAGAAAAATTACATAGTAGATAATTATGATTTACTACGAAATAGTAGAAATGAAAAAGGCGACCAATTAGTCGCCTTTTTCATTACAAAGTCAAAATTTAAACTTTTTGCAGCTTTTCTTTATGACGTTTAATTTGATTTCGGAGTGCTTCTATGGCTTCATCGGTAGCCTCTTCAAAAGATTTGCACTGCCTCTTCGAGAAAAGTTCCTGCCCAGGGACATTCAGCCTTATTTCGGCAATTTTGTTAATATTGTCCGGACTCTTATCGATACGGAGATATACTTCTCCGCCCATAATGTCGGTGTAGAAATGGCCAAGCTTTTCTACTTTTTCGGTTACAAAATCGATGAGTTTCTTGTCTGCATCGAAGTGGATTGATTGAATTTTTACGTTCATAGTTAGTCCTCCTTTTTTGTTTGGTTATGGCTCCGCGGGTGAGCCTGTTTATAGATAGTTTTTAATTTTTCGATAGTGTTGTGCGTATAAACTTGGGTGGCGGCGAGGCTGCTATGTCCGAGTAATTCTTTCACAGCATTTATGTCGGCTCCGTTATTTAACAAGTGTGTTGCAAAGGTATGGCGTAAGGTGTGTGGTGATAATTTTTTGTTTGTAGCGACAAGTCGAAGGTAGAAATTAACTTTTTGATAAACGTCATTATTTGAAATTTTTTTTCCTTTATCGTTAAGTATAAGTGTTGACGGGGTTTCCGGACCAAAAGCTGTTTCTGTATTGAGCAAATAATTGCTTAACATTTTAGCAACATCGTCCGAAACAGGGATACTTCTTTCTTTGTTTCGCTTTCCCAAGAGTTTAATTTCACTCCGTTGTAAATCAATGTTGTTTTTTTCAAGGTTAACCAACTCAGATCGACGAATGCCAGTGGAGTATAGTAAGAGAAGGAGAACTCTGTCGCGTTCACCCGGCCAGCCATCTGGGAATCGAATATCGGAAAAAAGTTTGTCGATGGATGTTTCGGTAACGAACTCAGGCAAGGGTTTGGCCATTTTCAAATTCCTGAAACCATGGCAAGGATTTACTTTTATTTCTCCTATTTTTAAAAAGAATTTAAAAAATGAACGTAGGGTGCTAATCTTTCGGTTAACACTGCGGGCCTGGGTTTTATCGTCCATCAGGCTTAAAGCCCAATCTCGAACGTCGTCGAGGGTGATGGTTTTATAGCGTTCGGCTTCCTGGTCGTTGAGGTAGGTGAAGAATTGCTGTAAATCGTTTTGATAGGCCGTAATGGTGTGGGTGGAAAACCGCCGTTCGGCTTGAATGTAAATTATGAAATCTGTGATGGGCTTGGCGGTCATATATTTTTTTCATTCAAGGCTACCATTATTAGTAAATAGGTTTAATGATCTTAAACATGGCAATTAATGCTTACCAATCGCTTTCCTGTAATTTCTCTAATTCTAATTGGTAGTCAAACTGCAAATCGGGGTGAAGCGATTCAAGGGTTTTCTTGAGTTTTTGAAATGTACGGTCATAAAGATTGGCGGTGGCAGTATAGCGTCGGAATCGCACTTTTGAGTCGCTCATTGCCTTTAGGATATAAAGCAGTAACTCTACTTCGGTTTGCTTTTGACCTGAATATTTGATAAACTTCTTGGTGGTTCGTAATGCTTTTTGTAAGATTTTTTTGCCGTTGCGAATGTTGCCGGACATTATTTCAGAAAACAAAGTGTCAATCTCTTCTTTTACTCCCAGTATGTATGCACCTTCGTTTGATGCTTCAAACAGCAAGTATGACAGTAGTTCTTTGTTTTCCTTTTTGTATTTGCTGAGACGAAGACATAGTTCGCTTAGTTCCTTCGTAGAAAGGCTTGCTAATTCCTTTTTAAGTTCGCTAAGGGAGGCCGTTGTCATTTTGGAGGCAGCATTTTTCGGATTGGAATCAACAACTCCTCTAAGCCATTAAGTTTGATTTCATACATTGTTTGAAGCAGCATTCCGAGTTTGCCTTCTGGGAATCCTTTGCGGTTAAACCATTCTAAGTATGAAACCGGGAGGTAACACAGGACCGTTCCCTTGTATTTCCCGAATGGCATCTCCATAGAGACTAATTGGAGGAGAAGTAGAGGGTTCATAGTAAGTTTAAAGTTGGTGCGGGTGTGCACTCAAAACTTATAATTCATTACTGATTACAAGGCCCTCACTGCCCGTTTAAACTGTTTGCCACGATCTTCGTAGTTTTCATACAAGTCAAAACTGGCACAGCAGGGAGATAGCAATACATTGTCGCCTTTCTTGGCCAAACGATATGCGGCTCTAACTGCATCATCGGCATTATCGGTTTCTGGAATATTCGGAAACAACCCTTTGAAGGCTTCAATGATTTTCTGATTGTCTTTCCCCAAGCAGACAATACCTTTCACTTTGGCTTTCACGAGGTCGTATAGTTCGGCGTAATCATTGCCTTTATCTTGGCCGCCTACTATCCAAATAGTAGGTGCTTGCATGCTTTCGAGTGCATACCAAGTGCTGTTTACATTAGTGGCTTTACTATCGTTGATAAACTGAATACCAAAAACTTTGGCAACAGGTTCCATCCGGTGTTCTACACTTTCCATATCAGCGAGACTTTCGCGGGTAGTTTTGTCGCGAACTTCAACGAGTTTTGAACCGATTCCGGCTGCCATTGAGTTGTAAGTGTTGTGCTTGCCTTGTAGGGCTAATTCTTCTAAGAACATAGTAAAGGTTGAGTTTGGGGTTTTTATGATAAGCGAGTTGTTGTCGATGTAGGCTCCTTG
Source organism: Bacteroidota bacterium (assembly GCA_947475205.1). Lineage (GTDB taxonomy): Bacteria > Bacteroidota > Bacteroidia > JAIBAJ01 > JAIBAJ01 > JAIBAJ01. The sequence goes on from CANJNG010000068.1 coordinate 7,592, forward strand.
TTCCACTTTTGTTTTGATGGAGAAAGGATAAAGGTTGGCTGGGGTTTGAAATGATTTCAGTGCGGTGGCAGTGATTTCATCATCGGCTGAATAAATGAAAGCATCATCGGAAGTTTGATTTTGGATTATGCGGAATTTGGAACTGATGTAGTTTTCGAGTTTGTACTCGTAGCGATCGAGGTGGTCAGGAGTAATGTTGGTGAGTATGGCGATATGGATACGGCTTTTCTCCATCCCATCCAATTGAAAACTGCTTAGCTCCAAGACATAATAATCGTGGTTTTCGGTAGCTACTTGGTAAGCTAGACTTTGACCGATATTGCCCGCTAAGCCCACTTTATAACCTGCTTTCTTTAGGATATGATGGGTGAGTAGGGTTGTAGTGGTTTTGCCATTTGTTCCGGTGATACCTATAATCTTTGCCTTTGTGTAGCGAAGTCCGAATTCTATTTCATCAATAATTGGGGTTCCTTTCTCTCTAAGCTTTTTGATGATGGGTGCTTTTTCAGGAATGCCCGGGCTTTTTATAACTTCTGATGCTGATAATATCTTCTCTTCAGTATGGGTTTCTTCTTCAAATTCTATTTTGTTTTCCAGAAGGAAGGTTCTGTATTTGTCTTTGATTTTGCCTTTGTCAGACACAAAAACCGCATAGCCTTTTTGGGTCGCAAGAAACGCGGCTCCGCAGCCCGATTCTCCGGCACCTAAAACAACTAATAGTTCTTTCTTTTTCATTCTATTTTCTCAATACTCAATCTACCGCAGTTTCAGGGTTACGATTGTTAATACTGCGAGCATTACACCTATAATCCAGAAGCGAGTAACTATTTTACTTTCGTGATACCCTATTTTTTGGTAGTGGTGGTGGAGTGGAGACATCTTGAATATCCGCCGTCCTTCGCCGAAGCGTTTTTTGGTATATTTGAAATAAGATACCTGAATCATTACGCTCAGATTTTCCACTAAGAAGATGCCGCATAGGATGGGGATAAGTAATTCTTTACGGATGGCTACTGCAAACACAGCAATGATTCCACCCAAGGCAAGACTTCCCGTGTCGCCCATAAATACATAGGCTGGATAGGAATTATACCATAAGAATCCAACACAAGCCCCGACAAAGGCTGCCATAAACACCACCAGTTCGCCGGTGCTGGGCAGATACATTATATTAAGGTAGTCGGCAAAAACGGTGTTACCACTTACATAGGCCAATATACCCAAGGTAGCCCCGATAATAGCTGAAGTGCCTGTTGCCAATCCATCAAGTCCATCTGTGATATTGGCTCCGTTCGAAACTGCCGTTACGATAAATATTACGATGGGGATAAAAACCAGCCAAGCATAATCCCTAAGGTCTTCACTTATCCATGTAATGAGATCGGCGTAGTCAAATTCATTGTGTTTGAAGAAGGGGATAGTGGTTTTGAGCGATTTGGTATTTTCTTTGGCATATACCGAAGGCTTGAAAACGGCTGCTTGATTATTGTTTTTTTCTAAATCTGTTTGAATAGCGTTCTCCGTGCTATGGACTATCTTTTCCCGAATCACAACGTGTTTGTTCCAATAAAGTGTTATTCCTACTATTAAACCAATCCCCACCTGTCCAACAATCTTTAATCGTCCGGGTAATCCTTCTTTATCTTTTTTGAACACCTTTATATAGTCATCCATAAAGCCAATAAAGCCAAGCCAAACTGTAGCAGCTAACATCAGCACGATATACACATTGGAGATTTTGGCAAACAACAATGTGGGGATTAGGATAGAAGTAAGAATTATCAATCCGCCCATCGTTGGAGTGCCTTGCTTCTTCATTTGCCCTTCCAAGCCAAGGTCACGAACGGTTTCGCCGATTTGTTTCACCCGCAAGAAGGTGATAAGGTTTTTACCCCAAATCATTGTAATCAGCAAGGAAGAAAGCAAAGTCAGTGCAGCCCGGAAGGAGATGTATTTAAATACACCCGTACCCGGAACATCATAAACTCTGTCGAGGAAATCAAATAGATAGTATAGCATTAAATCGGCTGTCTATAGTTGGCTTTTAAATTCGTTTTTAAGTTCCTGCACGTCATCGAAGGGGTGTTTCACTCCTTTTATTTCCTGATAATTCTCATGACCCTTTCCGGCTATCAATATCACGTCCTTGGGTTTGGCCATAAGTATCGCGGTGCGGATTGCCTCATGACGGTTGGTGATGGAAATAGTTTTGCGAACGTTTTCTCCCTGTAGTCCGGCTTTCATTTGGCTAAGAATATCTTCAGGGTCTTCGTTCCGGGGATTGTCCGATGTGAGGATAACCTTATCGCTAAGTGATGCGGCTATTTTGGCCATAATGGGACGTTTGGCTGCATCACGGTTTCCGCCACAACCCACTACGGTTATCAGACTTTCAGAACCCTGTTTTAATTCATTTATTGTTTTCAAAACATTCTCCAAGGCATCGGGGGTATGGGCGTAATCCACAATGCCGGTAATGCCGTTAGGCGATTTAATGGTTTGAAACCTGCCGGGAGGGGGCTCTACAATGCTGAGTGCAGTAAGCAGATTCATCTTTTCTACTCCTAACAAAATAGCTGTGGCATAAGCCGCAGTGAGATTATAGGCATTGAAACTTCCTACCAAAAGGGTATGTATTTCTATGCCACTCATGTTTAGCAACAGACCGCTTATGTGGTTTTCCATTACTTTGCAATGGAAGTCGGCAATGCTTTTTAAGGAATAGGTATGCCGCTTTGCACGGGTGTTTTGCAGCATAAAGTTCCCGTTACGATCGTCTTTGTTTACGAGTGCAAAGGCATTTTCTCCCAAAGCATTAAAGAATGCCTGCTTGGCATTGCGGTAATGTTCAAATGTGCCGTGATAGTCGAGGTGGTCGTGAGTGAGGTTAGTGAATATTCCTCCGGCAAATTCTAATCCTGCAATACGATGTTGCACCACTGCGTGCGAACTCACTTCCATAAAGCAATGGGTGCATGCTTCGGCCACCATCAACGATAGCAACTCGTTTAGCTTTATGGCATCGGGGGTGGTGTGGGTCGAAACGGTTTCGGTATTTCCCACCATATATTTAACAGTAGAAATCAACCCACATTTATAACCTAACTGCTTGAACAAATTGTAAAGTACCGTTACGGAAGTGGTTTTACCGTTTGTTCCGGTTATGCCAATCAGCTTTAGTTTAGATGAAGGGTTATCATAAAAATTGGAAGCGATAATTCCCAAAGCCGCTGCACTGTCCTTTACCTTAATATACGTAATCCCTTCCTGAGTTTGGGCAGGTATTTCTTCACACACAATGGCAATGGCTCCTTTCTCAATGGCCGTTTCAATGAACTGATGTCCATCGGAGGCTGTCCCTTTTACGGCTACGAACAAGCTGTATTTCTCCACCAAACGGCTGTCGAAACAAATAGACGTAACGGCAACATGGGTTGTGCCTAATAGGTCGTATATTCCTGCTTTGTAAAGTATTTCGCTAAGTAGTTTCAATGGTATTTCTTATGAAAAATTCAACACTATTTTTCTTCCCTTTTCAATCTTTGTACCTGGCGTAATGCTTTGCGAATTCACCTTTCCCATGCCCTTTGCATCCACGCTCAGGCCTAAGTTTTCCAACAAATACAAGGCATCCTTCATGCCCATTCCTTTCACATTTGGCACAAATTCCTCCTTCGATACCCGGGCTCTCATTTTAAGTTCATTTTTCGTAGAAACTGTTTCCATTACTACCAATCCATCGTTTGGATTTTTGAATGGAACGCCAGTTTTGGTAGCAATAGCGTTGGCTTCTGCCGAGAAAGTGGTTTTCATATAGGGTAATCCTGTTTCAGCAAACAGGCTATCCTTGTCCATTTCCTTGTGCAATTCAAGGGAGGTGGAGTACACCTTGTCGGCTATTTCTTTAAACACCGGACCTGCAATCACGTTTCCGTAATACTGTCCTTCGGTGGGGTTATTGATTAATACAATGCAGGAATACTGGGGCTTATCTGCCGGGAAATATCCCACAAACGAAGCCCGATAGATTTTCTTGCCATCGCCTTTGTAGCCCTTGTTGTTGTCGGCCACCACAGCAGTCCCAGTTTTTCCGGCAATGGTGTAGTTCAGTCCTTTCAGGCTACTGGCCGTTCCGCCTTTGCTTTGCACCACACCTTCCATCATTCGGCGGAGTTTCTCAATGGTTTGCGGACTGCATATTTGTTTGTTCAATATTTCCGGCCTAGCTTCCTTTATTACTTGGCCTTTATCAAGCACTCTTTTAATAAAATGAGGCTTCACCATTACTCCTCCGTTTGCCACTGCATTATATATAGCTAGTGTTTGAAGGGGAGTAATGTTCATTTCATACCCCAAACTCAACATGGGAAGCGTTGGACAACTCCAGGTTTTGTCTTCCGTGTTCTTTATATAAGGTTTGGCTTCGCCAGGAATTTCTATCCCTAATGGTTGATGAATGCCGGTATTGTATATTCTGCGGATAAATGCTTCGGGGCCTTTCTTGGTGCCTTTAGCAAAGTGTTTCTGCACAAAACCAATAAAGGCAGTATTGCTCGATACTTCAAACGCCCGCTGAAGTGTAATTGTACCGTAGCCCCCTGGATGGCTGTCCTCCATGGGAACTCCGTTGCAAAAAGTGATTTTTCCGCCATGTGTACTTATTGAATCGGTCGGTTGCACCCCTTCTTCTAGCAATGCCATTGCCGACAATAATTTAAACGTACTGCCCGGGTCAGAAGCTTTGCCTACTGCTACATTCTCATATTCCCGATAAATAGAATCCCTGTTCGAGCCCCGCATTAGGTTTGCGATTGCTTTTATCTCTCCAGTGGCTACTTCCATCAATACCGCTGTGCCATAGTCGCATTTGTGTAACACCATTTGTTTCATGAGGGCGGCTTCGGCTACGTCCTGAATATTTATATCGATGGTGGAAACTACATCGTAGCCATCTCTTGGCTCTATTTCATTTTCGCTACGCAAAGGTTTCCAGTTGCCACGAGATATTTTCCGCATAACCCGCTTGCCATTCTTTCCCCGAAGGATATTATCGTAAAAGCCTTCCAAGCCAACGGGTTTTTGCCCTTGCACATAATAACCGATGGTTCGCGAAGCCAACAAATCGTAAGGCTTTTGGCGGTGGCTTTTCGCTTCTTCTATCAATCCGCCTTTATATTTTCCCATTCGGAAAATCGGCATTCGTTTCACCTTCTTTAGTTGCCCGTAAGTAACGTTGCGTTTAAGTAAATAGTAACCATCCTTCCGCTTGCGGGCTATTGTGAGCTCCTGTTTGTATTGCTTCCTGCTTTTATCACCAAACAAAGCTGATAGCTGATAGGCCAAGCTGTCAATATCTCGGTTAAATATTGCCTTCGTTACCGATTTTGCCGCAGCGTCCACCCGCAAATCGTAGATAGGGTAGGAGGTAGCCAATAAATTGCCGTCTGCCGAAAATATGTTACCTCGTTCTGCCACTATATCCACCGTCCGTGTGGTTAATTCTTGAGCTCTGGCTTTCCAATAATCGCCCTGAACGAACTGCAAATACGCCACCCTTCCGATGATAGCAAACCCAAATACGAACATCGCTGCCCCTATTAGGTAAACCCTCCAAAGAATATCGTTTTTTTGATCCATTTATTGTCTCAAGTCTATTATCTAATGTCTAAAATCTATTCTGTAATTATTATCTTCTTCGGTGGCTCAACGCTTTCTTTCAATCCATTTTGTGCTGCCAGTTTTGCCACTTCGCTTTGTTTGCTCTTCGTCATCAGTTCGCTTTTGCCCGTGATGTATTCACTTCTCAATTCCTTCAAATCGTTCCCGGTGCGGCTAATGCTCAGAATTGTCTTTTCGGAGTAATAGCTATTCGCGATATACATTATACCCAAGCCCATCACAAACAACATAAACGGCAAGTTCTTCACCACATTTTCGGTGTTTAGAAAACTGCCATCCATTATGCTGATGATAGTTTTTGATACTTTGCTTTTACTCATTTTAGTATTTAGTCTTGAGTAATGAGTAGTGAGAGGCTTCCGCCGGATGGTTCTCACTACTCACTACTCATTTCTCATTACTCTTTAATTCCTATTCTCAATTTTGCACTTCTGCTTCTGTTGTTTTCAATCAATTCCTTTTCAGTCGGCACAATCGGTTTGTTGCTTAGAGCCTTAAATGGCGAATTGCTTCTCCCGAAAATGTCTTTATCCTCCACCCCTTCCACGTTTCCTGTCTTTATATAATTCTTCACCATCCGGTCTTCGAGGCTGTGATATGAAATCACCACCAATCTCCCTCCGGGCTTAATCACCGTGCTGCATTGTTCCAGCAGTTTCTTCAAAACCTCCATTTCCCCATTCACCTGTATGCGTATGGCTTGAAATATCTGAGCCAAAAAACCGTTCCTTTCCTTTATTGGAACCATTATCCCTAGCATGTCCACTAGCTCGGTTGTGGTTTTTATGGGTGATTTACTTCGTTTATCGCAAATCGCCGATACCACTCTGCCTGCCTGCCCCACTTCACCATATTCCTTCAACACCTTGGTCAGCTCATCTTTGCTGGCTTTGTTCACAAACTCAAAAGCCGATTCGCCGCCTGCAGTGTTCATCCTCATATCCAATGGACCTTCGCTGCGGATAGAAAATCCTCGCGAAGCCTCATCAAACTGGTGGGACGAAACCCCTAAATCGGCCAACAATCCTTCCACCGGCAAGGCTTTCAGATATTCGAGGTGATTAGCCACGAAGCTGAAATTGCCATGAACCAACCTGAATCGCTCATCGGGCAAATCGTTTTTCAAGGCATCCGAATCCTGGTCGAATCCTATCAATTTCCCATCCTTGCCTAGCCTTTTCAGGATTTCGGACGAATGACCGCCACCCCCGAAGGTTACATCCACATAAGTACCGTTGGGCCTGATGTTTAAACCATCGAGGCACTCATTTAAAAGAACTGGGTTATGATACATCGCCATCGTCCTTAGGCTTTCCGCCGCCAAGCACTTCTTCGGCCAGGTTGCCAAAAGCATCGGGGTCGAAGGAGTTCATCATATCATTATATGCCTTCTCGTTCCAAATCTCCACTTTGTTGTCCACATGGGCCGCCAACACCACATCTTTCAGTATGTCGGCATAAGCCGCCAAGCGTTTTGGCAACAGCACCCTATTGCTTGCGTCCACCTCCACTGTGGTGGCTCCGTTGCTGTATTGGCGAATGAATTCATCGTTTTTGCGATTAAATCGGTTCAGCCCGCTTACATCGGCCACAATCTTCTCCCAGGCATCGAGGGGGTATAAAACCAAGCATTTTTTGAAAATACTGCGGTTAATCACAAATTTAGCTCGGCCACCTTCGGGCAACTGCTTCAATAGCCCAGAAGGCAGTGCTAGCCTGCCTTTGGCGTCTACTGTGCAATCGAATTCTCCGGTTAAAATGGCCACTTCTTGATTTTGAAGCCGTAAAAGTAGAGGCAATTTTCCCACAATTCCCCACTTTTTACCACTTTGTTAAAAACTTTTTTACACAATAGGGCAAGAAATGGGCGAAAAGCCACGACTGTGAAGCGATGCAGGAAGTGGGAGGTTGGAGGTGGAAGGCAAAAATGTTAGTAGCGAAAATTGAAATTTTGCGGAATGATTTTTTGAATATGTTTGCCGTTCTAAAAATCAATACATATATTATAATGATTAAACACTTATTAATACTCGTCTTTGCTGCGGTATTTGCTTTAGATTCATCGGCACAATCGGTTTCAAAAGACCATTATCAAATTCTTAATATACATAATGTCAATAATTTAGACGTTTTTAAGGGTTACATTTGCAATTTGAATTTTGAGCCATATCGCTTGATGGACTCAAGGAAGAAAGTGCAGGTAAAAACACCCAATGATGGCATAATATCTCTTGAATTGTATTCAGCTAATGAGCTAAAGGCAAAATACAATAAAGAAATTGAGCCTGTTAATCAAACTGTAACTTCAACAAATGATTTACATGTTGTTGTTTCTGAAAAAGGAACGGCCTACTTTACCAACAAACAATTTTAATTTTAGCACCGAATGAAAAAAATATACTCATCTCTTTTAATTATTGCTTTCCTGCTTGGCATTCAGAAATCTAATGCTCAACAAACCGTTCTGATAAGCCAAGGCGGCACTGTTACAACCTGCAATGCATCATTTTTTGATAGCGGCGGAAGTGGCGGAGCCTATGCCAATAATGAAAATTATACCATTACCTTTTGTGGTGATGGAACAAACGATTCACTCTATATCAACTTTACTCTTTTCAATATCGAAAGTTGCTGCGATGATATTAATATTTATGATGGACCAAATACATCGTCACCTTTAATTGGAAATTATTTTGGAACAACATTACCCGGCAACAATGGTTTGATTTATTCTTCTTCAGGATGTTTAACAATATCCTTTACTTCTGATGGTTCAGTTACTCCTGCAGGATGGGCATCAACTATAGGATGTGGAACCTATGTTGCACCACCAGCACCACCACCGGCCAGCCCAACATGTGCAGGTGCAGGTGGAGCCTGTTTAACCAATGCAATTACCTTTCCTGCAAGCACTGCTACCGGAACTGCTGAAACCGGACCCGACTACGATTGCTTATTAACGCAACCCAGACCAGCCTGGTATTACTTTCAAATTGGCCAAGCAGGAAATATTACACTTGCACAATCCAACAGCTCCGCCGTTGATGTGGACGGTGCTTTATGGGGGCCATTTACCAGCCCTAATACTTGTGGTGCTGCATTGGGAACTCCAATAGCTTGTGATTATCTTACTGCATCAACTTTTTCCTTCAATATTGCCAATGCTCAAGTAGGGGAGTATTATATGCTTTTAATTACAAATTATTCGGGCACAGCAACAAACATTACTTTCGCACAAACTGGCGGAACAGGTGCAACTACTTGTAATGCTTTGTGCGACCTAACGGCAATAGCTGGTACAGCTTCGGCATGTGACCCTGCAACAAGCACCTATAGTGTTTCGGGAACAATTACGGTAAGTAATCCCCCAACAACAGGAATTCTTACAATTTCAGACAATGCAGGTGCAAGTCAGGTTTTGAATCCTCCATTCGCTACCTCAATTCCTTTTACTGTATCCGGGATAACGGCAGATGCTGCTTCTCATACTGTAACAGCAACATTTTCCGGCACATCGGGTTGTACCCGTGCGTTCACCTACACAGCTCCAGCAGCATGTTGCCCAACTGTTGCCATCACAGGCAATACCCCCGCTTGCACAGGAGCAACGGTAACACTTGATGCTGGTGCAGGTTTTACAACTTATTCTTGGACTGGCCCCAATGGATTTACATCAAGCATCCAAACAGCCGCTGCAACTGTGGCCGGAGTTTACACGGTTAATACTACTTCGCCCGGTGGATGCACAGGAACAGCAAGTGCTACTGTAGTAATTAATCCTTTGCCTACACCCGTAATAACCGGAACACTTTCTTTCTGCCCCAACAGTTCAACAACTTTAACAGCTAGTGCAGGTTTCACAACTTATGCTTGGACAGGCCCTGTTACAGGAAGCAATGCCACTTTAGCGGCTAATGCTGCCGGAACTTATACCGTTACCGTTTCTGATGCCGCCGGTTGCCAAGGAGCAGCAACTGCAACTGTAACAGCAAGCACTGCACCAACTCCAACCATCACAGGAAACTTATCTATTTGCCCCGGAACATCAACTCAACTTGATGCAGGAGCAGGTTTCACTACTTATGTTTGGACAGGCCCTGTTACAGGTTCTTTACAAACATTGCTCGCAAATGCTGCCGGAACTTACACAGTTTCCGTAACAGATGCAAGCGGATGTTCTGGAACTGCTTCAGCCACAGTAACACTTGGTGGTGCAACGGTAACAATCACAGGCTCTACAACCGTTTGTGCTGTTGGAACTACTACAACTACTTTAGATGCGGGTACTTTTGCCACTTACTCTTGGAGCGATGGCACTTCGGTTATTGGAACTACGCAAACAGTTAGTGTAGGTGTAGGAACATATACCGTTACCGTTACCGACAATACAGGTTGCACAGGTACAGGCACTGCCACAGTTACAGCTACCACTGTAACTGTAAATATCACAGGTCAATTAGTTATTTGTGCCGGAACAACCACAACCCTTTTTGCAACCCCAGGATTTATAGGTTATAACTGGACAGAAATATTGCCACCACCTTCTCCACCGCCATTCCCAATTGGCAACTTAGATTCTTTAGAAAATGTTGTTCAAGGTTCTTATCAGGTTGATGTAACTGATGCGAATGGATGTTCGGGATCAGCAACTGCTATAGTTATAGAAAACGATACAGTTCCAATCATCATTACAGGTAACCCCGGAATTTGTCCCGGTGGTACAGGCACATTGCTTGATGTAGGAACAGGATATACAAACCAGATTTGGGCTACTATAGTAGGAACAACCATTACTCCAGTTGCTGCCGGACAAACCTATACTGCTACTGCTGCAGGATTGTACGGAGCACAAGTTAATGTTGCAACAGGCTGTATCGGTATTGATACCATTACAGTTGTAGCGTTCCCTGCACCAGTGCCAACTATCACGGGTACATTAACCTATTGCACGGGAACAACAGCATTAAGTACGCAAACTTTCTCAACCTATGATTGGAGTGATGGAACATCTTCAGTTGGAACAACACAATCAGTAAACGTAGCTGCGGGAACATATACAGTTACAGTTACTGATGCTAACGGTTGTTCAGGCACTTCGGCTTCGGCAACAGTTACCCAATCAACACAAGCTGTAGTAACTATCACTGGAAATAATCTTTGTTCAGGCGGCTCTTCTGTATTAAGTATTGGACCAGGGTTTACTACGTTTACTTGGGCAGACGTTTCTACAGGAACACCAGTTGTTATAGGAGCGGGTGCAACGCAAACAGTTACCACACCCGGCATTTATGGCGTTCAAGCTTCAAATGCTTCTGGATGTTCAGGTCAGGATACCATTACAATTACACTTGCTACGGCTCCAACACCAACCATTACTGGTAGTGCAACTTTCTGCGTAGGTAATTCAACAACATTAGATGCTGGTGCTGGTTTTGCAACATATTCTTGGAGCGATGGCACTTCGGTAGTTGGCACTTCGCAAACTCTTGTTGTATCTACAGCAGGAAACTATACGGTTACTGTAACCAATGCAGCTACTTGTCAGGGAGTGTCATCAGTATTTAATGTGTCGCAAAGTTCTACCATTACACCAACTGTAACAGGAGCATTGAATTATTGCACAGGCTTAAATACTACATTAGATGCCGGAGCTGGCTATACTGCGTATACTTGGCAAGATGCAAATACATTGAGTATTGTTGGAACTTCACAAACCTTTACCGCTACTGCCGGAACTTATACCGTAACGGTTAGTCAGGGAACTTGCTCAGGAGTTTCCGTAAATCAGGTTGTAACTGAAATTACTCCTCCTGTTGTTACAGCTTCTACAGTGGGTCCGAATTTGGCTTGCCAAGGCTCAACCATTACCATTACCGCATCGGGTGCAACAACTTATACTTGGACAGACGTAAGTACTGGAAATTCTGTTGGAACGAACCAAACTTTTCAAGCTACAGCGACAGGTTCTTATACTGTGTATGGTGAGAATGTCCCCGGATGCGGCTCAACTTCTGCTCCTGTGTCTGTAACCATTCAACCCAACCCAACCGTAACCATTTCTGCAAGTGGACCAACTTCATTCTGTAGCGGTTCGGTAGATTTAACAGCAAGCGGCACAGCAAGTGGATTCTTATGGACACCAAGCAATTCAACCCAGCCAACAATTACAGTTACTCAATCGGGTACTGTAACTTTACAAGGTACTGATTTGAATGGTTGTATAGGAACAGCTTCTGTAACTATAACATCAGGAAATACCTTATTGGTAAACGTTACTTCAAGTTCAGGGACGAATATAGTTTGCTCAGGTCAACCGGTTACTTTAGATGGTACAACAGTAGGAGCAACCACCTATTCTTGGGCTCCAAATGGTGAAACTACTCCAACCATTCCAGTAACTGCCTCGGGTACTTATATATTAACGGTAACTGACGGCACTACCTGTCAAAGCACTTCTTCTCCATTTAGTATTACTGTAGGAACTACCCCAAATCCAGTGGTTATGTTTACAAATTTGAATGATACTCTTCCAAACTCTGCTTTGCTTTGTACGCCTACTTCATCCATACTACTTTCAGAAGTAAGTGGCCCTTATGTAACTTATCAATGGTCAACAAGTGCCACTGATATTGGCTCAAGCATTACAGTAACCCAACCGGGAACATACACTGTTACTGTTACTAATGCAGCGGGTTGCGATGCCACATCTGCCCCTTTCTATGTGTCTTACAGTCCGAACAGCCTTGTAATAACTGCTGATGGCCCAACAAATTTCTGTGAAGGAACAGCAGATTCTAACCAAGTGGGATTGGATGCAACTGCTGGATTCGACAATTATATCTGGACAAGCGGCTCTACTACAGAGGATATAGTAACCAACGTACCCGGAGGCTACTATGTAACGGCTTATAACTACTGTTACCCCTATCCTGTTGGGATTACATCGAATACCATCAATATTTCCATTACCTCACACATACAGCCTTATGTAGTTGTATTTGACGATACTTTAAAAGCAATGCCTTCCGCTTATTCGTACCAATGGTATTTGAACGGCCAAGTTATTCCCGGTGCTACAAATCAAAAATATGTAGCTTCTCAAACAGGCACCTATACCGTTGTTACCCATGATTTTGAGCCCTGCACAACCGTATCAGACACAGCAGCTTCCTATAGCTTTACCTTGAAACCAAATACGATTGGTTTTGAAGAAATTGATGGAGTTTCTGGTTTAAGTATATTCCCAAATCCAACAAGTGGAATGCTAAACATTGAAACTACATTTGCTCATTCTGCCAATTTGCAAGTTGGCTTTGCCGATATGACGGGTCGCAATATTGCTGATACCTTCACAATTGGAGGAAATGGCTTTGTAAGCCATCAGGTAGATATTTCAAACTTATCGAAAGGAGTTTATTTTGTATCCGTGAAATCAAATGATACAGTTATCACAAAACGCATAATTAAAGAATAAACGTTTTTCAACTTTTCAGAAACGCCGACCGCTTCAGGTCGGCGTTTCTATTTTTATAGAAGCAGGCAAAAATTTTGTACTTTCAGAATACTTAAAGAAAGTGTTGTAGAAGCTATCCCGGGTCAGCGTCAAAAGTTGGGGAGTAAAAGATAAAAGTCTACATTTATGGTTTAAATATAATCCCCATTCTTCCTACATTTTTCAATGAAGTATTTCCAAGCGAGATAATCGCCTACTTCGATA
>CANJNG010000069.1 GCA_947475205.1 Bacteroidota bacterium
CAATTGTCCATTACAATAGCCCCCATCCCCACCAAAACATTATCTTCTAAAGTACAACCGTGAACCATGGCATTGTGGCCAATGGATACATTATTACCAATATTCGTTGGTGCTTTCAGGTAGGTGCAATGAATGATAGCCCCATCCTGAACGTTTACTTTATTGCCAATCCTAATATAATGCACATCCCCACGAATAACGGCATTGAACCAAACGCTGCAATCATCGCCCATTACTACATCGCCAACTACTGCACAGTTTGGAGCCAAAAAGCAGTTTTGTCCGAAAGCTGGAGATTTATCTTTTACTGGATAAATGAATGCCATAGTGTATTTTCAAAAATGTTCCTAATCATTTGTTATTCCCTTAATTTTTATTTCCTCTTCCCCACTTCCCTATTATCCTTTCAAAATCGGAAGAAACTATAGGTTTGGAAAGAAAATCGGACATACCATAGTTAAGGTAATTATTGTTGAGATTTTGAGTAATGTTTCCACTTAAACCTATTATTGGTGGAAGTTTTTTATATTTCTCATTTAAAACCTTAATTGTAGATATTCCATCTAAGCCAGGCATCTGCAAATCCATAAAAATCAAATCGAAGGAGTTGGTAGCATATTTTTCAAGAACTTCATTACCGTTTTGAGCCTGCACCACTGTCATTCCTAGTTTTTTCAGCATCCGGTCAAAAGCCATTCTATTTATGGCAATATCTTCTGCAAGCAAAATGTTGCATTGAGGCAGTTTGGTAGTTTTCGTTTCTTTCTGAATAAGCTTTGGGCTTGCTTTCTCGGCAATAAAAGTGAACCAAAACTTACTACCTTTTCCAAACTCACTTTCAACGCCAATTTCTCCATCAAAAAGCTCAACTATTTTTTTGGAAAGTATTAAGCCCAATCCTGTGCCATCAAAAGATGTTTTAACGGTTTCGAGTTGCGAATATTCCGAGAAAAGCTTGGGCAAATCTTCACTTTTTATTCCTATACCAGTGTCTTTAACCTCCACTTTCAATAGTGCAGAATTATCATAGTCCCGCTCAATATAAATGCTGATATCCACCTTGCCCTCCGGGGTGTATAGTATGGCATTTTTAGTGAAATTACCCAACACTTGTAGCAGTCGGCGTTTATCGCTCTTGAGGCAAATACCTGCTAATTCTTCACCAAAGCCATTTAGTTCAATGCCTCGTTCTTTAGCCAAAAGGCTGAAAGCTTTTACAGTTTCCGAAACTAAATCTCCGGCCATAAAAACTTCTTTTTTCAAATCGGCTTTCCCTGCTTCGAGTTTCGACAAATCTAAAATATCATTCACAATGCTCCTCAGGTTTTGAGCGGCGTTGAAAATCACTTTCAGACTGTCTTTTTGGTCGGTGTTAAGAACCGTATCGCCCATCAATTCGGCATAGCCTAAAATAGTAGTAAGCGGTGTGCGGATTTCGTGGCTCATTCCAGCCAAGAAGTCTGATTTGTATTTTAACGATTTCTCTGCATGTTCTTTTTCAGTCTTGAACTTTTGGCGTTCAATGTGTTCGGTTATGTCCACCACTGTGCCTAAGTAGCCTGTAAAATGCAGCGAATCTTCAAACAGCGGCACGGCCTGTTCATACACATTAATTATATGTCCGGTTTTTTTCTGCTGAAGACGGTATTCGGTAAAGTATTCGGCACGATTTGAATGAGCTGTTTGCACTTTCTTTTTCACACGTTCAATATCATCAGCGTGAATAAGCCACATCCATTTCCGCTCCATTATCTCGTTCGATTTAATTCCCAGAATCTTCTGCAAACTATTGTTGGTGAACACAATTTGATTGTTTTCGTCGGTTTGATATATCCCAACGGGCGACAAAAGACTCAATTGTTTAAACTTCCATTCGCTGCTAATTAAAGCCGTTTCAATCTTTTTCCGCTCCGAAACATCAATAGACCAAATTGTGATCTGCTCTACTTTACCATTTGAAGCGAAGATTGGATTGTAATGCCGCTCAAACCATTTTATTTGCCCCGCTGAGTTTACAAAGTTTTCTTCGGTAGATTGTTTTCCGGCAAAGGCCTTATCAATATTGCTTTGGGCAGCAAATAAATTGGGGGCGTTTATGTATTCCAAAATGCTATCACCCTTTTTCGCACTCCGTCCATATTGCTTAAAAGTTTCTTCTTCTGCAGCTTTATTAATATGATCAATACCCAGATTCTTATTAATTAAATAAAAGGTTTGGTTGGTATTGTTGAAAATAGCTTGAAGGTTACTTTCCGATTGTCGAAGTAGGTTTTCGGCCTTTTTACGCCCGGTAATATCCACAATCCAAATCGTTACCCGCTTTTCGGGGTCGGCTTTTACGGGGTCGAACTGCACCGAAAAGTGTCGGGTAGTTTTTCCGTCCTGAAATTCCTCTTCGGTATAAATCCGCCCCCCGTTTTGCGACATTCGTATATCACGAGCTAAATGTTTGGCAAATCCCTGATGTTCTTTATCGGCAAGAAGTACTCCACGTTCGAGCGAAATGCCACAATATTTAGCAAAGAAACGTTCGGCATCTGGGTTATGAATGAGGCATCGCCCATCTTTATCAGCCAACACAAAACCCTGAGTTCCACTGTTGAAAATAATGCTCAGATTTGATTCTGAATCTCGCAAAGCCATTTCGTGCTTTTTTCGCTCGCTGATGTTTCTATAGGTGATTAGTACATTGGTTATTTCATTTTTCAGATTTTTGATTGGGGATGAAGTAATTTCAATCCAGGCTTCATTACCACGCGGACTCACCAATTTCCGTTCGGCAGTTAGCGTTTTTCCACTAGAAGCTAACTTAATGTGGCGGGCAAAAGAAACCCTGTCGGGCTCGCTCACATAATCTAAAACTGGTTTACCTTTTTCAATGGTGAGTTTACTTGTTTTGAGAATATACTTTGCGGCCAAACTATTAAACATCACCACGTTTAAGTTGGTGTCGCACAATATAAATTGGTCGTTGCTACTATCTAATACAGCTAAAAGATTGGCTTCTGTATTTAGTAGATTTTTTTCTATTTTCCTTGAAGTTGTAATATCAGCAAAAGTGCCTAAATAGTATTTTAGTTTGTCTTGATTATCAAAAACGGGAGTGAAACGACAAAGTATAAAAATAATACTTTGTGTAGATTTCTGAAGGTATTTTTCCACCGATTCCGATGGCATTTTTGCATTGCATTTCGCCATCATTTCGGCTCCGAAACGAGCTAAACCTTTGGGCTTGAAATTTGAAATATGCTCGCCTTCTAAAATATCATTAGAGAAAACATCGGCATATAATTCTTTGGCCGCCTGATTTGCTGCTACTAAATATTGGTCGGCATCAAATACCAGATAGCATATTTGCTTGCTGTTAAGCACATATCTGCTGAACTCGGCTAATTCTTTCCGAACATCGAACTGGCGAATGGGCATTTGTGAATTTGTGGTTGCTTAAAACTTCACAAACTTATGAGAAAATTGAATGTTAAGAAAAGTTTAAATTTGTTGTTCAATTATCTTCGAATGACAAATAATGATTAAGGTTAGATTCAATTTATACCTTCAGTATTTTTTCAAAGCAAACGCTGTTTTCCACGTTTTGATATTGCCCGTAATTGGGTATCGCCCTGTAGTTATTTTTCTGGTAAAGTTTTATTGCTTCGGGCTGCATTTTGCCTGTTTCTAAAATACATTTTTCAAACAGTAATTCACTGCTCCACTTTTCTAATTCCTGAAGAATTAATGATGCAATTCCCTGCCCGCGTATTTCTGGAGGTACATACATCCGCTTTATTTCCATTGTTCTATGGTCGTATTCTTTTACAGCACCGCAGCCCACAGCTTGGTTTTCGTGATAAGCCACCACAATATATTTTATGGAATCAATCTTATTGAATTGAGCATAAAACGAATGGTCTTCCCCATCTCTGATTTTCAAATCAATGTCTAATTCTCTAACAAGTGCTTGAAAGTCTTTATTGTCGGAATTCGTTCTTGTTAAGGTTATCATTTTTAAGTTTGATAATAAATACTTGCAAATATAGTAATGCCACTACTTATGCATAAGATTTAGCATTCGACCACATCAAAAATATTTCAGGAAAAGCTCCACAAATTCACCCAAATCTATCACTTTTGCCCAAACACACCTTTGCTATGTTAACACCATTCAATAATAAACGCTCGGGCCAGCAATTAGCATTTGCGGCATTAGCAATATTAGGAATTCTGATTATATATTCCCTATCCAGTTTGTTTGGCGTGGCTTTGGGAGCAATAATTTTTTATGTATTGGCTAAACCGATTATGCAAATTTTAACCGGTAGATTAAAATGGAATAAAACATTAGCCGCCTTAACGGTAATACTGCTGAGTTTAGTAATAATTGTCGGGCCCATTATAGGCATTTCCAACCTGTTTTACGGCAAAGTCAGCCTGATGCTTCAAGATGTGTCTATCAACGAAACTTTAAAAACGGTTGACTTTCAAATTTGGGATTGGTTTGGGGTGAAGATTTTGAATGAAAAGAATTTGCAGGAGGTTCAACAGCAGGTTACGGCAATTTTTACCAATGTGCTTTCTGAATCATTTGGTTTGCTAGGCAATATTGGTATTCTGTATTTTATTCTGTTCTATATGCTGGTTAACACCGGAAATATAGAAATATTGATTGAAAAACATTTGCCACTTTCTGCCGAAAACACTGAAGTATTAGGTAGAGAATTAGAGATGCAAGTATATTCTAATGCGTTGGGAGCACCTGTGTTGGCTATTTTGCAGGGAATAGTTGCCAGCCTTGGCTTTTATTTCTTTAATGTACCCGAATTTTTCTTCTGGGGAATGATGTCGGGAATATTTTCCCTGATTCCTTTTGTGGGTTCGGCTTTGGTGTGGCTCCCGGCGGGAATTATGGCATTAAGCAAAGGCAATACCTTTGATGGAGTGGGCTTAATTTTGTTTGGAATTCTGGTTATCTCTACGGTGGACAACCTATTTCGGTTTGTATTTCAAAAACGAATTGCCGACGTGCATCCCCTCATTACCATTTTAGGCATCATAGGCGGAGTAAAGATTTTTGGTTTCTCCGGGCTAATTTTCGGGCCGCTGATGTTGAGCTATTTCCTTATTTTACTAAGGATATATCGAGAGCGGTTTGTGTAATACTTATACTTCCTCTTCCACAATTACCGTTAGGGTTTGCTCCAAAGGATTGATAGCCTCATAAACTTCATCGAACCACCGTTGCCCATAAGCTAAATAGTATTGACTGAAATTTTCGCTGCGTTCTTGTAGTTTGTTGTTAGGAAATAGCTTCTCTTTTAGTTTGCGAAGTTGATTGGTTTGCGTTTCGAGTTTGGCTTTAGCCGCACGAAGCATCTTGGCTTCGATGGTTTCGATAGCGTTGTTTATTTTCTGAGTCTCGGCTTTGGCCGATGCTTCCAAGGTTTTGTCTAATATTGAAGCAGCAGCAATTATTTGGGTTAATATTTCCTCCATAGCTACTTTTTCAGACTTCAAATCAACTGTTTCACCATTTTTAGCCACAAACTTGTTTACCAGCACTTCAATATCTTCAAATAAATCGGCTGTTTCTAAGCCCAAGCGTCCCATTCGAGCAGACACTCCCTTGTCTATCCACAGCACCGAATTTCGCAACCAAAGCACCGGAAACGAAACTTCATTGGCAGCAAACAATTCGCGGTATTGCAACCAATACGCCAACTCTCCTGCACCGCCAACATAGGTTACATTGGGCAGAATAGTTTCCTGATATAAAGGCCGAAGCACCACATTGGGGCTAAACCTTTCGGGATGTGCCTTAAGTTCAGCTATGATTTCCGATTTCGTGAAAGCTAAGTTTCGGTTCAGCACTTCAAAACCATCGTCTTTTCCTATAATCCGCTCCCGAAAACCTTCGCCTACATAAAACAGGTTTATCTCCCGGGGATTAACGGTGGCTTTATATCCTGCTTTGGCTAATTTTTCATTTGAACTTTTTAGGATAGGAAAATTGTACTGCTCCAACAATTCACGTTCCAAGTGCGGAATAAATAATTGTTTTAATTCGGTTTGGTTTGGATTAAAAACCAGTAGACCATACTTTCCGAAAAGCTCGTTGGCTAATCGGAAAGTCGCTGTTTTGAGTTCGGGAGATTCTAAATAAATTCGCTGGAAAACTTCGATGAGTTCTTTGGCTGTTTCAGTATTACCGATTAAAGATTTAAAGGATTCAAAAGTCGGATTAAGTGAATTGCCAACGGTTTTTATATCGCCGGCCATTCCTCCTTCGCCCTCCGGATTGAGCCATTCTATTTTCTTTCCATACAAATAGAAATGATTTATTTCCTCAAAATCATGGTCTTCAACGTGCATCCAGTAAACAGGGACAAATCGCCGTGGATTATTTTCCGAAAAGGCCTTTGCGTTTAGGCTTTCGGCCAGCTTGATGGTGCTGAATATTTTGTAAATGAAATAAAGCGGGCCGGTAAATAAATTGAGTTGATGACCGGTGGTTATGGTAAATACGTTTTCATCGCTTAACTTATTGATGTTGGCCAATACTTCTGGCAATTCTGCATCTAAGCCATTATATTGCTTCAACAAGGAACGAATAAGCACCTTACGATTAGCGATAGGGAACTTTCGTTCTTCTGCTTTCCAGAAAATGGAATCTATACTTTGAGTTGAACCGGAAAACCGCAAAGCAGATTCTTCAGCATTCAAATAATCAAGAATTAACTTATCGAAAAGCCCGGTTTGGTTTAAAGGAATCTTCTGAATCTGCATCCCCTAAACCGATTTTATGTTTACTTGATAATATTCTATGATGGCTTGTTTCATTAAAAACTGTTGTTGTCCGGGTTTTAAAACAGGCAAATCTTCAATAAGTTTAAAATGTGGCCAACCATCAGGGTCTAAACCTTCAAATTCGTAAAAGCCATAGCGTTCGAGTAATGTGCATATGGCCACATGGATAATGTCCATTTTTTCGTGCTTCTTAAATTTCTGAAAGCCTTTGCCTAGTTCGTTTACGCCTATTATATATATAATGCTATCGAGGTCGGTGTCGCCACCAAATGTTTTGTCGAAATAGGCGGTTACCTCCTTCCAATCCTGTTCAATATCTTTATCAATCATGGGGCAAAGGTAGTTGGCGAATAGTTATGAGTTATAAGTTATGAGATGGCTAACGCCGAAAATTGAATCTACAACAAAATATAATAGCACGCTTCATTAGATGATATTTTCGACCTTTGTACTCCAAAAACTAGAGCAGCAATTTATGCTTTGGTACAGAATTTGAATTATCACCGGAAATGACAAAAATATATAACACCTTCTTGGCTGTTTGTTTTATGTTTCCAATTACAGCAAGTTCTCAGGTTTTCAAAGATTCTTCCGAAGTGCCTAATCATTTTACGGGCATTTTCACCGGTGTGGCTGTTAATAATGGCGATACTATTCCTGCTGTAAATCTGCCTTCGATTTTCGTGCGTGAAAAAATGGTGTTTAAAAATGCGAGAGATGAAAAGAGATGGAGGAAACTTATTCGGGATATAAAGAGAGTGTATCCGTATGCAAAAATGGCCGGAACTAAACTCCGTGAGTGTGAAGCCAAATTAGCCTTGCCTGAAAATCAAGGGCGAAAAGGCGAGTTGATGCGAAATGTGGAACATGAAATTAAATCTGAATTCGAGGACGATATACGGGATATGACCTGGACGCAAGGCGTAATTCTGCTGAAATTAATTGACAGGGAAACCACCCACAGCTCCTATGAGATTGTGAAAGAATTGCGGGGTAGCTTATCGGCTTTCTTCTGGCAATCTATTGCACGAATCTTTGATGTAAGTCTTAAACAGGAATATGACCCGCAGAAGGACGACCGAATGATTGAAGATATAGTGCTAAAAATTGACCGGGGAGAGTTGTGAAAAAGTCCCCGTCAATTTACAGAGCTTCTTCGCTTAGCTTCTTTACATTATCATCCGGCACACGGTCAATCAAATAGTTATAGGGATCAATCCCCACTTGATAGGGTAATTCTTTGATGCGAAAGGAATAAGAATTGTCCCTTTTATTCACTTTAACCCGTTTCATGGCCAACACTTTTCCCATGTTCTCCTTGTTCGGTGATTGAGCAAAAACGCCTACATCCACATAATCGGCAATAGGAATAGCCGTTTCCTTACCTAATGAATCAGCCCGGAATTTCTCCGAGGTGGTTTTAAGGGTTACCTCATATTCGTTGTTTACCTTTTTATAACTTGCCTCTACCACGCGGTTATTGAATAGGGTAATGTTTTCAAACATATCCGTAATTAGGTATTGCAATGAATCTGGCGTTACTTTTTTAAATGCCCTCACAGCCGAAAGCGAAGTAGGGTAGGGGGGCTGATGGTAAGCAAAGGAATCTATAAGTGAATGAAGAGCTTCATTAACCTTGGCTTCGCCTATCATTTCTTTTAGGTAATACATCACCACGCTGGCTTTTTGGTAATGGATATACTGCTGTCCTTCGGTTTTCATAATTGGACGTTCGGCCTCAAATTCTCGGCTTCTTCCCCTCAAATAGCCATCCATTTCGTAGGTCAGGAATTTCTTCATTTTATCCTTGCCATATTCTTTCTCCATTACCATCAAAGCTGAATACTGGGCAAAACCTTCACTCATCATTTCGCTTCCTTGCATTTCGGCACCGCAAAGTTGGTGGGCCCAATATTGGTGTCCCATTTCGTGAGCCACCACATAAAACACTTGGTCGATATCCTCCTTAGTAACCTTTCTTAAATCAATGATAAAGCCAATCCCTTCGCTATAAGGCATTGTGCCGGGGAATGCTTGGGCAAAACTCTGATACCTCGGAAACTCGATAATTCGGCACTGCTTGTGGTAGTAAGGACCGAAATTGCGGGTGTAGTATTCCAAAGCTTTTTGCAAACTGTTCTGCATATTTGGTACGTTATAAGCATGTTCTGGAATATAATATACTTCCATATTAATGCCTTTCCATTTTTTGCGGGCAACTGTGTATCTAGCCGAAATAAAGGAATAAAAATCAAGCGATTTCTGGTCGAGTTTATAGCTGAAATACTTCCGCCCATTGGCCTCCCATTCTTTTAGTAAACTCCCCGGAGCAATGGCAATTTGGTTTGGAGAGGTGCTAATGGTTGTATTCACTTCCACCCAGTCGGCATCATCCGTAAGGTAATTATTGGCCCGAGCTGCAAGATTGTTTTCGTCCAGTTTATTGCTGCGTTGGCGTTTGGGCAGTTTTACTTTAGCCCGTTTGTTTTTATCCGAAATTTCATAACCCTTGTTGTAGCCCAGTTTAGGCATTACATCCTGATTATTGAAAAACGTTCCATTTTCGGTTAGCTGGGTAAAACTCACCTCATTTTCAAATCCTTTGGTTATTCCCCACACATCCACCTTTATCAATATTGAATCGTTGGGCATAAGTGGTTTTTGGAGGGAATAAATTCGGTAGCTCAGGCGTTTGTCACGCATTTTCAATTTACCTCCATCAAATGAAATTTGTAAGCTGTCCTGCAATGTCGGCAGGGTGAAATGAATTTCGGAAATGGCTTTATCCGAAACATTGTGAGCCCAAGCATCAATATGGGCAAACATATTACGTTTTTCGGGCTCAAGATCTATGGTGTAGTTGTATTTGTAAAAGCGGGGTTGAATAAGTGTTTCATATTTTTTGTAAGTCTTTTCGTAATCCACTTGCATTTTTTCGGTCTCCTTCGGTGAATCGTATTTATTAAGAACCTTGGTATTGTAATAAACAAATCCACCACAAAGCACAAATGCCAATAGAGTAAACCCTATCGCCAGTTTGTTTTTGCTAAAAAGGTATTTTGCAGCTTGAAGACGTTTGCCAAAATCGGTTTCCTTGCCACGAACATAAAACAGGTAAATAATAAAGCTGACGAGGAGGGAGAAAAGTACCCAATAGAGATTGAACCAAGTTAAGCCCGAAATGTATGGTCCAAATCCATTCATATCCGAATAGGTAACATTAGGAGTTCCGCCATGTTTCAACAGATTGCTGCTTACTTCGAGTATGCCAAACACAAACGTGTTTACGATAACGAAAGCCACAAAAGCAAAGTAGGCAATGTATCGGTTGTTGATGAGATAATGAAATAGCAGAGCCACAACAATCAGGTACACATACGAAAGTAAATTCAAAACCAGTATAGATTTGAAATAGACATCTAACTGATACCGATGATAGCCCATTGCAGTTTGTGCCACTACTGCACAAAATATGGCGAGTACCATTACTAAGGCAATGGAAGTAACAAGTGCAAATACTTTCGAGGCTAATAAAAGACCTGTTTTAATGGGCGTTGAATCTTGAATTTCATTGATTTTCGCATCACGCTCATTCCACACCAATACCCCGGTATAGAAGGTAATTATAGCAATAAAAAACAAGGAAAAGGAGCCTTTTATTCCGTCCACCATATCGTAAGTTACGGGATATTGATCGGTGCCATAGCCTCCTGTATATGTGTACAATCCGGCTATTAGGTTTATGAGCCCTATGGCTACAATGGTGATAAAGGTTGGGTTTTTGATTACTGCTTTTAATTCAAAAGCAAATAGATGTACGAAAGTACCCCATGTAAAACCGTCGGAATGGGTGGGTTGAAATACTTTATTGGAGAAAACCGGGGCTTTATCATCAGCTTTCTTTTTCTTTTCACTTTTCGATTTTTCATTGCGTGTGCTAAACGAAAACCGGAAATACATCAAGAAAAGAAGAACAATAGAAATACCAACCCAAATTAGTCGATTGGTTAGGAAAGCACCCGACAATGGAGCACCTCCGGCATTTTTCTCAGCAACAGTCATGTATTTGCTCACAATGCTTTCCGGCCTGAATCCAAAAGGGTCAAGGATATTTGCCAGCCATTCTTTATCAATATCTGAAGTGTAGCCTGAACTCACGGCGTAAAGCACCAGCAGCAACATGGCACCAATGAAAGACACGATATTGCTTCGGAACAAAATGGAGATTGAATATAACAAGACACCCGCAATAAATGTATTCGGGATGCCAAATGCCAATATTCCTAACAAATGTCCATTCCACACCACCGGGCCATAGCGTTCTGCCTCTACCCAGGGCATAAGTGGACCTATAAGAGCTCCCAAGGAAACACCCAGTAACGGTATAACCGAAATGATTGCCGCTCCGATGAATTTCCCGAAAAAGTAATCACGTTTTTTGATAGGCGATGAAAACACAAATTGATACATCCCATATTGGAAATCACGATTTGCAGTAGCGTTCATAAAGGCTGTAGTCATTAGCAAACAAAGCAATGAAAACACGCCGTAATACTGCTGAACCACATAAGGGGCATTTTTAAATACGTTACCAACGCCACCTCCAATACTAACATTGTCGGAGGAAACAGCCGCAAAAACGAGCAGGGTATTTATCAGTAAGAAAATCCAAATCATTGGCGACGTAAGCCAATATTTGAGTTCATGTTTTATGAATTTGTACATTAATTAGAAATGAGTAAAAAGTAATTAGTATTGAGAGTTTGATTTAAACCAACTCATTCAATTTAGCAAAAAACACATCTTCCAAATTCTCCTCTGCTTTCTCGAAACCAGCTAATTCTCCATCCGAGAAAACGTGAATCAAAGGTTTGCCTCCTACCAATTTATTCGAAATAACTTTATAGTTGGTCTGGTAAGAAGGAAGTTCGGCTTTATCCACTTTCTTTTCCCACACTTTACCTTTAACTTCAACTAAAGCATCGTCTGTATTGCCGCTAAACAAGAGTTTCCCTTTGTCCATTATGGCCATTTGGGTGCAGAGTTCACGCACATCCTGCACAATGTGGGTAGAAAGAATAACTATGATATTCTCACCAATTTCGCTCAGAATATTGTAAAAACGATTTCGTTCCCCTGGGTCGAGTCCGGCAGTGGGTTCATCAACAATAACTAATTTGGGGCTTCCAATCAGGCATTGGGCTATACCAAACCGCTGACGCATACCGCCACTATAACTGCTTACTGCGTTTTTTCGATGTTCGTATAGGTTCACTTTATTGAGCAATTGCCCCACCATTTCTTTGCGTTCGGCAGAATTGCCAAATCCTTTCAAAATAGCGAGATGGTCGAGCAAATCCACTGCCGATGTACGAGGATAAACTCCAAATTCCTGAGGCAAATAGCCCAAGACTCTTCGCACAGCTTCTTTATTGTGCAACACATCTATATCGCCCAACATTACGGATCCGCTGTCTGCATCCTGCAAGGTGGCCAATGTCCGCATCAAAGATGATTTACCGGCTCCATTTGGCCCCAGTAGCCCAAACATACCCTTGTTAATTGTAAGGCTTACATCATTGAGGGCGTGCACACCATTAGCGTATTGCTTGTTGAGGTTTTTGATGGTTAATTCCATTTCGTTGGTTTTTGGTTTTGACAATTTAATCTTTTAGATTAGTAGTATGAGTAAACTAATAATTACAGAATAGTGCAAATTATTCTCACCAAAACTATTTCTTTTTGATATTCCTCATAAAAGTTTTTCAAAGATGTATTCTATTAACGTGTTTAACATTTACATAAAAGCTCTCCTTCCCAAAATCGTCCTGAAACCATCTTGTTTTTTTCTCACCTTCGCAGCCCCGTTTTAATGTCAGATATTATCAAACTGCTGCCCGATAGTGTGGCTAATCAAATAGCCGCAGGAGAAGTAATTCAGCGTCCGGCATCGGCTGTAAAAGAGCTACTTGAAAACGCTATTGATGCCGGAGCAACAGAGGTTAAACTCATTTTAAAAGAGGCCGGACGAACTCTCGTGCAGGTGATTGATAACGGCAAAGGGATGTCGGCTACCGATGCACGATTGTGTTGGGAACGTCATGCCACTTCCAAAATAAAAAATGCAGACGATTTGTTTGCTATCCGTACAATGGGTTTTCGCGGCGAGGCATTGGCATCTATTGCAGCCATTGCCCAAGTGGAAATGAAAACCCGCCGCGAAGAAGACGATTTGGGTACACATATTTTGATTGAAGCCTCGGAAGTGAAAAGTCAGGATCTTATTCATTCTCCGGTGGGAACTTCCATCGCAATGAAGAACCTCTTTTTCAATGTTCCGGTGCGAAGAAACTTCTTAAAGTCAAATCCGGTAGAGTTTCGCCATATTATGGAAGAATTTCATCGGGTGGCATTGGCGTATCCTCATATAGGTTTATCGCTTTTCCATAACGACAGAGAGGAATATAACCTTAAACCTTCCGCACTGCGGCAAAGGATTGTAGCACTTTTCGGTGTTGATTACAATGAGAAGTTAGTTCCTCTGGAAGAGGCAACTACAATTGCTACCATTGGCGGATTTATTTGCAAACCGGAATATGCCCGCAAGACTAGAGGCGAACAGTATTTCTTTGTGAATGGTCGCTTTATTAAGAGTCCATACCTGCATCATGCAGTTCAGATTGCGTATAAAGATTTGCTTCCAAAAGAAACCTTCCCTACTTATTTTATATATTTAGAAATTGACCCTCAAAAGGTGGATATCAATATCCATCCCACCAAAACAGAAATAAAGTTTGAGGATGAACGCTCTATTTATGCCATCCTGAAATCAGGCACACAGCGAAGTTTGGGGAGGTTTAACATTTCTCCTACTATTGATTTTGAGCAGGAAGCGGCTTTTAGTATGCATATTCTTCCGCCCACATATCCGGTTTCGGCACCTACGATAAAGGTAGATGCTGAATTTAACCCTTTCGAACCACAACGCAACGTTAAACCCCGCCAAACGGAAATGAACTTGGCGGCAAAGTCAAACCTTTCCAATTGGGAAAAGTTATATGAAGGTTTTGATAGGCAAGAGCAGCCCGAGGCTAAACCACAACCACCGGTCGAGCCGATTGAACTTAGTCATTCCTATTTTCAGGTCCACAATTCCTATATTATTGTACAGGTAAAAGGGGGGCTGATGCTGATAGACCAGCATGGGGCTCACGAAAGGGTTTTGTTTGAGCGGTTCTTGTCGATGCTGAAAAACCATACCGGAGTTAGTCAACAATTGCTTTTTCCGGTGACCTTGGAGTATAATGCATCCGATGCTGCTTTCGTGGAAGAAATGATGGTTCCCTTGCATTCTTTGGGAATTGACATTCAGCGAAAAGATGCTACGGTTTTTGTGGTAAGTGGGGTAGCTCCATATATTCAGGAAACGAACATAAAAGATTTGCTCGATGAACTTTTAGATGAATTCAGGCAAAGCAATACACTGTCGGATAAGAATATACCTGTAGCCCGTACCTTAGCCCGGAAAACGGCTATTCGCAAAGGGCAAAGCCTAAATCAGGAGGAAATGGAAGCCTTAGCAAATGATCTTTTTGCCTGCGAAAACTCTTCCATTAACACTTCGGGTAAGCCCACATTTTATAAATTGGGACTTTGTGATTTGGATAAGTTTTTTATTTAAAAATGCTATTCATTTTAGTTTAGGAAGACCTATTTATTCCCGGCACTAATTTACCTTTGTCCCCTACCTCTCATAACTTATCACTTTTATGAAGCAATACCACGACCTCATGCAGCACGTTCTTGATACCGGCGTGCAAAAACACGACCGAACAGGCACTGGCACTATAAGCGTATTTGGTTATCAAATGCGGTTTAACCTCGAAGAAGGTTTCCCGATGCTGACCACTAAAAAGCTGCATCTTCGTAGCATTTTGTACGAGTTGCTATGGTTTTTAAAAGGAGAAAGCAACATTGCCTACCTTAAAGAAAATGGTGTTTCTATTTGGGATGAATGGGCCGATGCCAATGGTGAACTTGGACCAGTTTATGGCAAACAATGGCGTAGCTGGCAGGGTGCAAACGGCGAAACCATTGACCAGATTACCCAGGTAGTTTCTCAAATAAAGAAAAACCCCGACAGCCGTCGCCTCATTGTCAGTGCATGGAATGTGGCCGACATTGAAAAGATGGCCTTACCTCCCTGCCACGCCTTTTTTCAGTTTTATGTAGCCAATGGCAAACTAAGTTGTCAGTTATACCAACGAAGTGCGGATATATTTCTTGGTGTTCCCTTTAATATCGCTTCCTATGCTTTGCTATCATTGATGATGGCTCAAGTTTGCGGCCTGAAACCAGGCGACTTCGTTCATACCCTCGGCGATGCACACCTGTATAACAACCACCTCGACCAGGCTCGCCTCCAACTTACCAGAGACCTCCGCCCATTGCCAACGCTCAAAATCAATCCCGAAGTAAACGATATTTTTGGGTTTAAATTTGAAGACTTCTCTCTAGAAAACTACGACCCGCATCCCCACATTAAAGCGGCAGTTGCAATTTAGCACTCTTAAATAATTGTCATATTCTAAAACTATGAGCAGCATAAAATTATTTGAAAGTAAAATAGTAAGAAGCCATTGGAATTCTGATAAGGAAACATGGTATTTTTCGGTAATTGATGTTATTGAGATACTTACAGATAGTCCAAGACCAAGGAAATATTGGAGTGCATTAAAAACTAAACTTCAAAGTGAAGGAAGTGAACTGTCCCAATTTGTGGGACAGTTGAAAATGAAAGCCGAAGATGGAAAAATGCGTGAGACTGATGTTGCCGATACTGAAACCTTACTTCGCATAATACAATCCATTCCTTCACCCAAAGCAGAACCATTTAAGCAATGGTTGGCAAAAGTGGGTTATGAAAGAATGAAAGAAATAGCCGACCCTAGTCAAAGCATTGAAAGAGCCAGAGAAAATTGGCAAAACCTTGGCAGGAGTGAAAAGTGGATTCAGCAAAGAATGACGGGGCAGGAAACCCGAAACAAACTCACCGACTACTGGAAAGAAAGTGGGGTGGAAAAAGCGGATGAATTTGCACTGCTTACAAATATTATTCATCAGGAATGGACAGGGCTAACAGTGAAAAAGCATAAAGATTTTAAAGGATTAAAATCACAGAATCTAAGAGAGCACATGAGTGAGGCTGAATTGATTTTTACTGCCTTGGCTGAACTTTCTACCCGCCAAATAGCCCAAACCGACGAGGCAAAAGGCCTACAAGAAAATGCTATTGCCAGTAAAAAAGGCGGCAAAATAGCTAAAGATGCCCGCTTGATGTTAGAAGAACAAACAGGTAAAAAAATAGTCTCCAGCGATAACTTCTTACCTCCAACAAAAGACAGCAAGAAGTTAAAATAATAGCAACAATCATTATCATTTGCCCTAATTGTCATAACTATTCTCAAACCATCTTTATTTCTAAATGGACTCAAATTTCATCAATCACATCAGCACCGAACTGGCTGAAATAACCAATGCCGGACTTTATAAAAACGAACGCATAATCACTACTCCCCAAGGTGCAGATATTCGCACCGATAAAGGCGAAGAGGTAATTAATTTCTGTGCAAACAATTATCTCGGTCTTTCGTCTCATCCCTTGGTGCTAGAGGCTGCCCGGAAAACATTGAATACCCACGGCTACGGCATGAGTAGCGTTCGGTTTATCTGCGGTACACAGGATATTCATAAGGAATTAGAAGAAAAGCTGTCTAAGTTCTTGGGCTTAGAAGACACTATTTTATATGCTGCAGCCTTTGATGCAAATGGTGGTGTATTCGAGCCCTTGTTTGGCGAACAGGATGCCATCATCAGCGATGAACTAAACCACGCCAGTATTATAGATGGGGTTAGACTTTGCAAAGCCAAACGTTTTCGTTATAAGAATAACGATATGAATGACCTCGAAACCCAGCTTAAAGCAGCGGAGGGAAGTCGATTTAAGATTATTGTAACCGATGGTGTTTTCAGCATGGACGGCTACATTGCTCAATTGGATAAAATTCGTGACCTGGCCGATAAATACGGTGCCTTGGTGATGTCCGACGAAAGCCATGCCTTAGGTTTTGTGGGTAAAACCGGACGAGGCACGCCCGAACATTGCGGCGTGCATGGCAAAATAGATATTATAACAGGAACACTCGGAAAAGCTTTGGGTGGAGCTATGGGTGGTTTTACTTCCGGAAAGAAGGAAGTAATAGCTATGCTCCGTCAGCGTAGTCGTCCCTATTTATTTTCCAATTCATTGGCTCCGGCCATTGTTGGTGCCAGTATTGCCGTGCTCGATATGCTCAGCGATACCACCACCCTCCGAGATAAGGTTATGAGCAACGCCCTCTATTTCCGGGAAGGAATGACCAAAGCCGGTTTTGATATTAGCCCAGGCATTCACCCTATTGCACCGGTTATGCTCTACGATGCCAAACTGGCCCAAACCTTCGCATCACAATTATTAAAAGAAGGTATTTACGTTATCGGTTTCTTTTATCCGGTTGTCCCGAAAGATAAAGCTCGCATACGGGTTCAGGTTTCAGCGGCACACGAAAAGCACCATCTCGATAAAGCCATTGCCGCATTTACTAAAGTGGGGAAGGAATTGGGTGTGGTGAAATAATAACCATAACTAGTAAGCATTTTTAAAAATCAGTTTTCCATTAGCAAATCAGTATAAACATGCGTCCCCTTACCATTATCCAAACTGCTGTGCTCAGCATCACCCTTTTTCTTAGCCTAAACCTCTTTTCCCAGCAGCCCACTTTTCAGGTTTCGGGAAAGAACCTACTTGCACCGAATGGAGAGAATTTCATTATTAGGGGAATAAACTACCCCATCCTCGACCATGGTGATATTGATTTTACCAATCATTCTCAGTTTGAATATTACATTGATCAGGCGGCTATGACCGGGGCTAACGCTATTCGTATTTCGTGGAATACCGATGGAGTCCATTGGCGTGATAATACGGCTACGGGTGGAGCACCCGGTACATTGAACAGCTATATCACCAACGGGCATTTAGATGCCCTACTTTCCTATTGCGAGTCAAAACATTTGGTTACCATTTTAGATATTCATGATTTAACCTGCTCCGATGATTGGGCGGCCTTCAATTCCATTGTTATACCCTTTTGGCAAAGCAATGCTGTGCAAACCCTTATTGCAAATCATCAAGCTAATCTCATCATTAATTTATCCAACGAAACTGGGATTGTGCGGTGGGGTCCGGGTTCGCAAGCCACGGCATTAACAAACTACACAATTATTTACATTGACGCCATTCAGTCGCTTCGTAGTTTGGGAATTAATGTTCCAATAATGATTGACGCACCCGACTGTGGCCAGTCATCTTCCGAAATGCTAAGCGTTTCCGAAAGTATCAATGCCGCCGACTCTCTGCACAATGTTATATTTTCTGCTCATGCTTATTGGGGTGGATATGCAACTACATTATCAGAAATTCAGACTAAATTAGATGAAGCTCAAAATACCAATGTATGCTTTGTCTTGGGTGAAATCGCCAATAATCAGGATAACAATACCTGTGGCGATTTAGATTTATCGGCCATTTATCCGCTTGTGCTTCAAGAAGCCTGCACCCGAAACATTGGCTGGTTGGCTTGGACGTATGAATTGGATTGTTCGGCAACCCGCCAAATGACCACCGATGGCAATTTTGCTAATCTTACTGCTTATGGCAACGACATTGTGAATAATCCTAACTATGGTTTGAAATCCATAGGAAATTGTGGTGCTTTTCCTGTTTCAATCTCTGAAGAAGTAAAATCTAAGTCCTCCATTACCATTTCTCAAAATTCCACATCAGGAAGTTTTATCATTCATAGTTCTGAGGCTGCACAAAGGATTTCAGCACTTGATGTTTTAGGGAAAGAGCTTGCATTAATTTCAGAAGGAAATAACTCTTATCGTTTGGTAAATCCTCAAACCGGCATGTATTTTATTCAAATTGAAACTACAATTGGAACGTCCGTTTCCCGAAAGTTCATTGTAAATTGAAGTCCTTAATGCCCAATTTCACTATAAACTGTAAGGGTAAACTGCTCGATTTTTCTACCCCAAAGGTTATGGGCATTTTGAACATAACTCCCGATAGTTTTTTCGATGGTGGTAAATATGTTTCTCATAATGAAGTTCTAACTCAAGCAGAAAAAATGCTTGCTGATGGAGCCGCCATTATTGATTTAGGCGGACAAAGTAGCCGTCCGGGGGCTAATAGAGTAGGGGAGGAGGAGGAACTAAAACGGCTAATACCTGCTATTGAAGCTATACTTAAACAGTTCCCCGAAACAGTTATTTCTGTTGATACCTATAATGCGAAAGTAGCGGAAGAGGCTATCAATTCAGGTGCTGCCATAATTAATGACATTTCTGGTGGAGAAATGGATAAACGGATGTTTGAAACCGTTGCCCGGCTTAAAGTTCCTTATATTCTAACACATATTAAAGGTACACCCGAAACCATGCAAAACAATCCCCAATACGGCAATGTTGTTTTAGATGTGTTGGAATACTTTACCAGAAAGGTTAACGAATTAAAACAACTTGGTGTTGCCGATATTATCCTCGACCCCGGCTTTGGCTTCGGAAAAAAGTTGGAACATAATTACGCTTTGCTTCAAGACTTTGCCAATTTCGGAATGTTGGGCTATCCCTTGCTGGCCGGTATCTCCCGCAAATCTATGGTCTATCGGTTGCTTAATATTGATGCTTCTCAAGCCTTGAATGGCACAACAGCATTAAATATGTTGCTGCTTCAGCGTGGAGCTAATATCCTCAGGGTGCACGATGTGAAAGAAGCGATGGAATGTGTGAAGATAGCGGGGATGATGAAAATGCTGAAATAGTAGATTCCGACTAAGGTTTTATCAAATTAACTAACATCACAATCTGTAAAGTAATTTTAGGAGGGGCACAAACTCTATTTTGCTGAACTTCCAGCCTCAACTCATTCAATAAAAAACCGAACTAACTCACCTCTGAGCTGAATTAATTCAATTCCAAACCGAGTTAATTCAATAAAAAACCGAACTAACTCACCTCTGAGCTGAATTAATTCAATTCCAAAC
>CANJNG010000070.1 GCA_947475205.1 Bacteroidota bacterium
ATCCTTGGCAATTAAATTCTTAATTTACCAATCATAATCCTGCTCATCTTCAAAAACGTCCTCAAGGTCGGTAAACAATTTTGCTGCATTATTGGGGAAAAGCGGATTTGTGATTTTTAATGGTACTTCAAAATTGCTTTCATAGCTAAAATACCACCTTCCTTTACAAACACTTTTCCGGCTCACTGCCGATTTTATGGCATCACAACTAATAAACAGGTTTTCAGCGGCAACTGTTACGCTGGCATGCTTATAGATTAAATTGCCTTGCAAATCAAATTCGAAAAGAGGCTTTTCCGTTAAACCTCTTTTTTTGCTCTTCCTTAAAAATAAATGTTCCATAGCATTAACTCTTTCGGTTTGAGTGGCAAATATATTTATTTTTTAATTATTGCAAAAATTTATAGTGTGCCTTTTTTTGTATTTTTTTTCTAATTTTAAATTCCGTATGCATTTAACCTTTCTTAACCGCTCTATGCCGAAACCATAAATTTACGTATTCACTCGGTAAATAACCTGAAATTGTTTAATTGCCCTCGGCTTTAGACTACCGTGTACCCACATCTTTTGGGATATACCTATTCCAAATTGTATTGATTTAAAACCAATATCTCGTCCCTAAAGGGACTTTAGAATTACGTGTTGCCATTATTTTCTACCAATATCTCGCCCCGCTGGGGCTTTAAAATCCCTTTAGGGATGTTATATTGGTAGAAATACGTATCAGCTTGATTCTTAAAAGTCCCGTACGGGACGAAATATTAAAAGATGTGGGTACACGGTAGGGCTTTAGACAGGGGATATGGGTATGCCAACAGCCATTGGCATTAGCTAATTGAGTTTTGGCTAAAGCCCCTACTTGCTCTTGATTTTGTTACCCCATGCTAAAGCACAGGGGCAATTGATGAATTACCTTCGGTGAGTGTTTTGCCGTTCATGGAATTTTGTTGGTGTGGGTCTGGAGACCGCACAGTAAGAAGAAAGCAGTTAACTAACGGCAGAGCCCTCATAGTTTCAACGGCATCGCCCTCTTAGCCACAATCAAAAACAAAATAAATGGCTAAAAATTTAATAAAAACCCATTAACTAAAACCGACCAACGGGAGCTCACCCTTAGGTAACCGCAGCGAAGCAAGTTCTTAGATTCAAATAAAAAACAAATAACTTTTCTAAAAACCGCTTTTAGCGAACCCCGCTGCCAACGGGAATTTTATTTTAACGGCTACATTGCCGTGGATACCGAACGTAGGGTGACCCTTCGCCAAGCTAGGCATCACACCACCCGATACACCTCTTCAAAGGGTATCCGCATTCTATTGCCCCAAACGCCGTGTTCGTCGCGGATGCCGCATGATACAATCATGTTTATTTCGGCTCCATAGGGCAAGTTCAAACTTTTTTTCACTTTCTGGCTATCAAAGCCTTCCATGGGGCAGGTGTCGTAGTGTTCGTTTGCCATAGCCAGCATAAAGGTTTGGGCGGCCAATGCACAAGTTTTGTGAACCACCACCCGCATGTCGTTTTCCGATACTTGATACACAATGGGCCTGAAAAGCCCAACGATGCCGACAAGGATTTTTCTTACCAGCCCCATAATCCCCAAGAATCGGATATACAAAAACGGAATTAGTTTGCCGTAATACAGTTTGCGGGTTTTTAGTCGGTTAGCCTGTCTGGATTCAGGGCTATTTTTGATAATATTCTGTGTTTCTAGTTCCAATACTTCTTTGGCTCGAGTTCGGTACAAATCTGCCCGGGTAACAAACACCACCATTTGCCGGGCAGTGGTAGCCGCTTGTTGGCCGAGGCAAGCTACCGAAAGTTGCTTTAAAATTTCAGGATTCGTGATGTGATAAAACTCCCATAATTGCATGTTTGAGCTGTTTGGTGCCAAGGTGGCAAGCTCCAAGCAATGTTTCACCTTTTCGGCATCAACGGGCTGGTTTTTATAGTGCCGCACCGAGCGGCGATGATGTACCGTTTCTTCAAAAGTCATTTTCGGGGTGTTATGGGTCTTGTGGTTTTTAGCAAACTATTATTGGGTACAGGTTTTAGTTGTCCTTTTATGTTGCCTACTACTTGCACCATAGTGGGGGCTTTTTCAATGGTCATAAAGGTATTTACCAGTAGCAGCACAATAGCAATAAATATGGCAACAGTGGTGAGGCTCACACCTTGCATATAGCGTTTGTTGGCTTTTAGGGTAGAGGCATTGTTTTTTAGGTACGACACTTTGTTGGCTTCTATTTCGTAATGCAATATTTCTTTGTAAGATTTCTTGAGCAGGTCTTCGTATTTGGTAACCGACAAGGCTTGGTCGAGCGGTTTGCCTCTGAAAATGCTTAGCATCAAAAGTATGCTACCAATAAATAGTGCAACCGGCAAAATAGAAATAAGCTGAATGGTTTGATTAGAACCGGCTAAACTATTCAGGAAAAAGGGAATAAACAGCACCGTGAACCCAATAATGGTTCCGGCATAAGAGTGCTGCTGCCGGTGCGAACCCACTTGCTTTTCAATTATCTCTTTCGAATTGTTGGCCAAAAACTCATAGGGCCTAAGGTCTTCTGTCCTTGTTTCGGTTTTCATAATTTGCCTTGTGGTAGAATTTAGGTCATACCTTGCCTCTGTTGGGGCCGAGAAATAGTGGTCTATGTTGAACCCATGCTACTATGCCATGGATCTACTCTTTAATTTTATGAACGTCTTTTTCATTCACAGCTACTATTACTTCATTCCTGCGGCCAAACAATTGGAATGGAGGATTGTAGCCCAAGTAGCGAAAGTTGCCGTAGTAGGATATATTTTTTTCTTTCAATAACTCTTCGAGTAGGACTTTATGTTTTGCAATATCATCGTTTGATGCAAATCCACTAAATTGTATAACGGCCACATATTCTGGTTCGGAAGTGGTAATACTCACACCGGCATCATTCGGTTTGGGCAAATTAGATTTATTGTATGCAGCAGGTAGCACAAAAGCCATAGTTGAATTGCTTTCACCAATGTTCATGTGCACAGGCGATGTCATGGCTATTTGTTTCTTTTCGCTGTTTCCTCCAAATATGTAGCCGGCCAATTTTCTAAATCCAGAGCTTCCTAAATCTTTATAGGATTTGGTAGAGGACGATATCATGGCCATGGTGGCAGCCGGGTAAAACCGAATTTCAAAATCCTTATTCTTACCCGCCACTGTGTAGGCCTGCGTTTCTGTTTTGTTGGTTGCCATGGCCGAGAAAACTTGAAAAACTACTACAATTAGAATAAGTATCGAGACTATTATTACGATTATTTTCATTGGTTTCATTTCTTTAGAGATTTTAGTAGCAGCTTGGCCACTGCTTCAGATGAAGCCGGATTCTGCCCGGTAATAAGTAAACCATCTTGTTTCACATACGAGCCCCAGTCTTTTCCCTTTGAATAAATTGCACCGTTCTTTTTAAGTTCGTCTTCCAATAAAAACGGAACCACTTTCGTTAGATTCACCGCTTCTTCCTCAGTGTTTGAAAAGCTGGTTAGGTGTTTGCCTTTCACCAGTGCCTCTCCATTTTCTGCTTTCACATTCACCAAAGCAGCAGGTGCATGACACACAAATGCAATAGGTTTCTTATGGTTGTAAAACTCCTCAATTAGTTTAATGGAGTTTTTATCGGTGGCTAAATCCCACAGCGGCCCGTGGCCTCCGGGGTAAAACACTCCATCATAGTCATCTTGCTTTACATCGCTTAGTTTTAACGTATGTGCCATTTTATCAATCAGTTCATTGTCTTTATAAAATCGTTCGGTAGATGGAGATTGTGCCTCTTTCAATTCACTTTTTGGGTCCACTGGAGGCTGACCACCTAATGGTGAAGCAATGGTAATTTCCGCACCCGCATAGGCCAACACATAATAGGGCGTGGCAAATTCTTCTATCCAAAAGCCTGTTTTTTCGCCGGTGTTGCCCAAGGCAAAGTGTGATGTTAATACAATTAGAATTTTCATGTTGTTTAGTTTTTGTTGGTTTAGCTATAGGTAATAAACAATCATATCATCTAACTGGTTTTGATGAAAGTGATTTATTTTTAGAGCACAAAGGTGAACCCTCGAATATTGAGTTATTTCTATTCCATACTGTATTGATGTAAAACCAATATCTCTTGTCCCTAACGGGACTTTGAATTACCTATTGTCATTGTTTTCTGCCAATATCTTGCCCCGATAACTATCGGGATTAAAATCCCTTTAGGGATGCTATATTGGTAGAAATACATATCAACATAATTCTTAAAAGTCCCGTAGGGTCGAAATATCAATAAATGTGGGTAACACGGTAGGTCAAGAGGCGGTACTTACACAATAAAATAGCTTTATAGCTAAAATGAAGCAATAACGCTCAACAATTTTAATTGAATTTTTTCCAGCGTTGACATTACGTCTTTATGCTTCAATTCTTTTTTCTTTTTAATGATTTTTCCTATCCTTTTGTGGATATTTACTAATTTTTTAGTTTTATCAATCTTCTTTTTTTCTGCCACTCGAGGATTGATTTTCTTCTCGATTGTTATCCTTGTTTTTGGTTCAGCCTTTGCTTGGTTTTTTGTTACTTCTTTCATTTTTAAAATGTTTATTTGTTATTAATTTTAGAATGCAAAGCACCGAACTTTACTAGAATACCATGTTACATAACATTTTAAAAATGTTGAATAATTCTCACATTTCAGTAAGCCATTTTACCACGCTACTTAAAGAGTGAAGGGGATGAACACCCACAAAGGGAATGTTGCCTCATCTTGCATTTCTATCCACCTACCACCCAAACCATTTCCCTCCGGTTGAGCCTGGCATATCTGGATTTTACCGATGAGCAAAGGGAATTATTTAAGAGCTTGACTTGCTGTGAGGCAGGTTTGGTTGCTTACCTGCCCACTATAACCATTATGCGATGTTCCAAAAGAAACTATCCTTATACTTATTGCAAAAGCTTGTAATGAATTGGCAATAAATTGTATCTGATACAGGCCGATTTGCCTTGGTTCTCCTTTGTAACGGCGAGCCAAATCCCCCCACCGACTCGTATATCTTCTAATGTCTAAAATCTAAAATCCCCTTAAGCAAACACCCCCTTCGCCAATTCCCGAAGATGAAACTCAGCCTTGGCCACAGCCTCCAATGGCCGTTCTTTGGTGTAAAGTTTAATCATAAATTCATTAAAATTGGTCTTCATGAGGTTTTCGATTATCGCCTGAATATCTTTCAGCATTTCGGCGGCCTTAACCACATCCGAATTAATAAGTACCAAATAGAGCGTAGAAGTGCTTTCAAAGGCCATAAAGTCTGTAGGTTTAATATTCTCACGCAATACAACCGCCAAATCTTCCAACAGCTCCTTCTGGGCCTTTTCGCCAATTTTATTGTAGAGTTCAAAAATGTTTTCGAAATGAATCAATGCCAGAGTACTCTTTTGAAGCGGGTTTTCCTTGATGCGTTCAAGTTCATAGTGCAGCATAGTTTTCAGCACATCCATGCTCACTGTGCCAAAAATTGCCTCCACTTCTTGGTTCGAAAACACAATGCCATTAGTGGCCGCAGCCCGGCCTTTCTTGGTGAGTTTATAAACGTTTACGTTCTTCGATTTAAGGTATTGCACCTCGGTGTCGTGCTCACACGAAATACATTTTGCCTTTATAAACACATCCTGAAAATTCATATCGCAGTTGTTGCAATGGTGAATAATAGAGGGTTTATCATAGTCAACCCCAATGTGCCGCAGGGCTTTATTGCATTTGGGGCATGTAAGGGAGGTGTCGAATGAATTTTGAAAATCCGATAGAGGACCCACATAAGCACAGGGGAAGTGATGCACCAAATCTTCGGCCCTTGAATTTGAACTGTTGCAATGCGGACACACTTCGCGGTAGCTCAAAAATCCACTGCTGCAATTATTGCACAAGTAAACCTTTTCCAGAAAATCGGGCCAAATCAATCCTTCCTTATCGGCCCATTCCAACAAGTCAAACACCTGAAATTCCTCATCCTTATCAAAACTCATCGATAATTCTGGAAAGGTGTAACCGGTGATGGAACGGCTGTCTATATAGGGTTTCAAAGCCCTTGAGTTGCGGGTGTAGAGATAATCCAACACCTTTTTTATCACTTGAGCTTCGTAAGACGAAATGATTTGATTGTTGAGGTGCGACGTGCGAAGGAAAATCTGCTTTACCGTTTCCGATGCCTCCTTGAGTTGGTCATAAGAAAACAAAATGCCATCGTGCAAGTTGCTCAATACCGGATCTTTCGATTCTTTGTAATTGATAAGAAAGATGGGTTTCAGATAAAATTCAGCTTCGTGGTGACTCCGAATTTTCTTCAACATATAGCGGGCAAAGTCCGGGTCACGAGAGTCGATAATGAAGGCATCGGCCCCCAACAGATGCTCAATTTTCAGGTTACCGTTATCGTCCAGTATCTGAAAAAGTAGGTTATTAAACTCTATTTTATTTCCTTTAACTTCCATTTACCAATATTTGAATTTGCTAATTGTAACACCAATTTTATATACAGGCTGCCACTTTTTGTAATCCGAATC
Organism: Bacteroidota bacterium; assembly: GCA_947475205.1. GTDB lineage: Bacteria > Bacteroidota > Bacteroidia > JAIBAJ01 > JAIBAJ01 > JAIBAJ01. Next base: position 6,569 of record CANJNG010000070.1, read on the forward strand.
GGTTTCGGGATATATGTCGGCGGCAATGGTTCGGGTAGTAGGCTCGTATTGCTTCTGAAACTCGGGAGGCAGCACCAAGGTGGAATTGTAAAACTTCTTCAGCACCCCCTTGCTCTTAGTGCCATCGGGGAAGGTAATTGTAACCACATCGCCTTGTTTCAAATAACCCACATCGTCTTGCTCAAAGAAAGCCCTTATGTGCAGTTTGCTGTCTTTGTGCATACTCATAATCTCCTCTGATTTAAGAGCAACCTCATACTGGGCAGTATAAATGCGGGTAACAATGCCATCCATCGGCGAACGAAATACCTGAATTCCCGTCATCGAATCCGTTTTAGCGGCACCCATCAAACCCGTAGAATTAGCAGCCGCTTTAAAGCCCCCATTACTAGCAGCATGCAATTTACCAATATAGGACTGCAATTGTTTGTTCTCGCTGTTCAAGCGGTCGATGTTCGATTTTAGTTTGAATATTTCGTTTTGCACATATTCCAAACGGCTTTTAGGTAAAAGCCCCAGCACCACTTCATTTTTCAGCTTCTGCATTTGCTCCTGATAATTGGCCAAGTGTGCCGCCGATTCGCGTTTTTCAATATTGTTGAAAGAAATTTGCTTTTCCAAGCTAAACTTCTCTTTGTCGCTCCAGTCGCTGCGGATAGGGGAGGGGGGAGGGGCATTCTTTTCGGTCATAATCTTTTCATATTCTTCTTCCTCGTTCATTTTATACGTGAACAGCGAATCGCCCATCATCAGCGTATCGGCCTCCGTACATTGGTATTCCAAAATGCGGCAATCATCTGTTAGGCGGATGCTTACGTTTTCAAAAACCATTAGCCCATTGGCTTTCAAATAAAATATTTTATTGAAACCCCAGTAGGTCAATAGAATAACTACGATACCTAAGAAAATAAAGTAAAACACACGGTCCCAATTGTACCGTTTCTTCTTCAATTTTTTCTCGTCGCCCATTACTCTGATTACAGAACTTTTGGGCTTAAAATCTATGCTTTTCACGTTGGTTTAGGTTAGTTTTTGTTTTTATTTTTCATCATCCAATCCCGCCTCATCCAATTGCACAAAGGTTTCCAAGTCATGCATCGCAAATCGGGTAGTGCTCATGCTTTTGGTTAATTCTTTCACTAAATAATCATATTCATTTCTGTTTTTGAAATCTTTAGCCCGCAAAGCAATGGTGGTTTTTGCTGAATTAACAGCAAACTCTTCCTTCATTTTTTTGGTCAAGAAGACAGGGTCTTGGTGCTCGTAAGCCATTAAGTAAACATTGTCGGCATATTCGTAAATCTCCTTTAAACTCGCTTCTGGGTAGGAAACAGGAATAGACACGCTCAATTCCACCCCGTGTGCGGTGCAGTAAGCTTTGGTTTGTTTCAAACACTCCACATATTTTTGCAGATACTGAGCCTTGTTTGCATCCCATTCATCTAAGGTGTGCGGTTCCACATCGAGGTGAATTGCGGCAACTTTGGTAAGGTCAATTCCTCGAAGCACTTCCTCCAAATACGCCACCGGACTGGCTTCTAAAAACAGTTTGTTGTTGCTAATCATGGCCTCACACCGAATATCGTTCACAAAAAACGTGTTAAATATATCGCGGCTTTTGGCTTTAAACTTCTCGTCCTTCCTCACCGAAACTATGGCATTTGTTACATTGTTGAGATGAAGATATTCTTCAATATAGCCCACTTCATACTTGGCTTGGGCTTCACTCCAAATATACATGGATAGCTTGGCCGTGTCGCCCGGCAGACTTGCTTTTTGCACATCGTAAGGCTTCACAATACTCAACACATCGGCATCGGGCGTTTCCAAAACTATATCCAAAAACTGAAGATACATTTGCTGTTGCAAGTCCAGCATTTCAATGTCAATCGTGAGCAATTCGTCAATAAGGTTAAGTGCCGAAATGGGGTTAAACTCAAAATCGTTTAGCTTTTCTTTCACCCGTTCTATGCGGATTAGCTCTTCATATTTCTTGTGCTTTTCGTAGAAAGTGGCATACTGCTTTAGCTTATAACGGAAATCATAAACCTTATTCAGTAAGTCTGAATTTTGGGTAGAAGCAATGGCTTTGCTATCGTATTTCAACAGTTCGGCTTGTTGGTTCACAAGGTTTTTATTTGCTCGCAAACTAAACGGCAAGGGCACCGAGAAGCTAAGACCGGCAGAGTAGAAATCGCGGTTATTAAGTCCGGGCCTAGCAATGTCGTAATAGTTATAGCGAACATTTGTTCGAAGGTTTACATCTTTCCAAAACTTGTTTTCCAGTTCAAGATTCTTTATTTGAAGCCCTAGAATGCTGTCGTTTTCTTTGGGATTAGCTTCTAAAATGAGCTTATCAGAACGAATATCGAAGATTGGAAGCACATTATCCGAACTCCCTTTTTTCATTTCGGGACCCAATTGTTCGTTGTATGATTTATAAATCTGATTCATACTAGTCACCTCCACCTGCTGTTGAATAATCTGCATCAGGTCTAACTTCTTTAGGCTTTTGAGGCTGTATAAATCATTGGCAATGTTCATCTTGTCGCTGATGATGGCCTGTCGCTTTTCCAACAACTTTATTTTATGTTCGTTGAAATTGTAAATGATATTATGAGAAGCGTTCAGGTAGTCGGCAGCCGTAACTTTTACCTGTGGCTTAAGCTTGTTGATTACATTCTGGTTTTTCAGAATTTGTTGTTTGTAGTGACTGCTAATGAAGCCATCGCCCAATATATTCCAATCTAAACCCACCTGCACCCTACGTTTGTAAATCAAAAAATCGTCTTCACCAATCCCTGGGTTGAAGTTCTCTTGATAGTTTCCGGCTACGTTTAATCCAATTTGTTTCTTTAATTGGCGAATCTTGGCATCATTTGCCCGGTTTTGATAATACGTTCTGTCCACCGTATCCTTATCGTCAATAGTAAACAGTGTCGGGATAACGCTTAGTTCATCGTAGGTGTTCTTTCTGGCCGAAAGGCTGTTGTATTTCAACCAAAAACCTTCTAGCGTATTAATTTTAGAAGAAATAAGCGAGTCGTTGTTTCGGCGAATTTGTTTAGTTTTCTTTATTGCGTTAGCCAAATCGGCGTTATCGTTTTCTTTCTTTTTCTCTTTGCTTTTTAGGCTATTGTGTGTGTCAATAAAGGCCTTGTTCGCATTTTTGAAATCGTCCTTTGTGAGTTTAGATTTGGTGTTTATATTGTTAATATCCAAACCCGTCCAAGTTTCGCCACCATCTGTAGTTTTCAGATACTTTCCGTTCTTGTTAGAAATAAAGGCGTTTTGTTCATCCAGAAAGAATACCTCGGTGAGGGTTTCAGTGCTGCCACTTTTCTTTACCTGCCAAGTGTTTCCGCCATTCGTTGTTTTCAGAATCGTTCCGTTCATTCCACAAACAATTCCCACCTTTTTATCTACAAAGAAAATGGAGAATAGATTGCTGGTAGTGGCAGTTTTAAGGTCAATCCAGGTTTTGCCACCGTTGCTTGTTTTCTGAATTACGCCCTTGTTGCCAATTACAAACGAAGTGGAATCATTCATAATCCAAATATCCCGCAACACGAAATCGGAAGTTGGGCTAGTTTGCGAAAACGCTAAACCGTTACCAATAAGGCAAACAAAGAGAAGGACAAAGAAATGGAATCGAAGCATTCAGGTTATAAGGTTTCAATCCAAACTTTTTAAAAATTTGAATTGGGTGCAATTTTATACAAATAATTGAATGATTAACATTAATGTTTATCTGAAGAACGCAATGTATTATACATAACCCACATTCCCTATTTTCGCCCCGGCTAATCCCTCATATAATGAAACAAATTATCGCTTCTGCATTCCTTTCAATCGTCTGCTTTTGCACTCAAGCCCAAACCGCTCAACGAACCATGGATACCAAGATAGAAGAGGTAACCGTGTTTTTGCAGGGTGCCCAAGTTTACCGCACCGGAAAAGTTCAGCTTGCGGCAGGCAAAAATGAAATTCTGGTAAAGAAACTTTCTCCCGATATGGATCCGAATTCGGTGGTGGTGAAAGGCCAGGGGAACTTCACTGTTCTGGGAGTGGAAAACCACATTAACTATTTGGACATTGATGCTGATAGCACTGCTTTTGAGAATTTGAAAAAGAAACAGGAAGACCTACAAACCAAAATTGCTCGCGAAACATCAAGCTATAACTTGTTGAACACCGAACTTACGAATTTGGGGGCTGCCATGACCTTGAAAAATACCCAAACGGTTCAAAAATCATTGGACGTAAAAGACCTTCTTGATTTCTATCGCTTGAGGTCGAATGAAATTGCTGATAAAATGGATGCCATTACCAAACATAAAGCCGATTTGCAGAAGGAATTAGATAGAGTAGCCAATCAAATTCACAATTCAGAATTTGGTGTTAAACAGGCGAAAACCGAAGTAATGATTACTGTGCAATCTTCCACAGCACAGGAGGCCGATTTCTTAGTAAGCTATATCGTAACCCAAGCCGGATGGTTTCCTGAATACGATATACGGGTAACCGACACCAACAGCCCGCTTAAACTTAAAACTAAAGCTCGGGTCCACCAAAGCAGCAGCGAAAGTTGGAAAGAAGTGAACCTGACATTATCTACTGGAACTCCGAACAAATCGGGGACAAAGCCAACGTTGCCTGTTTACTATTTGAATGTTGCTTCAGGATATATGAGCGAATATGGGGCAGTAAGTAATTCCGGGCTTACACTTAAAGACGTTGGCTATTCGGAATATTCTTCCGGTCAAGTACAAAAGGAGTCAGCAGTATCTATTAAACAGGCTTCCAAAAAAGCATACCAATCCACCACCCAATCCCTCGAAGTTTCACGGGTGGAAGGCGTTACCAATGCTAGTTTTGAGATAAAAACGCCCTATTCCATTCCTTCCGATGGGAAGAATTACATGGTAGAAATTGGGGATACCGATGTTCCGGCAGAATATGAGTATCAGACAGTGCCTAAATTGGATAAGGAAGCTTTCTTGGTGGCTCGCATCACCGACTGGGATAAATATGACTTGATGCGTGGCGATGCCAACATTTTCTTTGAAGGAACTTACACGGGCAAAACGCTGCTCAATCCCGCCACTCCCGGCGACACGTTGGAAGTATCGCTTGGCCGCGACAAAGGCATAGTTATAAAACGCGAAAAGGTGCGTGATTTCAGCAAGAACAAAGTGCTTGGTTCCGATAAAACCGTGGAGCGTAGGTTTGAAATTGCTATCCGCAGCATCAAGAAGCAAACCGTTAATGTAGTGCTGGAAGACCAAATACCTGTATCCCAAAATGCCGACATAACCTTGGAACCGCTCGAATTGGGCAACGCTACCCTCGAACCCGAAACCGGGAAACTCACTTGGAAGTTATCGCTCGAACCCGCTAAAGACCAAAAGCTGAAGTTTGGCTATAAGTTGAAATATCCCAAGCATTTGCAAATAAGGTTGGAGTAGGCCGAATTGTAGTATGATGCATTGATAGCAGAATTGCTTGTTTAGTGTGGGCGAGTGTCTTGAAATTCTCTAAAGACTCAACTTCCCTTTAAGCCATTCTCCCAATCTGATAAATTCAAACAAATTTCCAGTCTTCTCTTCTTCGGTTTCGCGTTTCTTTTCAAAATCCACCAACCAAATCTGGCATTCTTCAATGTCTTTAGGCTTCGTAAAATCCCATTTGTGCAGCCTTAGCAAGAATACCCTCAGGTGAATTATAAATTGACTGTCGGTTTTGGAGTCTAAAAGTATCTTATATAGGTTATTAGCTTTTTGCTCCGAAAGTTCCAAGTCGCCGAGGTCGTATAGCACAATCACTTCATAGATTCTGAAAATGTAGTAAATGACCTTTACCTGTTTCACCACATCAAGCATAAAAAAACGGTTTAGCCACTGTTTAGCCACTTGCAGTTTTTGGGCATAAAACAAGGCTGACACAAAACGGAGGAGGCTCAGTTGCAAATGTGCCGAAGGAATATTAAACTCGGTTTGGGTTAACCAATATTCCAGTTCTTGCTCCAAATCCAGTACGTTAGTGTATTGCTCGCATTTTTGAAGAATGGCCAATTTGGAATGAAACAAGCGATATTTCATCCTAAATTTGAGCATCAAATCATTCTTTAGATAATCATCAGCTTCGATTAAGTCATTCTCTAATTGGGTAATGATTAGGTACGCACTATCGTATTCATCCCAATAGATTTTACTAGTCAATATGTTGGATGTTGTTGAAAAATATATTTTCCAGTTAGCCCTTTTCAAATCCGGATTTTCGGCATACAGCTTATATATCTCGTCTTCATACTCATGTGTTTTAACATCTTCATACAGTTGGCTATGGCATTGTTGCAAACAATCATAAAGCAACACCTTTGCCATCATAGATTTAGAAAAATCAAGCAAGGAATTAGCCTGTTCAATAAATTTTCGAATAATTGTTATTCGTAGCCCAGGGTTTTCATAATCAAAGGTATTGGCATAGCGTACCACATTGCTTCTAAAAATAGTCGCTCTGTTTTGTTCCAAGATTTGATTGCAATAGCTATCGGTTTCTTGAAATAAAACATCATAAAACTCCTTAAGCTTTTCGGTGGTCTTTTGCTTTTCGGTTACCTGCAAATTCAAAACCGTCAACTGCGATAGAATATCATAGGCCTGCAACTCTTCGGCATATTTCTTCAGTTTATGATGTTCTTTCTCCGCTTCCGAAACTAATTGCTTCTTGATTAAAAAGTCAATGTCTGAAATTCCATTGCGAAGCGAAATATTGTCATCGCTTTCCTCGTGGAAGTTACGCATAGCCTTTAGTACCAGTTTGCGTAGTTTGGTTTTATAGGAAGTAATAGCCGCTATTCCTGATTTCTTTGTGGCCTTTTCATCGGTGTAATCTTCCAACTCCAGAGCATCCATTACATCGAAGAGTTTAACCAGCTTGGTGTCGTCTTTGAAGGAAGATGCAAAAAGCTTGAAGTATCGCTTCTCGGCTTTGGTAAGTGATTTGATGATGCGGTGAAGTCCGTCCATAGAGCGTTTTGAGTGGGTGAAAATATAGCTTTTCTCAGTCAGTCCATAAAATCTAAACCCACTTAAGCACAAATAAATAGAGAATTATATAGGGCACTAATTTTTAATTATATCCCCTTAGAAAGGCATTTTTTAAGAAAAATCGGATTGCCCACATTTATTCAGCTCCACACCTTTGCCCATTAAAATTCTTCAAAATGAAAAAGTTCTATCTCCTTTTCTCAGTCATTGTTTCATTATCTTTTGGCTTTGACTTTAAAGTACAGGCACAAATTACTGGCACAGGCACCGCCAACACTATTCCAAAGTTCACTGCGGCAACTGTGGTGGGAAATAGCCAAATCACCGACAATGGCACAAATGTGGGTATAGGCTCCGCCACTCTGGGAGCTAAACTCGATATTAATGGAAGCCTAAAAATAGGGACAGGAAATACCTATAATATTGGCACCACCAAGGTATTAGGCTTAATAGGAACCTCTAACTTAATGGTAGGTTCGTCGTCCCCAACGCTCACAACCAGTTCTGGAGGCCTTTATAATACCACCTTGGGTCAAGGAGCAGGAACAAGCCTAACGGCAGCTAAGAACAATGTATTAATTGGGTATAATAGTGGAAGGCTATCTTCGCTTGTTGGTGCAAGCGATAACACCTTTGTTGGTTTCCAAACAGGAGTTAGCAATACCGGCTTTAACAATGTATTTGTAGGTTCCAATTCCGGCTTTGCCAATACAACAGGAAGCTACAATATGCTTTTAGGGCGTGGAGCGGGTTCAGCAAATTCAATAGGCAACCACAACGTAATTATAGGTAATGGAGCCGGCAATAATGCAAATTCCGACTTCAATGTATTCATCGGGTCCAATAACGGTTCAGCCGTTACAACAGGCAATAAAAATACAAGTATCGGCTATGCTGCCGGTCAAGGAATTGTTACAGGAATAAATAATATATTTATTGGGTATTCCGCCAAAGCAGGTAGCGATTTAAGCAATGTAATTGCTATAGGAGCAGGCCTAACAGCAACCACTAGCAATACTGTAGTTTTAGGAAACAATGCTAATGTAGGTATTGGAACCACTGCCCCGGCAGCAAAGCTGGATGTAATTGGTCAAGTGCGTATCACAGGCGGCACCCCAGGTGCAGGAAAAGTGTTAACAAGTGATGCAGCGGGTTTAGCTTCTTGGGCAACTGTTCCTGCTGGGGCAACTGGTCCAACAGGAGCCACAGGTCCATCAGGAGGACCGGTAGGCCCAACTGGTGCTACAGGTGCAACCGGAGCATTGGTTTCAGGATCCAACAAACAAACCCTTCGCCACAACGGTACAAATTGGGTAGCATCTAGCACTATGGTGAACGATGGCACAAACATCGGCATTAGCCAAACTTCACCCACAGCTCGGTTACATGTGAGCGGTGGCGATTTCTTGGCCGATGGATGGGGAATGGACGGAAACTTTGCCGCATCGGGAGCAGGGGTAAGAATGCACTGGCATCCCTGGAACAGGGTGTTTAGGGTAGGCGAAGCTACGGGAAGCAATTGGGACCTTGCAAACACGGGATATCACACCTACGGTTTTGGCAATAACCACCTCATGAAAGGCATCTACGACTTTGCGATGGGAATGAACAACATCACCCGTACCTATGCCATGTTTAGTTTTCTGAATGGCCAAGGCAATGAGGTAGGCAACGGCACATATAATGCCTTTTACAATGCCCTTTTTGGTCAGAACAACATAGTGAAGGGTTCAAGTTTCAACTACCTGTTTGGGTCCGAGAACGAAGTAGGTTTAACCAATGGTTACAACTTTTTGAGTGGATACCAGAATAAGGCAAACGCCGCATATAGTTTTTTGCAGGGCTACCAAAACCGAGTAAACGCTGACCATTCCAATGTTTTTGGCATAGGCAACGTATCAAACTATACTGAATCAACCATTATAGGCTACTTCAACGATACCACTTCATGCCTCGATGCCTCCAACCTGGCCCCGGTGTTATTGATTGCCAATGGTCAGAATAACGCCTCACGCAGCAACGCTATGGTGGTGTCTCGTTCGGGCGAAGTGGGTATAGGAATTAACCAGCCCACAGCCAAGTTGGATGTGAACGGCCCTGTAAAGCTAAAAAGTGTAGGAGCATACACCCCAAGTGCTGGAATGATGCAGTACTCGGGCGGACAATTCCAAGGCTATAACGGAACCAACTGGGTAGTGATGGGAACAGGCGGTGGCGGTGGATCAGGAAGCGGATGGAGCACTTCGGGCAATGCAGGAACAAACCCAGCCACAGACTTTATTGGAACTACGGATAACCAACCCATAGTATTCAAGGCAAATGGATTTAGGATGGGGTATCTGGATAACGCATCAACCCATACTACGGCCTTTGGAACGTCTGCCCTTGGAAGCAATACAACTGGAACTAATAATACAGCACTAGGCTATTTTACACTTGCTTTTAATTCCACGGGGTTTGATAATACTGCCATTGGGGCGGGTGCTTTAGCTGACAACACAACAGGATATCAAAACACAGCATTAGGAAGGGCTACACTTGAATACAATACCACCGGATATAACAATACTGCAAATGGCATACAAGCATTAAATGCCAATACCACCGGTAATTCTAACACAGCGATTGGGGCACACGCACTTATTCTCAACACTACTGGCAACAATAACTCTGCTTTGGGTACGGATGCACTTTACAATAACACATACGGATACAGCAATTTGGCTGTTGGAAATGCGGCGTTATTTTCCAACTATTCAGGCTTTGCCAATACTGCCAGCGGCCATAATGCACTTTATTCAAACACTGCCGGTGCTGCAAATACAGCCACAGGAAAAGATGCTTTATATAATAATGTATCGGGAAGTGAAAACACAGCCACCGGGGCATTAGCACTCTTCAGCAATACCAATGGCGACAACAATGTGGCCACAGGTAGCAGTTCGCTTTACTCAAATACCATAGGGTATGAAAATACCGCCACTGGAATAGCAGCCCTATACTCCAATACCACAGGTGCTGATAATACTGCAAGCGGTTTTCAATCTTTGAAGAATAACACCACGGGTTCTACCAACACTGCTGTGGGGAAGAAGGCTCTTTATTCCAACACAACAGCAAGCGAGAATACTGCCCTTGGAAACGAATCGCTTTATTCTAATACTACAGGAAATGGCAATACGGCTGCTGGAAGTACGGCCATGCGTTCCAATACCACCGGCAGCGGCAACACAGCAATTGGGAAAGAAGCTCTATATGCCAATACAGTCGGCTACGACAATTCGGCTATGGGTGGCTATGCCTTATCCGCAAATACCACCGGAAACGGAAACACGGCTTCAGGCTCTCAGGCACTTTATAGCAATACAACGGGTAGCTTCAATTCGGCAACAGGCGGATACGCTCTTTTCTTAAACACCACTGGAGCCTCAAACACTGCAAGTGGCTACCAAGCGTTGCGGCAGAACACTACCGGAAGCGACAATACAGCCAACGGAAAAGACGCACTATATTCTAACACCACTGGCGGAAACAACAGTGCTTATGGCAGCAATACTTTAAGAGCAAACACTACAGGAATTAACAACACTGCCGCAGGAAGCACCGCACTGCAAAACAATACCACTGGCAATGATAATACCGCAACTGGTATTCGGGCATTAAATGCAAATACCACAGGTTCAAACAACACTGCTACAGGAGGGCAAGCTCTTTTTTCAAATACAATAGGCTATGAAAACACAGCCAACGGCAAAAATGCTCTTTATGCCAATACTACAGGCTATTCTAATACTGCCACAGGTTTGGCTGCCTTGGGTTCGAATACTACCGGATATCAAAATACTGCAAATGGCAGCGGCTCGCTATATTCAAACACAACTGGAATGGATAATACTGCTGTTGGGTTCAATTCTTTGAATGCAAATACTACTGGGTGGAATAATGTTGCCATTGGAAGAGAAGCCTTGAAGGCTAACACCACCGGTAGTTACAACATAGCTTGCGGAAGCTCTGCACTTTTAGCGAATACTACTGGAAACCAAAATACTGCCATTGGCTATGAGGCTCTTTTATCCAATACAACAGGCTATTCCAATACCGCTACAGGAATGCAGGCATTGGCTGCCAACACAACAGGATATCAGAACACGGCTAATGGTGCTGGTGCTCTTTGGGGGAACTCAACAGGAAATGACAATACAGCTTCTGGTTACGGTGCACTTTTTTATAATGAAACCGGTTCAGGCAATACCGCAAATGGAGCAAATGCACTCAGAGAGAATACGGCAGGCGGGGCGAATACCGCCACTGGGTCCAGTTCGCTCTATTATAACACTACCGGAAGCTACAATACGGCTTCAGGCTTTGAAAGTTTAACAGCAAACACTACCGGAGAATTTAATACTGCTTTTGGTGCATCCGCTCTTACTTCAAACACTACTGGGGCTGCAAATACAGCATCTGGCTATGCATCTCTTAATGCTAACACTACTGGAAATTATAATACAGCCCATGGTACTAGCTCACTTTTTTACAACACCACAGGAAATGAAAATACTGCTTTGGGGTCAAGTGCTTTGGCGTATAATTCTACAGGGTCGTTGAATTCAGCAATGGGGTCGGGAGCGTTAATGTATAACTCCACGGGAGCGAGCAACACGGCCACCGGAGCATATTCATTAAATTTCAACACCACTGGGTCGTTTAATACTTCAACTGGATATTATGCATTAACAAAGAACACAACGGGAGTGGGCAACTCAGCCTTTGGCAACGTTGCTCTATATAATAATACAACCGGTTACAACAATGTGGCCACCGGTTCCGAAGCAATGGAAGCAAATACTACTGGGTTTGAAAATACTGCTACTGGCTTTCGTTCTCTCGAAAATAACACTACCGGATCGACCAATGCAGGGAACGGAGGCTACGCTCTTCAATTTAATACTACAGGAAACAGCAATACTGCAATGGGTTACGCCTCCCTTCTTGCCAATACTACAGGTAGCAACAATACCGCAGTAGGTTATTATGCTAGCTCCGTGGGCACAACATACTCCAATACTGTCGGTATAGGTTTAAATTCGAACCCTACAGGCACTAACGTTGCCCGTGTGAGCAACTCTTCCGCTACCAGCATCGGCGGACAAGTGGGCTGGAGCACTTTGAGCGATCAACGCTTTAAAAGCGATGTAAAAGAAAGCGAAGTAAAAGGCTTGGAGTTCATCACCAAGCTTCGCCCAGTAACCTATAACTACGACATTAAAGCCCACGCCCAATGGATAGAAGCCAACTATGGCGTAAAGGATACCATCGAATGGGAAGGCAAATACGATGTAGAGAAAATCCGTTTCTCAGGTTTCTTGGCCCAAGAGGTAGAAGCCACTGCCAAGAAAGTAGGCTACGAGTTTAGTGGAGTAGATGCTCCGAAGAACGATAAGGATATCTACGGCTTACGCTATGCCGAGTTTGTGGTGCCCTTGGTAAAAGCAGTGCAAGAACAACAAAAGCAAATCGAAGAGATGAAACCCGCAGGTGTGGATTCATTGAAGAAGGCCCTAGATGAAGTGGTGAAAGCCAATGCTGCCAATGCCGCTAAACTTGCCGAGAAAGATGCTCAATTGGCTGCACAACAAAAGCAAATTGAGAACATCATGGCACAGCTTCGCAACTTCGACCAAAGCCTTGCCGCTTGCTGCACCAACCACGATGCCACTTCCACTGGCGAAACCAACAGCGTTGAACGTCCGTTATTGGAACAAAACCAACCCAACCCTTTTACACAAAGCACCAGCATCCGCTACTATTTGCCCCAAGGCACCAAAAACGCCCTGCTTCAAATAAACGACATGAGCGGTAGCACACTAAAAGTATTCACCCTCACCGGCGAAGGCTTTGGCCGCCAAACCATAGATGGCAACTTGCTTTCGCCCGGCAGCTTCCCTTACACCCTCACCATTGATGGAAAAGTGGTGGATAGCAAGGTGATGATCTTGACGAGATAAGTTCAGGATAACAGTGATTGAGCGGCCCATTTGCAATGCAGATGGGCCGTTTTTTTTGATGATTGTCATCTCCTAAAAAAACTTGACACATTTTGAAAACAAAAAACTCAAAATGGAGAAAGAGAAACAAGAAGAAAGACACACTATATTAGTGTCAGATTCGTTTGCAAGAACGGACGAAAAACGTCGTTACGAGATACCCTTTCGAC
>CANJNG010000071.1 GCA_947475205.1 Bacteroidota bacterium
AAGAGGTGTAACAGATGTCAAATTCTTCCTCTTTAGACTTGAAAAATTGTTCGCATAAATCATTTGCTCCCCAGAAAATAAGTCTGACCCGGAATAAGGGTAGTATCTTCCAAGGTGATTGTTGTGTCAGGCACCAATAAAGCTTCGGGTTGATGCTTGCACGAGTGTATGGAAAGTATGCCCACTATCGCTATGCAAGCAATTGTGAACGTTATGTATTTAAGATAATTGATTTTCATTTCGAGTGGTAAATCTAGGTAAATCGTCTTGGGTGCTTATCTTTTAAAACATGATTTTAATCATATCCTTTTATGGTTACCTTGTTGTTCGTGAAAGAGTGCACAAAGGTCAGAACACCATACTTGAGAATAAATGACTCGGGTCACATAGGGATATGATTTACCGCTTGCTATTGGGGTCAATTAAAAAACAAAGGCAATTACTAATGCATATTCATAATTTATATAGTTCTATTTAACGAGAATACAATAACCATTTAATTGAACATGAAAATGCTTTTATTAATTATATAAATACGTTTGATGTATATATAAAGCGAATTAATTTATATATACTTTGCTTTAATGATGTAAATCATTCTTTAATTGATTCGAAATATTCTTTTTCCTATGCGATGCCTTTCTTTAATGATTCGAGTAATGCTTATAAAGATTCGAGTAATCTTTTTAAAGATTTGAATCATCTTAACAAAGTATTAAATCTTTGCTTCAATGATTCGAATCATTGCTTTAAAGATTCGAGTATTCTTTTCAATGATTCGAATCATTGCTTTAAAGATTCGAGTATTCTTTTTAATGATTTGAATCATTGCTTTAAAGATTCGAGTATTCTTTTTAATGATTTGAATCATTGCTTTAAAGATTCGAGTATTCTTTTTAATGATTCGAATCATTGCTTTAAAGATTCGAGTATTCTTTTTAATGATTCGAATCATTGCTTTAAAGATTCGAATCATTGCTTTAAAGATTCGAGTATTCTTTTTAATGATTTGAATCTTTGCTTTAAAGATTCGAGTATTCCTTTTAATGATTTGAATCTTTGATTTAAAGATTCAAGTAATCTGTTTAATGATTCTAATCTTTAATTTAATCCACAGGTGGATTAAGCGGGAAACTATTTTTTGTGGTTTTTGTTGATTGTTAATAAATTGTGGATTTTTATTTATAGGTGGTGATGGGGTGGAAAGTGATATGGGATAATTTTGTTGGGAGAAAAATAATGGGAAACTCGCAAAACACAAAACCTTCTCCTATCCAACACTTTTATGTAGGTATTGGGAAGGTTTTGGAAGATGGAGTCTCCCCTATAAGCGAGTTATCGGAAACCGTAGGGCGGCAGTGCAAGCCCGACCGTTTCTGCTAAATTAACCGTACGGAGCAAGAAACCTTTATAAATACTGATTAACCGAAATAAACTAACCTACATGACAGAAAAACAAAGAATAAGTGCCTTTTTGGATATTAAACAACCCATGTCTGATAATCCAATCAGAATATCTATGTTATCAAGGCTATTAAGAGGGGCACGCTCTCTTTCGGGCAGAAGCGTAATAACAGGCAAATATCTCAAAAAAGAGTTTAATGTTGCGAATTTTGAAAAACAGACATATCAGCCTTTTCAGTTTATGGGTGTTATGAGTTATTTAATTTTTTTAGAGCAAATTGGAAGTGTCTTCCGTCCTAAAGGTAACACAAGAAAAACCAAAAGAGGAATATTAGAGGCTTTATCACATTTTTCAAATATGGATGACAAAAAAGCACTGGCTATATACTCTTTAAGATGCTCATTAAGTCATAATTTCGGCCTTGCAACTGAAAACACCAGACCCGATAAATTTAAATTTACTCTTTCGATAGATAGAAATGAAGATATTGTAACACTTGGAAACTGGGATGGGGCATTTACAAATAGGTCTGAAACTACTTTAACAACAATCTATATTCATGACCTCATAGATTTAATAGAAAATATTTACAATTCAATTTGCAAAGATTGGAAAGATGACAAACTTGAAATGTTATACTCAGGCAAAATAGATGAATTTGAGACAAGATTTACTATTAGCCATTAGAATTATAGCATAAATAGTTGATGCATATTCTAAGTATTATAAAATAGATTCTATTTGAAATGAAAGAATACTACTATCTTAAAGGTAAAGACAAATTTGGACCGTTTACATATAGTGAACTGACCAATAAAGGTCTAAAAGATGAAACATTGGTTTGGTCAGAGGGTATGGAGAACTGGCAGAGACTAAAGGATATTTCAGAAATAGAAGAAGAACCAAAGTTAAAAACAGTTCATAATTTAGAAAAAAACAACAAGTTAAGTATTGGTGTTTTAGTATTGATTTTACTTATTGGAGGCTGCATTGGATTTAGTTATTATAAACAATACCAAGAGGATGATATTCTATATAGAAAAAACTTGAATCATCGACTTAAATTGTATAAAGATTCCATTCTACCAGCAGAGCGAAGAGCATGGCATGAGCGAGCAAAACGAGAAAGAGATAGTATTGATAATGCACAAGCATTAGAAAAGAATACAAAATCTTATGCTAAACCCGAAGATGTTGTTGTAGATTTTGATTACGAGTATTCATGTTACAAAAGACGATATTGGGATTCAAATAATACACAATGGGAGGAAGATTGCAATCATGAATATAGATTTGTATTTATTAAAGAAAAGAAGGAATTAATTGTATATTTAAATAAGGTTGAATATGCCACCTATAAAGACCCACATTTTTATGGTTATAAAAGGGACAACTTAGGTGGATATATGGTTAGTCTAAAAAGGAGAGGAGCATCATCTCAACTTTTGGATAAGTATAGAGATGAAACAAGTATAGAAAGAATAACTTGCGACAATATGATAATATTATCATCTGGAGACGGAAATAGATATACATATTCCCCAAGAATTGGAAATAATGATGTGTTTGTTATTAATAGAATTTATTAATGATGAACAGGTATTTATTAGTTAAATTGACATAATATCTCCCGTTCACAGGCCAGCATTTAACCCGACCCAACCCGACAACACATTGACCAACGAGAACGGCATCCGATAACAAAAGATTGAAAGAAATGGAGGTGTGCTTCGTCCAACAGGGTAGTGCTAAGTTGCTACATTTGCCCTCCGAATGACCATTTGCGAGCCTCCACTTCTTCAATCTTACCAACGTTAAGCCCCGATTTTGCCACTGCCGTTTCGGCA
This sequence comes from Bacteroidota bacterium, assembly GCA_947475205.1. Classification (GTDB taxonomy): domain Bacteria; phylum Bacteroidota; class Bacteroidia; order JAIBAJ01; family JAIBAJ01; genus JAIBAJ01. The sequence goes on from CANJNG010000071.1 coordinate 3,253, forward strand.
TTCAGCAGGCAAAGCTTCACCGAATCCGGGTCGGCTCCCGATTGCGGCACAGGGGCAAGGTCTTCACTATATAAAGAGGTAGATTCTTTTTCGGTCATTGTAATTTGAACTTAAAATGATGCAGAAAAGTAGGAAAGAGTTTGAGTTTCTCCTTCTGAAAATTGCGACTCACATCTAACCCATCACTTCACATAAATCTTATCCTGCGAAATGTTGTGGCAACTGTTGCAGGCCCCGGTGCTGATGCCGGCTGCCATATAAATGGTTTGACCATTAGCATCTGTAACCGAGGGGTATAAATGGCTCTTAAATGAAACTGCACTTCCGGTGTAGAAATTCCCTCGGCTGTCGGTTTCAAGGGTTGTTACCAAAGAACCTGTTCCGTTTGGCCCTGTGTATAGCTTAATGGTAGCAATAGTATATGCAGCAAGCAGAGAGTTGTTGTACACAGTACCTGCCACCGTGAAGCATCCCTCGCCTTCGCCATCGGCAATATGACAGTTTAAGCAGTTTTTGCCTTGGTTGTGGCTGTTTTCGCCACTATTGCTTGTTTCTCCGGCTTCACATTGCCCGTGTTGGCATGAGTTTATGCCTATTATTAGCATAAAGCCTATGCAAACACAGGCGATGATTGTTAGGTTTTTCAATGTCCTTAATTTTTTATTATTGTAAATATTACTCCCCGCCGTTCTTCAATTGCATCAGCAAAGAATAAGCATTTTGGGTAACTATTTTATCCTTAGCAATCTCTGGGTTCAGAATCTCCTGGAAGTTGTTTTCGCTCAAACCAAGCATTACTTGCTTCATTTCAAAGCTATTGCTTCCCTTGTCTAGAAAAACATAAGCTTTGTTTTCCCATTTCACTATGGACTCAATTGGAACAGTTAGGGCAGTTTGGTTTTCAATTCCTACCTCGGCAGTCATATACATACCGGGCAATAACTCTTTTTCATATTTCTCGAAATGACAATGAACCTCAGCGGCACGGTTAGCATCGAGGTTTCGGCTAATGAGGATAATCTCGGCATTATAGAATTTATTTGGGTTTTGGTGCGAATAGGCTTTCACCCGCTGCCCAACGGCGAGCTTAATAACATCGTTTTCAAACACCGAGAGGTTCAAGTGAATGTCTTCAGGATTAACTAGTTCAAACAGAACATCGGTTGGAGAAGTATATTTCCCGATATTCACGTTCACCTTCGATACAAAGCCATTGATGGGCGAATAGACATTTACCCCACGGGAAATGGTTTCTTCGTTTAGTGAAAACGGGTCAATGCCTATCAGCTTTAGCTTTTCGCTCAGCGATTTTACGAGAATCTTTTGGCTATCGAAATCAGCCTTGGCATTCTGATACACTTTGTCGCTGCTGGCTTTGCTTTGATTGAGCTCCAGTTGGCGTTTGTATTCCGATTCAAGCAATACCAACCGCGATTTGGCCATCAAATAATCTTGTTGCAACTGAATAAACTGAGCATCTTCAAGCACTGCAAGCACTTCGCCTTTGGATATATGCAAACCGGGTAACAGCTTAGAGGATTTCAAATAACCTCCGAGCGGGAAGCTTACACTCACCATATTTTGTGGTGGAATATCAATAGAACCGTTTAGTTTCAGCAGTGCCGACATGGGCTTCATTTCGGGTGTGCCGATGGTAAGATTTGCATTCTTTACTTGCACCGGGGTAAGTGTAATGCTGTTGGTTTGTTCGGGTTTGGTTTCTTGTTGCTCTGGCTTCTTAGTGCCACATGCAGCAAGGATTACAGTAATTAGGATATATATAATCTTGTTCATTTTTGTTAGAATTTTTCGGTTAGTAGTTCAAGTTTTATTTTGGCTTGATTGAGGTTCAACTTTGCCATGAGGTAATCGTTTTCGATAGCGAAACTCTGATTGATGAGCATCACGAATTGCAGGAAGTCAATCTCCCCGTTTTGAAATTGCAGTTGTGAGGTTTTGGAAATGGTACGAGCATTTTTCATGCCTTCCCCGGCATAATAGAGTAATAGTGCTTCGCATTTGTCCACTTCGGAAAGAGCCACTTTTAGTTCGGTGCTCAGCTTTTCTTTCTCTAGTTCCAAATCGTTTTGGGCTTTTAGGTATTGCACCTTAGCAGCTTGAGAATGGGATGAGTGGGCTCTAAAAAACACCGGAACACTCAGGCCGGCATTCACGGTTCCAAAGCGTTTTCCGGCTCCGAAATACTGGTCGGCATTATCAATGCGTTGCCAACCTATGATGCTCATATTGCTATAGCCAAGCGTGATGTCGGGGAGGGCTTTGGCCTTTTCGCCTTTCCATTTATACTTGCCAAGGTTTACCTGATGCAGCTGCCATTCCAAGCGAGGATGCTTTTCGGGAACGAGGCTATCCGTTTCGCGGAAAAGGAAATATTTATCATCGCCCCGTTCGGGTTTAAGCGTGTCGCCACTACCAATCCAGAAGTTGAATTGCAATAGAGCAATTCCGAGATCGCTGTCCAATGCCCGTAATTGGTTCTTTATTTGATGGCGTTGGTTTTCGGCAGTTACCTTTTCCATCAGATTGCTTTCTCCGGCTCTGAATTTTAAATTAGCCCGTTGCTCAAAAACGCCGTAAATGCTATCGGCATAGGTGAGCAGCTTTTGCTTTTCTTCCAAAACCAATACCTGATAATGCAAGGACTTCACCTCGGCTTTCACCTGAATAAGGGCAAGCTGTGTGGCCGATTGCGAAGCGAGGAAATCTTCGTTGAACTGCTTTTTCTGGTTGGAATAAACCGAAGGAAAGGCGATGTTCTGCGACACCGAAAACAGGTTATCTATATAGGCACTGTTCACATGACCATAAGCAAAGTTGGCATTTGTCTTGGGAATGTTCAACCATGCCGATTTGATTTTTGCCATAGTTTCTTCATCCAGCTTGGCACTCTTAAGCGTTTTGTTATTGGCTTCGGCCATCTCCAAAGCCTTCTTTAAAGGAATCCTTTTGGGGGTAGTTTGGCTGAATCCTGAAAAGGAAATCAATAGCAACACAGCAGCAATGGGAACAGTAGGGGCTTTCGGTTTGCGGGGTTTCTTTTCCTTCCAAACATAAAGGACAGGAAGCACCAGGAGGGTAAGGAAAGTAGCCGTTACCAAACCGCCGATTACAACAGTGGCTAAGGGTCGTTGCACTTCTGCACCTGCACCATTGCTGAGAGCCATGGGCATAAAACCTAATGAAGCCACAGCAGCTGTCATCAATACAGGTCGCAGCCGGGCGGTTGTTCCCCTTTTCACCACTTCCAAAATATCGCGTAGGCCTTCCTTTTTCAGGCGGTTAAACTCAGAGATAAGCACCAGACCATTCAGCACAGCCACGCCAAACAAGGCAATGAATCCCACACCTGCCGAAATGCTAAAGGGCATTCCTCGCATATAAAGCGAAAACACTCCGCCAATGGCCGAAAGGGGTATAGCAGAGAATATGAGTAAGCCATCGCTGATGGACCCGAAAGCAAAATAAAGCATGAGGAAAATGAGCAACAAGGCAACAGGAATGGCAAAGCTTAGGCGTTGCTTGGCGGCTTGTAGGTTCTCGAACGTTCCACCATACGTAATATGATAGTCGGGTGGAAATTTTATCTGGCTTTCCACCTTGGCTCGCAAATCGTTTACTACAGTCTCCACATCTTTACCCCGTACATTGAACCCAAGCACCACCCTTCGACGGGCATCTTCACGCTGCACCTGATTGGGGCCCTCCACCTCTGTTATTTCAGCCACTTGGTTCAGGGGGATTTGAATACCCGACGGAGCCTGCACCAGCAAATTAATCACATCATTGATATCCTTGCGGCTTTCGGAACTTAGCCTCACCACCAAATCAAAACGCTTTTCGCCTTCATACACCTTTCCTGCCGAAGAACCCGCAAAGGCAGCATTTACCACCATATTCATCTCCGAAATATTCAAACCATACTTGGCAATAGCTTCCCGATTAAACCGCACAATGATTTGCGGCACACCGTTTATAGCTTCTACATAAAGGTCTTTTGCCCCTTCGGTTTTCTGTGCCAATTGCCCTATTTTCTCGGCATAAAAAGCCAAGGTGTCGAGGTTTTCGCCGAATATTTTACACACCACATCTTGCTTGGCACCGGTCATTAATTCATTAAACCGCATTTGCACCGGAAACTGAAACCCGGCTTTGAAGCCCGGTAAATCAGCCAACTTCAGGCTCATCTTTTCCGAAAGTTCATCGAAAGTTTTAGCCGATGTCCATTCCTTTTTGTCTTTCAAAATCACCATCATATCCGATGCTTCGATGGGCATGGGGTCGGTGGGGATTTCGCCACTGCCTATCTTGTTCACTACGCGTTCCACTTCGGGGAAATTCTTTAGCAGTATGGCCGATGCTTTTTGGGTCATGGCAATGGTAGTGCTAAGATTTGTTCCCACCAATAAACGGGTTTCCACCGCAAAATCGCCTTCTTCCAATTCAGGAATAAATTCACCACCCATATTCATAAGCAGCACCACCGCCACCGCAAAACAAACCACCACGAAGGATACCACTGTTTTGGAATAAGCCATTGCCGCTTCCCTTGCCCGGCCATACCAGGCCTCGAGGCGAAGCATTACCTTGTCGGAAAAGTTGAGTTTATGCTCGGTGTCTTTGCTCGTGAACAGGGCTGTCATCATCGGTATATAAGTGAGCGACAGGATAAAAGCCCCTAGGATGGCAAAGGCAATGGTTTGGGCCATGGGCTTAAACATTTTTCCTTCGATACCCTCCAAGGAAAGAATGGGGAGGTAAACAATAAGGATAATGATTTGACCAAAAACAGCGGCATTCATCATCCGCGACGAGGAACTGAACACCACATCGTCCATTTCTCCTTGGTTGAGTTTCTTCCCAGCAAAACCTTTCTTCGATTGATGAAGGTGATGCAGCACGGCCTCCACAATTATTACGGCACCGTCCACTATCAAGCCGAAATCCAATGCTCCAAGGCTCATGAGGTTTCCGCTTACGCCAAAGAGGTTCATCATGATGATGGCAAACAGCATGGCCAGCGGAATAACCGATGCCACGATGAAGCCTGCACGCCAATTTCCTAAAAACAAAACAAGAATAAACAGCACGATAATCGCCCCTTCCATCAGGTTGGTTTCCACTGTGCCAATGGCGTTGTTCACCATCTTGGTTCGGTCTAAAAAGGGTTCAATCACCACACCTTCGGGCAATGTTTTCCGAATTTCCTCAATCCGTTGCTTCACCCGCTTTATCACATCCGAAGAGTTTTCACCCTTAAGCATCATCACTATAGCCCCTACTACTTCGCCCTCGGCATTGTAGGTTACGGCACCATAGCGAGTGGCGGCTCCTATTTTTACCTCGGCCAAATCGCGAATAAGGATAGGCACATTGCTCGAAGTGGTTTTCACCACAATGTTTTCGATATCGGAAATGCTACCCACCAAGCCCTCGCTGCGGATAAAAGCCACCGTTGGTCCTTTCTCAATATAGGCCCCACCCGTGTTTTGATTGTTGGCCTTCAAGGCTAAAAACACTTCCGAAATGGTGATTCCAAAGCCTTTGAGTTTATCGGGATTGATGGCTACTTCCAGTTGCTTTAGTTCGCCCCCAAAGGTGGACACATCGGCCACACCCTTAGTGCCCAGCAGTTGCCGCCTCACTTGCCAATCTTGAATAGTACGCAGTTCGGTGAGGGTATATTTCGATTCATATCCTTTGGCAGGCTTCACCACATATTGATAAATTTCGCCCAGACCGGTGGTTACCGGTGCCATAAAGGGAGGAGTGATTTCGGGTGGCAAATCGCCTTTTATGGCTTGAATCTTCTCGTTGATTTGCTGCCGAGCCCAGTAAATATCCACCCCATCGTCGAACACCATAGTGATGAGGGAAAACCCGAATCGCGACATGCTTCTGATTTCTTTCAGGCCCGGAATGCTTCGGGCTTCTTGTTCGAGGGGGATGGTAACAAAGCGTTCGATATCTACCGTTCCAAGCGAGGGTGCGTTGGTGATTACCTGCACTTGGTTATTGGTAATATCGGGCACGGCATCAATCGGCAATTGCGTAACCTGATAGCTGCCGTAAGCAATCAGGGCCAGCACAAACAAGCCCGTTATGAGCTTATTGCGTATGGAAAAATGAATAATAGAATTCAGCATTGAATAGAATGTTTGGGGTTTGAAACACGCAAATGTGCCGGCTTCAAACCTTCAGAAAAAAAATAAGGAAAGAGAAAAGGATGCCCTTAAACTTTAAGGAACGACCGATAGACTAAGCTATGGCTTTAGGCGGCTGCCAAATATCGGCTAAATAGGATGAAGGAATAGCCGACTGGTCAAACAGGATAGTAGCCTGATGCACAGCATGCTCGAAAGCATTTAATGAAATGGGCGATGGGGGAAAAAGGGAAACGATATTCAGATGCCCAACGCAGTCGTGGGTTTTGAAGGGAAGCTGCATATCGCGGGCCTTGTCGTCATCTTGTTGGTCGCCGCTGAAATAGTGCAGCACCACAAAATCCATGAGCGATAAATCCTTGTTTGCTTGCTTGTGCTCTTGAAAGTGGGTGAAGAAAACCCCTAGCTTACCCAGTTCGGCCAGTTCTGTATTGGTAATCAAATAGGCCGATAGAAAAAGGATAGCTGCTATTTTTCGCACGTGGCAAAATTAGGGTATATTTTGAATGGGGTTATGATTTATGTCAGGTGTGGGGAAATCTACCAATTGACGATTTTTGATTTACAATTGCCATCCGGCGAAATAGGGGATTTACGATGTACGATTTCCATCCAGCGGCAGCCGAATCGTCAATTGTAATTTTGTCTGAGAAAATTTGTTTTTTAACTGAAGCCAAGAAGGCTTTGCCGTTCGTCAATCGTAAATTCTTTCACCATTTATATATCACCGTGTCCGCTGCAAGGCCAATGCCGCTTGGAGACCAATAAACAGCCTTTGCCACTAAACATGTCACCAAGAGAGCATTTAATTAATACAACTTTTAACAAAGTTACTTTTGTGTCATAGTTGAACAGTTGTAGTCGAAATTTAACTTGCTTTATGCTAGATTAGGAAGTTATTTTAGCAGTTCCATTCAGTGATTGTGGAATAATAGCAAGAGTTTTTCGAAAACTTGCTAGATTTGGACGAATTCCACATTCATTTTACGAAAATGAGTACAGATTTGGAAGAAATCCACACTCATTTTTCAAAAATGAGTATAGATCTAGACCAAATCCACATTCATTTTTGAAAAATGATTGTGGATTTGGAAGAATTCCACACTCATTTTCCAAAAATGAGTACTCAATTCAGAAAAATGAGTTTGGATTTGGAAGAAATCTAGCAAGATTTGAAAAAAAGCATGCAGAATCTCGAAAAAAGCTAGTATTGCTTCAGAAAGATAGTATTTGATTTCATGAAAACTGTAGTTTCACTTTCGCAAACTCGAGTTTTTAATTTGATAATTGTTTGCTTTAATTTAATCCACATGTGGATTAAGCGGGAAACTATTTTTTGTGGTTTTTTGTTGATTGTTAATAAATTGTGGATTTATATTTATGGATGGTGATGGGGTGGAAAGGGATATGGGATAATTTTGGTGAGAGAAAATAATGGCAATACTCTAAAACTGATAAAACTTCCTCCTATATCGGGAAAATGGATGGCTTGGGGAAGTTTTTTGAAGTGGGAGTCTCCTCTATAAGCGAGTTATGCGTAACCTTTTGACGACAACGAAACAGACCTTTCAGAAATATAAAATGTTAATTCCAATTTTGGTTTTGACAGGACTTTGTGTATTGACAGTTGCGACACTTATTCGTGAAACAGTCGAAATGGATGGAGTAAATTACGACTTTATGTTGACTGAAAAACATTACGGAGCTTTTGTTGCTGTAATAATAAATTTCATTTCTTTCTTCGCATTTAGACAATACTTCAAATACGTTTTTTGCTTGACAATTTTGCTTGGACTGTTTTGCATTATAAATTTTACGCCATTAGACAGTAATTGGTTTTTTAGAATTGGAAGTCTCAAAATTGTTTTTCAGCCGACAGCTTTTCTCGTTGGGCTTCTGACCCTTGCTATAAATTTTAAAACTTTTAAAGCGGCACTTGACTATAACAATCATGGAGAAGTATCGGAACAAAACTTACAAGACAATCAAAAACGTTTCAATGAAGACGTTGAGAAATTTAAGGAAAAATATTTAAACTATTCATCGGACGACTTGACACAGTTTGTTGCTGACAAGAGCTACACTGCTTCAGCATTAGAAGCGGCTCGACAAATACTCAACGACCGACAAGCAAACAATCAATGACAGAATGAAGGCTACACATAACAGCACCTACCCAAAAGGCGGGGTTTCGTGCTTCGCAGACACATTTGTGCAAGTCGAAAGTTCAGTTCTTCGAATGAAGTTTAATGCTAATAATCCCGCCCTTCGGGTAGCTGCAAACCGTTAATCAATCCAGTCCTTTACTACTTCGTAGTGAAGAAAACGAATTTAAAATTTGTGATTGTAAGCAACAGACATTTCAATCAATCCTCGCTGTTCCCCCGTCAACCGTAGCATACCCCGCCCCTAAGCCTTAGCCTCTCTATACCCAAGCCCTCCGGCCTATCCATCTCCATTAACTACGCCATTTATTGCGTAGTTAATATCCGGCAAATCCTCCGGGTTTTAGCCCCCGATAATTTCAAGGCTAAAGTCCATTCAAAAGTATACTATCATTCACCGCCATAAATGGCGGAGTTAATATAGGGCTAGCCGATGAGGGTAGAATATGATGCCGCTGAGCATTAGCCACCCCCCTAAACACTCACCCCAAACAAATAGCCCACCAAAGCGGTTAGGCCCATAGCTAAGGTTCCCCAAACGGTGACCCGCAAAATAGCTTTCGAAATGCTGGAGCCGCCTGTTTTGGCCGCCACAGCCCCCAGCACCATCAGCGACAAAATGGAGGAGGTATATAGATAGTATTCCAAATAATGTACCGGGCCAAACAAGGCAACTAGCAGCGGCAAAACCCCGCCCACGGTAAACGATGCCCCCGATGCCAAGGCCGCCTGAATGGGGTTGGCTTGGCTTATTTCATTAATGCCTAATTCGTCTCTAACGTGGGCCGACAACACATCGTTCGCCGTTAGTTCCTTCGCCACTTGCAGGGCAGTTTCTTTCTTCAGTCCCCTTTTCTCATAAATCACTGCCAGGTTCATCATTTCCTCCTCCGGATGGTCCTCCAATTCCTGGGCTTCGCGTTCGATGTCGGCTTTCTCGGTGTCGGTTTGCGAACTCACCGACACATACTCACCGGCAGCCATAGACAAGGCCCCGGCTACCAATCCGGCCACTGTGGCCAACACAATGGGTTCGCGGGTGACGCTGGCCGTGGCTATCCCTATCGCAATACTCGAAACCGAAATAATGCCATCATTAGCCCCCAGCACAGCAGCCCTTAACCAATTGCTGCGGTGTATGTAGTGGTTGTCTAAGTAAGTGTCGGGGTTTCCCATCTTTATTGGCCTTTTTCGCTCGGCTATTGCAGGCCAAAGCTAGGCAAAGAACGCGGATGCTAAAGCAGGGATGCCGTTTTTTTTATCAGACATCACCGAGTATTCAAAATTAGCGGCTATTTGTCCAATTAGCGTCATTCGCGTTCCAATTTCTTTCTCCTCTCTTGATAATCTAGAGCCGTTTATTCAGTTCAATTTCCCTCCAAACGAAAAGCATTACCTGACCAAAGTCATACTTTTCTCTGACAAACCTCAGTTTAGGCTTATTCAGACCATTCTACTTTTGCTTCAATATGTATCAATTAGTGGAACCTCGCCCCTTTACTATTCTTATTATGCAAATCACAATAAACGACAGCCGAAAAATCTTTGCCATTCAGGAGGAATTTAACACGATGTTCCCCTATCTAAAATTGGAGTTTTTTTCCAAGCCACACAAACCGGGTGGAGCCTCTCCCAAGAAACAGATTTTAAGCAATAGCAGAACCTTGGGCGAATGCCGCACTATTCACAACGATGGGCAAATGACGATTATTCCCAAAATGACGGTAGCAAGTTTGGAACAAAACTTTGCCGATGTGTATGGTTTAGGCGTTCAGATATTCAGAAAATCGGGCAAAGCTTGGCTCGAAACCACCGTAACCGATGGTTGGTCACTAGACGAACAAAACCGCCAAGGCGAAGATTTGAGCAAAAGCGCGTAGTGAGGGTTTGATTTCCGTTAAATATAGGCAATCTCTTTCAAGATGTTAATTATCATTGCCTCTTTAAATATAGAAGCAAGATAATTGCACACATGGAAAAATTAACCTTTCAAAGTTTCGGTGCCGCAGGAATGGTAACCGGCTCGAAACACGTCATTATAACTCCAAAGGGAAGGAAGATTTTACTCGATTGTGGCTTGGTTCAGGGTCACAACAAAAACAAAGAAGACCTTAATCGTAATTTCGGTTTCGAACCCAAGGAGATTGATTGTGTGATATTATCCCACGCCCACATCGACCATTCGGGCTTGTTGCCTCGCTTGGTTCGGGAAGGTTTTGATGGGAAGATATTCGCCACACCGGCCACCATTGATTTATGCAGGATAATGCTGGCCGATTCGGCCCATATTCAAATAGACGACCTTAGATATGTGAACAAACGCAGACGGGAACGGCAACAAGAAGACATAGAGCCGCTGTATGACGAGGCTGATGTATTGGCCACCTTCGAGTTGTTCGAACCGGTTCCTTATCATTTTAAATGTACAATTTCAGATGAAGCCAGCTTTGAATTCACCGATGCCGGGCATTTATTAGGCAGTGCAGCAGTGCATCTGGATATAAAGCATGCCAAAGGAAAAGGTGTAGATAAAATCACCTTTACGGGCGATATAGGCCGATACAAAACGGCTATCCTGAAAGACCCGGAGACGTTTCGCCAATGCGATTTCTTGATTTGCGAAAGCACGTATGGCGATCGATTGCATGCCAGTCTGGTGGAAGCCGAACAGGAAATATTAAACATAGTAAAGCATACCTGTGTCCACAATCGGGGCAAGGTGATAATTCCGTCATTTAGCGTAGGTCGCACACAAACCATAGTGTATGCTCTCGACAGGCTTAAAAATCAAGGTTTGCTGCCCAATATCAAAATTTTTGTGGATAGTCCCTTATCCGTAAAAGCAACCGAAGTGATGAGCCGCCACCGTGAATGCTACGATGATGAAATATTGGAATACATGAAGAAGGATAGCACTCCTTTTGGGTTTAAAAACCTGTTTTACATTAGCCGCCCGGAAGATTCAAAGGGATTAAATTCTATGGAAGAACCCTGCGTTATTATATCCGCATCGGGAATGGCCGAAGCGGGACGAATTAAGCATCATATCAAAAACAACATCGAAGACCCCAAGAACACCATTATGATGGTGGGCTATTGCACCCCCGAAAGTTTGGGTGGTCGTTTGAAAAATGGCGACAAAGAAGTGAAGATTTTTGGCGAATGGTATCCTGTGAGAGCACAAGTATTGAACTTTGAAAGCTATAGTGCCCATGGGGACTATGAGGATATATTTCATTTTCTTGCTTGTCAGAAAATGGAGAAAATAAAGAAAGTGTTCCTTGTTCACGGCGAACCGGACACACTTTTAAACTTCAAAGAAAAGTTTATGAAGAAGGGATTTAATGAGGTGTTGATACCCCATCGGGGCGAGGCATTCAGGCTTGATTGAACAGTTTGTGGCGAGGAATAACCGGAAGTCCAGCCAGTATTTCGTGGGTTTCTATGCAAGCAATCTTTACATCAATCCCGCTTTTGAGCATAGTGTTTAAACCATTAAGGAATTAAGTTTCATTATGAATTCTTCATTTTCTAAATACCTTAATGGTTAAAATGAAATTGCGATAGCCGTAGTAACAAAATAGTTTTGGCTGCTGGGCTTGTCGTTGAGCGTGAAAATCTGGTCTTTGCTGGTGAGGCCCCGGCCTTCGGTACGCCACATTATATTATCCCGAACCAATAAATCCACGTTTAGCGAATACCCATAGGTTTTGAAGCCATTGGGGGTGCCGGTGGCAATTATCACCCCTCTGCTATCGGAGTAATATTCGCCACGGGCAGCAATATTGAATTTGCTGCTGGGACTGAGTTTCAGAATCAAAACAGGGCTATACCAAGTATTGTAGGTGCTGCTTCCTTTGGCTGCTTGTTCAGCTCCAATATCGAAACCGAGGGTAGCCGCAAACTTTGAGTGCAATTGAAATATTCCATAAAAGTTGTGGAAATACCGCATTTGCTTAACGCTATCGGGTTTGCCGTTTCCGATGAACGAACTGCTATTGAGCGTAACTTTTGAATTGGGCTTTAAGGTAAGTTGGTGCCCAAAACCAGGGGTATTATTCCCGTTCGGACGGTAAATGCGTTGCCAACCGTTAAGTATCAAACCACTCATAAACCATTTTTCGTTGTTGGGAGTGTATGAGATTTTGGCTCCACTTTCAAAGTAGGGTGAGTTATCGGCTAAAATGCTTCGTGTTAAGTTCCAGCAATCTTTACCCACAGCACTTTCAAATCCCATGTGGGAAGCAAATATTCCCGCATCAATCCAAAGGTTTTTCTTTTTAGAAATCTTTACGCCGGCATTGGCTTCCAAAATATTCTTCAAAACTCCGGTTTCGGCAGCCAAGTTGTCGTTGCTGTATGTACCCGCCATCATTGCTATATTGGCCCTAAGTTTATCGGTAGCATAAGCTAATTTCACAAATCCTAGATTTAGGTTTATTTCATTGTGGCGATTGTGTGAATAAGCAAATGGTAAGCGAACATGGTTATCGGGTTTGGCCATATCGAAACTGTAATAGGTTTCTATATAACCAGAAAAGCTTAGCCCTTTTTTGGCTTGATCGGCCTTGAGGCTGTCTGTAATCTCTTGCTTCACTTGCTGAACTATAGCTTGGCGGTCAGTTGCCGAAAGTGGTGACTGTGCAGAAGCAGAATTGACAATTAACAATTGACAACTGACAATTAAGATGCTAATTAAAATCGTTAGAATGGGTTTCATTTTGTGGGATAAAAGTAGATGGATAAATGATGGAATGAGATGGCTTATTTTAGATTATCTAAAGCAATATTGAGTTTTAGGACGTTAATTTTCTCAATTCCGAATAGTCCGAGTAATGGTTTTTCGGTGAGACTTTCAATCAAGGCAGCTATTTCAATTTCGTTAAGATGGCGAATGTTTGTAATGCGTTTCACCTGCACTTTGGCGGCTTGCACCGAAATGTTTGGGTCTAGCCCGGCTCCACTAGCGGTTACTATATCGGATGGAATCTCAGATTTCTGAATTCCGGGATTGTGCACCATAAAGGTATCAATGCGGGCTTGAACTTCGGCCAGATAGTCCGGATTAGAAGGACCTTTGTTGCTACCTCCGCTTCCGGCAGCATTGTAACCCACCGCTGATAGGCGAGAACTAAAATACTTTGGATTGGAGAAGTTTTGGGCAACATTGGCATAAAAGGTTTTGCCGTTGTGGGAGATTATTTCGCCTTTGCCACTGTTTGGGGCAAACTGTGCAATGCCAATGCTCCAATCGGTTTATTGTCCACTCCTTTTAGTGCCGATGGAATAAGAAAAGGAACAATAAAAGCATTGAAGATTACGGCATACAGGGGTTCATAATATTTAACCCTAACAAGGCCGAAATAGATGCAATAAAAAAAGTGTTTCTTGTTCATGGCGAACAGGAAACACTCTCAAATTTCAAAGAAAAGTTTATGAAGAAAGGCTTTAGTGAAGTGTTGATACCTCATCGAGGCGAAGCATTCCTGCTTAATTAAGCCTTACATCCACTTCGCCAAAAACACATATAGTTCCTTTCTTAGCTCGGCAAAAAGTTTTTCGAAACTTGCCATTGTGTCGCGGTGGTCAACGTGGTCGGGTAGGCGTTTGTGGTCAACCGCAACACTGTTTGCGTTAACTATTTTTTCTATTTCCACCTCGTGGTGTTGAATTTCCTTCCGTAAATCCACTGCATGGGTTTCCGTAATAATGATTTGATTTTGGAAATGCTCTACAGAAGCCCTAACCTCTTGCGAAGTGTTTTTCCGAGCAATTTCCTCGAGGCGTTTTTGCATTATTCCAATTTCTTCGGTGTAGAAAACTAATTTGCTCAACCATTCTTTGTGGTCGTAATGCAATTCATAAAGGGTTTTTGTGTGTGTCATATTTATTTATTTTTATTTTTATGCTTTTTTGATATGTGTGCTGATTCCAAATGGAATATAAAATGGACAAACGCTGATAAAAACAGTAAGCAAAAACACTCCGGCTAAAACCATTAACCCGATGCTTGCCGTTCCTGTTACCACATTAGTAAAATATAGCCCCGCAACAATTACCGCAATTATCAATCGGATAATCTTATCGGTTGTTCCAATATTCCTTTTCATTTTGATTTGTTTATTGATGAAGCAAAACTAGAGAGGCAAGAAATTTCAGGAAATGACCGTTATTGGGTCAGGTTATGATTGATGTCATATCTTCAGTTGTAGCTGAGTGAATAGAGTAATCAGATTCAAGTAATAACTTAACCCATGAATTTAGAATAGCATTCTACAGTCAACAAGATGGGGGGAGGTTATTAAATTAAGTCACAGGCTACACCCTTCCTCACCCCAAATCCACACCACCAACAAAATAAATCATACGACCAAAGTCCCAATAAAATCAAGCCTTTTAGCCCTCAACTCCCTAGACATCAACCTAGGCCCCCATTATTTTTTTTACATAAAACACTTCACCTACTACTATTTTTCTCACATTTGCCACTAATTCTATAAGTGTCAATCAATAACCCCTAACAGAAATTGTCTATGATTCTATTTTACTTCACATGCATGTTTAATCGAAGTCAAAACATTTATCTGCGAACGCCATGGGGGATATCAAACCTGACGATCCCGAATTACCTGAAGAAGTAGCTTTTGAGTCGCTTCTTGTTTTTCGGCCAATTATTTCTGTTCTGTATATCGACGACAATCTGGTTACTGCCAATATTGTTAAGCATAATTTATTGCTCTGTGGTTTAAACTGCACCGTGATGCCGGAAAAGGCAGGCATAGAAGCCTTGCTTGCAAAGGCTGCCGAGGTGAAACCCCGAATAATGGTAATGATGGTGGATGAATATAAGCCGGAATGTCAAAAGCTGGTTTCGGCCCTAGGGGCAATGTTTCCGAAGTTATGTTTTGTGGCAGTGGTGAAACTTATCAGGGAGCATGATGTGGCACAGTTTCGTGCGGCGGGGTTTCAAGGGCTGCTGAGCCAGGAGGTAGATACACCGTTTACACACAAGCTGCAAACCTTATTACAAAAAGGAACATGCGAGGAGATAGTCATTAAACAAATCGCCGGCAACCCGGAAGAGCGGGAACGCTACGATACCCTCAGCGACCGCGAGAAGGAAGTGGGCAGCCATTATGCGACGGGAAAAACCAAGAAGGAGATAAGTGTATTGCTGTTTGTGAGTTACAATACTATTAAAACCCATTGCAAAAATGTATTTGCAATACTGGAAGTGCGTAATGTGAAGAGTCTTAAACAGTATTGGGAGAGGAATGATTTGCCTAAATACAAATGAATCCCACCTTAGGGCCCACAAAAACGTGATAGCACAATTGCCGAAATAGCGTATTCGCATCGGAGTATTTATCTGTTCCCTAAGTGCTCTATGTGTTTTAAGAATTTTGATGCGTTTTCCGCTCCTCCATCAAACGGCCACCGCCCAAATTGTCAATTGTCAATTGTCAATTATCAATTGTCAATTGTCAATTGTCAACTCTGCTTTCAAGCGGCATCACCCTCTGCGGGTGATAGCCTAGCAGTGATAAAGGTTATAGCTGTGTTGCTCATCTTGAAAGGGCCTGTTTTCATGCTCGGAGATGCAATATTTCATGGAAATTCACATAAAATAGCCTCAAAATATTTTCATTTTCTTCTAAAAATCCCCCTGCGAGGGTGATTGCTATGCTGAAATACCGCCGGACATTTGCACCACGAAAGTTCTTTGACATTTTAAAAGTTGTTGCTCACAAGCAATGTTTTTTTTTTCTGGTATGTAAAATTTGTTTCCGATGACCTAAAATTCATTTTTCAGTACCTGAAATTCATTTTTCAGTACCTAAAATTGGGTTTGTTACATAAACTGTGTCATTTTTATTTTTTGTTAGATTTCGTTTAGATTAAATCTTTCAGTAAAAATGATGTTTAATTGAATTGAAATTTGATTCCAATT
>CANJNG010000072.1 GCA_947475205.1 Bacteroidota bacterium
AAAAAGAAATGAGCCTCGTAACGTTACGAGGCACCTTTCCGAAAAAAGAAATGAGCCTTGCTAATTTCAGCTAAACATAAATCTAAAAATTACACAAACAATTAAAATAAAAACTAATAACCTTTAAAAAATTAGCACAATGATTTCTATTATTAAGTATTTCAGGATTTTATTCCTTAGCCCTAAAATCACGAATTCCATTTTACAAAACTTCACCGAGGACCATATTCAGCGGCTGCTGAATCATAATCCGGGAGGTATTTTCACTACTATTCTAACCAATGTAACGGCGGCTTACAACAGCTTTTTTGGCGATGCAAGCAGCAAAGCCCTAAATATTGCTGTGCAAAAAGGAAAAACCGAAGCGATGGTAGCAAGCCGAAAAGCTCTCGAAAAGCTTATTAGCGATAATGAAAATTTGGCAAAATATACGTATCGCAATGATAATGAAACCTATTTAGAATTCTACCCAAATGGTTTGACTGAATATAACCGGGCCGATATTCCTACCCTAATTACGATTGGCAATAGGTATAAGAGTGCCTTGGCTACCCATGCCGCCGATTTCCCTACGGGCTTTGATACAGATTACGACACTGTTTATCAAACTTACGTAGATAACCGGGCTGCTCAAAGCGGAGCAAAAAGTAATGTGTCGGCCGAGCGTTCGGATTTGGCTATCACCAAACCACAGCTTGCCGAGCAGCTCACCACCAATGTGCTCACCATTGCTCAAAAATATGTGGGTGACGAATCAAAATCGGCTTTGTATTTTAATCAAGGCATCATCAATGCCGCCTTTGCCACCGCCGGTAGGCACGTAATTGCCATCATCAACCCCGGCGAAACGCATTGTGTATTCGATAATATTTCGAAAGCATCCTTGATTTTTATTGCCGAAAACGATGGCGACGAGGTACTTTCTTTAGCCTTTACCAATTCGGCCTCAACGCCAATTCCATCCACCTTGCCCGAACACCAATTGGAAGTGGGCCACGAAGGGGCTTCGCAATCAGGCGTGTTTGGCTGGACTTCCAATAATAAATATCTAAATATTACCAACAACGGTACCTTGGTGGGGCATTATAATATAAGGAAGGTCTGAGGATTGATGATATACGATTTTGCCGTCGCCGGATGGAAGGCTCGAGTTTAAAGTTGCAAGTTGCAAGTTTCAAGTTTCAAGTAGCAAGTTTAAAGTTTCAAGTTGGCTACCGCCGGATGGAACTTTAAACTTTAAACTAATCACTTTAAACTAATCAACTACTCCACCACAAATAGCTTACGCTATTCCAACACCTTATCGGCAAGTTCGCTTTCAAAGTTAAGGAACACCTGCTTGAGCGAACTCTTGCCATTTGTACCATAGTTCACAAAGAAAATCATAGTGCGGTTTTTGGCCGGGAAATAAAACAAATCGGCACTGTAGCCCAAATCACGACCGGTATGTCCGATGCCAAATGCACTTTTGGTGGTGAATTTCTTGATAGTGCTTACCCCGGTATAAAAATCTTCCTTTTCCTGAACATAGGTTTGCATCAAATCCAATGAGGCTTGCGAAAGAATGGTTTTATCAACGAACAGAGCCTTAATGAAGGCTTGCAAATCAAATACATTGGAGAAAATGCCCCCATAGCCGTTTCCGCTCCCGGTTATAAGGTTCGACACATTGCTAATTGTTCCATTGTTATGCAGGTCGTAATAGCCTTGGGCGGCAGTGCTGGGTAGTTCCTCCCGTCCTTGATAATAGGTATCGTTCATTCCCACAGGATTCAGAACCATTTCGCGAAGTAGGGTTTCGTGCTTTTGTCCCGTTGCTTTTTCTATACACATACTTAACAATACCGTGTTTGTGTTGGAATAATGTGCAGGAAACGAATCCAAATCATACCCCTCTTTTCCGTAAACGTAACTAAGCAATTCCTCTTGTGTCCATTGTTTATTGGGGTTATTCAGCACCGCCAAATAGAAACTGCTGCTGGTTATTACATCATAAATCCCGGTGGTGTGATTCATCAATTGATGAAGCGTTTTGCCTTCGGCTTTATCAATTTTGTTCAGAATCTTAGCGTCGATATATTTAGAAATCGGGTCTTCGATGTTTAGCTTACCTTGTTCCTGAAGTTTAAGTGTAAGTGTTCCCACTAATAGTTTGGTTATGCTCGCCGCCTTAGAAATATGGCAGGGTTTGTATTTTATGCCGTTCTCAATATCAACATAGCCACCCGAACCCACCCAGGTTCCATGTTCATCTTCTACCAAAACCGAAATGCCGGGCAAGCCTTGCTTTACATATTTATCAATTATGGATGCAAATTCAGCTGCCTTGGGATGATTACTGCTGCTATCTTGTTCGGAGCAGATGATATCGGTGGAAGGCAGAATATTAGCACGTTTGCAAGAGGAGGCAAGAATAAGCAGTGAGAAGAAAAGCAGAATGGGCTTTAATCCACCTTTAGTTATTTTAGATTGACTATTCATTGCTCTTTACCTCCTTAGATTTTAAAGGAAACGAAAGCCCTAAAGCAAAGCTATTGAGGGGCAAAAGCGGCACATAGCTTTTGGCAAACGGGCCTTGCATAAGAGTGCGAAACTGTAAGAGCAAACGGATTTTGTCGGGCGAGGCTTTTATCAAGCCTATGTTGGCTCCAATCATAAACCCTGCAATATATTGTGGACGACCCGATACTGCCGAAACCTTTACATATTGTCCGGTATCGTTGAGCTTAAATCGGGAGTATTCGGTAAATGAATGCAAATAGCCTCCGCCAAGAGCAAGGTCAAACGCAAAACATGGACTAATTGCCAAACGATAGTTGATGTTAGGCTGAATACGGAAAGCTGTTTGGAAAAAGCGGTGATAATAGCCGCCGAAATCTACTTTAAACCAAAACTGATTATGAACTTTCTTGTTAAGTTTTAGTTCCCAAAACAAATCTGCACCCGGGTGAAACTGGCTGTGAAATAAAGTTCCGTAACCTGTAACCGGAAACGAAGTAGTGTTGTTGGAAACTGTGCCACCAAATCGTTCCTGTGCAATTGCCACACCAGATAGCAAACCGTAGCAAACAACAAATAGCGAAAACAGTTTTTTCAATTGATTAATCGGCTTCAAATGTATAGTGTGAATTTACTGTAAGCGACTATTTCCCCAATAATTTATTCAGAAACACAACCAATGCCGATATTTCTGAAAGCACCTCCGATGCAGTTTTAACAGCATTCTTATCGGTGAGTTGGCTATCTTTAAGTTGTACCGACACAATGAAAGTTTTTAGTTTGAGGAGTTCTACATCCTTATGATCTTTTTCAAAACCTTTAGGAGCATTGGCTAATTTATCGAAAGTGTCAAATCCAGAAAAATACTTTTTGAAGGAAGGTTTATTTAGAATCCCCATTAGTTCTTCGCTGTCGTAAGCAATTTCTTCCCGGATAATTTTCAACATATCGGGTTCGGGCATATAAATTCCGCCGGCTAAAAACGATTGGCCGGGTTCGAGGTGAACATAATAACCTGCAACAGGTAATTTGCGGCCTTCTTTTGATATTCCTGCCCCGAAATTGGTTTTGTAAGGCGATTTGTCTTTCGAAAAACGTACATCTTTATTTATTCTGAAAAGTGTGTCTTTAGCCAATATCCCTTTGAGTGTTGGGTCTGTTTTGGAAAGTTCGGCCAAAACTTTTTCTATAAATGAAGCAAAGTCTGATTTGGCAGCATCGTATGCCGGGCGGTTGGCCTGAAACCAATCCCGATGATTGTTTTCTTTTAGATTTGATATGAATTGAATGGTAGAGGCTTTTATCATTTACAGTAGCTTTATTTTCTGCAAAAGTATTCCTATTGATTTGGAAATTAAATTGTCTGAAAACATTTTCTATTTTAGTTTGTAATATTGTTTCGAAAAGTGAACATTTAATATGCCAAGGTATTCCATCAAAGAATTAGAACAATTGTCGGGTGTAAAGGCCCACACCATTAGAATATGGGAGCAGCGTTATGGAATATTTACGCCTAATCGGTCGGAAACGAATATTCGCCGATACACTAATGCTGAACTAAGGCAGCTGCTGAATATAAGTTTGCTGAATAACAACGGTTTTAAGATTTCGCAAATTGCACGTATGCCCGAAGAGGAGGTTTGCAAAGCAGTATTGGGAATTAGCGAAAACTCTGCAGAAGCTTGTGTTCAGGTAGAAAGTTTGCTTGCTGCTATGATTGAAATGGATGAAGAAAAGTTTGAGAAACGAATTTCGGCTAATATTTCCAAACAAGGGTTTGAAAAAACCTTTTGTAATGTAATATTCCCTTTGCTCCGAAAGATAGGGATGATGTGGCAGGCCGAAGCTATTAATCCGGCACAAGAACATTTCATTAGCAACCTTATTCGACAAAAAGTTTTGGCGGCTACCGATGCTTTAACTGTGAATTATTCATCCGACGCTCAACGATTCATTCTCTTTTTGCCTGAAGGTGAAATACACGAATTGGGATTGCTTTATCTCAATTATATAATCAAATCTAGAAACGGACGAAGTTTATACTTAGGGCAATCTATTCCTTTTAAGGATTTGATAAAGGCAGTGAACTTATATGAACCTCACTTTATTTGCGGTGTAATTACCTGTCCAGTTAGAGGAATGGAGGTAGAGGAATACATCGGAAAAATGGCAGATGAGTTTCAGAACAATACTATTCTTTTATCAGGTAATGCCATAATTAGTAATAAGGACTCTTTAGGGAGCTATTCCAATGTAAAGGTGCTAAATGATATGCAGGAATTGTTGGATTTTATTGAGAGTAGGTTTGTGGAGGTTAATGCATAGAAGGCAGAGTTTAGACAAACTATTCTCATTAACTGATACAAAAAAAAAAAAGCAACGAATTCCGTTGCTTTTTTTGTTTCTAATACTTTAATTCTTTTGGCGGTGAGAGCGGGATTCGAACCCGCGGTACAGTTACCCGTACGACAGTTTAGCAAACTGTTCCTTTCGGCCACTCAGGCATCTCACCAAACGAGGCGGCAAAAGTATAATTAATTTGAATTAAAATACACACCGCTGTTAATTTCCCCTACAATCAGGGAATGTTCATATATTTATGTGATTGCAGCGACACATTCCACTTAGGGTTTGCCATCACATAATCAACAATCAAAGGCATTATCTTCTCTCTACGGCTCCATTCGGGTTGAAGATAAAGCTGACAATCGGGGCTTACCTGTTCGGCAAACTTCTCGGCCCATTCAAAGTCGTTGTTGTTAAACACAATCACTTTTAATTCATTTGCAATGGGCAGGATTTCGGGTTTTGGAGCCATTGTCTTTTTAGGGGAAAGACATATCCAATCAATATTTCCACTAAAAGGATAGGCTCCCGAAGTTTCGATATGAATCTGAAATCCGTTTTCATTTAATAAAGCTGTAAACGGATTCAAGTTATACATCAAGGGTTCACCACCAGTAATAACAATGGTTTTGGCCGGATGTTGCTTGGCGTTCTCCACTATGGCTTCTATGGCAGTAAGCGGATGCAGGCTTGCATCCCAACTTTCTTTCACATCACACCAATGGCAACCTACGTCGCAGCCTCCTATTCGGGTGAAGTATGCCGCCTTCCCACTATGAAACCCTTCGCCTTGGATGGTGTAAAATTCCTCCATCAAAGGCAACAGAAATCCTGTGTCCAATTTACAAATTACGTTTTAAATTGATAATTAGCGTCCGCCGCCTCTGCGTTTTTGAAAACCTTCTTTGAAGTTATCTTTACGAGAGCCGCCACCGTCGCTACTTCTACTGCTTCCACCGGAATTTCCTCCTCTGAAACCACCATCGCCACCCGAACGACCACCTCCGCCGCGTGATGAATCACTATCGCTAATGCGTGAACCACCACCACCTCCTCCGCGGCGTTCGCCACCTTCGTAGCCTCTTCCGCCACCACCGCCGCCGCCGCTTCTTCTTCCTTCGGTTGGTGCAGGATTATCTTCTCCTGTAACTTCTACTCGCACAAACCGTCCTTTAAATTCAGTTCCGTGGAGGGCTTCCCGCATCATAGTTGACATTGATTTGTCCACTTCTACAAAAGAATAGGCATCTTTTAATATTATTTTCCCCAATTGGCTATTGCTTATGCGGCAACGGCTACAAATGAAGGATACCATTTGGCTTTTATCGAAACCATCCATTTTGCCGAGGCTAATGAAAAGTCTATCACCGGTAACATAACGGCCATCGCCACCTGCGGGTTCGCCGCCACGTCCGCCATCGCTTCCTCCGCTGTTTCTATCAGAACCTCTCTCAGGGCCGCTACCTTTGTTAAGGTCGGGAGCTCCACGATAGTAATCGAGCAAATGGTTAAATTCAAGCGAAGTGAAACGTTTGATAATGTCTTCTTTGCTTAGTGGCATTAATTCTTCATATACAGCAGGAAGCAAATCTGCAATTTCATCTTCGGCAACTTGTACTTCATGCAGTTTGTGCACTAAGCCCAATAAACGAACTTGACAAACTTCGTTTCCTGTGGGTACCAATTTGCGTTCAAACTTGGTGTTGATTGACTTTTCAATTTGATATATTTTAGCTGTTTCGCGTTTGCTAACTAATGCTATAGAAATACCTTTCTTGCCGGCACGGGCTGTACGTCCGCTACGGTGGGTGTAATATTCTATCTCATCGGGCATGTTCATGTGGATAACGTGAGTGATATTGCTTACGTCTATTCCACGGGCAGCTACATCGGTAGCTACGAGCAATTGCAAGGATTTGTTTTTGAACGAACGCATTACCTTGTCGCGTTGAGCTTGACTAAGGTCTCCGTGCAAAGCGTCGGCATTATAGCCATCTTTGATTAATTTTTCGGCAATATCCTGTGTGTCCATACGAGTACGGCAGAATATTACTCCGAAAATATCAGTATTGAAATCCACAACGCGTTTGAGAGCAAGGTAACGATCGCGATCAGCAACAATCATGTATTGATGTTCGATGTTTTCGTTACCCTGGTTTTTTGTTCCCATTGTTAATTCAACGGGTTCAGTCATATAGTTGCTGGCAATTCTACGCACTTCGCGAGGCATAGTAGCGGAAAACAACCATACGTTCTTTTCTGCGGGAGTATGTGAAAGAATTTGGTCGATATCTTCCTGAAAGCCCATGTTGAGCATTTCGTCGGCTTCGTCTAATACGGTGAAAAGGACGGTGTCGAGTTTCACGGCTTTACGTTCGATGAGGTCGATAAGCCGACCCGGAGTAGCAACAATAATTTGTGTGCCTTGCTTTATCTTACGGATTTGGTCCATAATGCTGGCACCTCCATAAACGGCTGTAATATTGAAATTCTTTACGTTTTTGGTGTAATTGTTCAGGTCGTTGCAAATCTGAACACATAATTCACGTGTTGGCGATAGAATTAAGGCTTGTGTGTTTCGGTTCTTTTCATCACAAAGTTCGATGAGTGGCAGGCCGAAGGCTGCTGTTTTTCCGGTTCCCGTTTGGGCTAAAGCCACTAAATCGGTACTGCCTCCGAGGAGGATTGGAATGGTTTTTTCCTGAATAGGAGTTGGTTCTTCGAAACCCATCTTGGTGATGGTATCGATGATTTGTGGCGATAAGCCGAGGTCTGCAAATGATGACATTTTGATAAATTTAAGTGATAATCGATTGACGTTTTAGGCGTGACACAATTGATTATTAACTAAAAACCAAAACCACACCCGTTTTTTGAATCGGGGGCAAAAGTAATAGTTTTATTGATTGGTAATACATTGAAGGTTAAGTAGAGTTATGTTGGAGGATAAAAGTGAAGAATATGGCATTTCTCTATTGAATATAAAATGTAATTCCATCTGCGGTGACGATTTAATCGCTCGACTTCCTAGAATAATTAATTCTTTAGGCGAAAGCCCTCATGTCTTTCTCAATCAATCAAATTACTAAGGGTAAATTAGCGTGATGAACTGATTTAAAACGAATTTATAAAAGAAGCAGAATTTGGATTTAATTTCTTCACTAAAAAATTTTAATACTAAAGAATAAATCCAATCAGTAACCTGTATTCCATTTTGTTTGGCAAAATCTAATATACCTATACATTTGACGAAAAATTTAAAACATAAAAAAATGAGTGTATTTTCAGAATTTAAAGCCTTCGCCATGAAAGGCAATGTGGTTGATTTAGCGGTGGGTGTTATCATTGGCGGAGCTTTTGGTGCAATAGTAGCATCACTTGTGGGCGATGTAATTATGCCTATCATCGGGGTATTAACCGGCGGAATAGACTTTTCTGGCTTAGCAATAAATGTAGGAGCCGCCAAAGTGGCCTATGGTAAATTTATTCAGGCTACATTTAGTTTCATAATTATTGCCTTTTCTTTATTTGTGATAATTAAAGGAATGAATGCTTCTAAGAAAGAAGAAGCTGCTGCACCTGCAACACCAGCTGCACCTCCGGCACCAAGCAACGAAGAGAAATTATTGACCGAAATAAGAGATCTTCTTAAAAAATAAATCCTATTAGTTATGCATTTCCAAACGTTCACTTCGAACGTTTGGCTTTTGCATTTTAAACATATCAAAATAAAAATGAAGAAAGCAATTACCCTCCTGCTATTAGCCGTTGTAAGCTTCAATGCATTGGCTCAAGATCCCCTCAAACCCGCTATCCCTGATACCACTTGGAAGTATGGCGGATACGCGGCCTTAAACTTTAACCAGCTAAGCCTTTCTAATTGGGCGGCGGGCGGACAGAGTTCTATGTCTCTTGTGGCACTAGTGAGCCTTTACACAAAATACAAAAAAGGCACTACCACCTGGGACAACTCATTAGATATGGCCTACGGTTTTTTGAAAAACGATGGTGATAAATTGCGTAAAAATGATGACCGTATTGAGTTTAACTCCAACTTTGGTAAGCAAGCCAAAGGGAAGTTTTATTACAGTGCCAACTTAAACTTCCGTAGCCAGTTTGCAACGGGGTATAACCTGCCAAACGACAGCGTTGTAACATCGCGGTTTATGGCACCCGGATTTGTTACAGCTGCCTTGGGGTTCAATTACAAAGAAGGTGATTTTCTTTCCATATTCCTTTCTCCGGCCTCGGGTAAGTTTACCTTTGTGCTTGATCAAACTATGGCTAACACTGGAGCTTATGGCGTAAAAGCTGCCGAAATGGACACCACCACAGGAAAGGTAATCACCCCCGGTAGGCAAATACGGGCAGAGTTTGGAGCATCGCTTACAGCTAAGTTTCAAAAGGATATTTTCAAGAATGTAAACCTCAAAACCACAGTGCAATTATTTAATAACTACACCGACAAAGTAGCTGAAAACCGTGCAAACATCGATGTAAACTGGGAAGTTTTGATTAGTATGAAAATAAATAAATTCCTTTCGGCCAGCCTGATAACCAACCTCATTTACGACCACGACATTTCTTTGCCCACCATCAAAAAAGTGAACGGCGAAAAGGTAGAAGTAGGCAAAGGCCCTAAAACTCAATTTAAAGAAGCCTTCGGGTTGGGCATTTCTTATAAGTTTGCAGGGATGAGCAAGTATTAATTTATTTTAGAATAAGTAGGCTTGGGAGGACGATGTTTAGTGGTGTTTGAACTATTTGGACGAAGATTTCTTTAATAGAAAACCTTTGCCCAATCTACTCAAATAAGTCGCTCGACAAATACCTATCACCACGGTCACAGATTATACAAACCACTACGCCTTCGGTTAGTTCCTGAATTAGTTTAAGTGCTGCTGCAACACATCCGCCACTGCTCATTCCGGCAAAAACAGCTTCCTCTCGAGCAAGGCGGTTGGTCATCACCTTCGATTCCGGTTCCGATACCTCAATTATTCTATCTACCCGTTTAGCGTCAAATATCTTGGGAAGATATTCGGGTTGCCATTTGCGTATTCCGGGAATTTTAGCATTGTCTGCCGGTTGCACGCCCACAATTTGAATAGCTGAATTTTGTTCTTTTAAATATCTCGAAACGCCCATTATTGTTCCTGTTGTTCCCATCGAAGATACAAAATGTGTGATAGTCTGATTGGTGTCTCTGTAAATTTCCGGCCCGGTAGTTTTGTAGTGCATCGCCGGGTTGTCGGGGTTAGCAAACTGGTTCAACATAAAGTACCCTACCTTTTCTAATTGAGCGTGAGCATAGTCTATTGAAGCTTCCATTGCTCCGGCTGCCGGGGTTAGCGTAACTGTTGCTCCAAAGGCTTTCATGGTTAGAATGCGTTCTTTGGTAGCATTGTCGGGCATCACGAGCTCTATTTCCACATTCATTAAGCGGGCAATCATTGCTAAAGCTATTCCGGTGTTGCCACTAGTTGCTTCAATGAGTTTAACGCCGGGCTTAATATCGCCTCTGTCCATTGCCCCTTTTACTAAACCGTAAGCGGCACGGTCTTTTACGCTCCCGCCGGGATTGTGCCCCTCGAGCTTACCATAGAGTTTAACTTTTGGGTTGGGGTTAATTATATTGAGTTCAACGAGTGGCGTATTGCCAATAAAATCTATAAGTGTCGACATAATGAAGTGTAAGTTTTCAGTCCCAATAACAATTTAGATTGAAATTTAGGAATGACAAAATTACATCAAAAGCAGTAGTGCTTTAGCCTTAAAACCCCGAACTATTCTTCGTCGGGGTCTTTACCCATGTAGCCTTTCATCAAACCTCGTTTAGAGTTTCTAACAAAGGTTAGGATTTGATCCTTGTATGTAGAAGAAGGTATTTCAGCTTCTATTTCAAGTAGAGCTTCTGAAATACTGAGGCCGCTGGCAAATAAAATCCGGTAGCTATCCTGAATAATTTTTATGGATTCAATTGAGAAACTTTTTCGGCGAAGGCCAATAGAATTGATTCCTACATAAGCTAAGGGTTCGCGGGCGGCACGGGTAAAAGGCGGCACATCTTTACGAACTAATGACCCACCCGAAATCATTGTATGGGCACCAATGGTAACAAACTGATGAATAGCACTTAATCCCCCAATAATAGCATAATCGTGAACTGTGATATGTCCGGCGAGGGTGGCGGCATTGGCCAAAATGCAGTTATTTCCTACCACACAATCGTGAGCAACATGAGTATAAGCCATCAGCAAGCAGTTGTTTCCGACCTTCGTTTCTACATTGGCTAATGTTCCTTTATTGATAGTAACACATTCGCGAATGGTAGTGTTATCGCCAATTTTAGCAAAGGTTTTCTCTCCCTTATATTTTAAATCTTGAGGGTCGGCACTGATAACCGAGTTGGGGAAAATCTTTACATTTTTACCAATTCTGGCACCATCGAAAATGGTAACATTTGGACCAATCCAACTGTTATCATCAATTGTAACATCGCCATAAATGCGGGTAAACGGTTCTACGGTAACATTCTTTCCGATTTTGGCTTCGGGGTCAATAACACTTAGCGGATGTATCATTTGTCTGCTTTTCTTACGATTTGAGCCATTAATTCGGCTTCCATTACTATATTTTGACCAACTTGTGCAGTGCCTTTCATGTGGCATATTCCTCGACGGATAGGAGAAACTAAATCTAAACGGAAAACGATAGTATCGCCGGGTAGAACCTTTTGTCGAAACTTTACTTCCATAATCTTCAGGAAATAGGTAACGTAGTTTTCCGGGTCGGGAACTGTGCTAAGCACTAAAATACCTCCTGTTTGAGCCATTGCTTCCACTTGCAATACACCGGGCATTACTGGGTCGCCGGGAAAGTGTCCTTTAAAGAAGGGTTCATTCATCGAAACATTTTTCACCCCAACTACGTGAGTTTTGCTCATTTCCAAAATTTTATCAATTAACAGAAACGGTGGGCGGTGTGGTAGTATCTTAACGATTTGGTTTATGTCATAAAGCGGCTTCGCATTGAGGTCGTACTGTGGTACAGTCTTTTTATGCTTTTCGGCTTTTATGTGATTTTTAATCTTCAACGCAAATGCTGCATTGGCTTTATGGCCGGGGCGTGTAGCAAAAATGTGTGCTTTGATTGGAAGGCCAATCAAGCTTAGGTCGCCAATCACATCCAAGAGTTTATGGCGTGCAGGTTCGTTGTAATATCGAAGTTCGAGATTGTTCAGTATTCCTTCTTTGGCAACTTTAATATCTGGGCGATTAAATAGATGAGCTAACTTTTTTAATTCATCATCATCCACTTCTTTGTCCACCACTACTATGGCATTGCTCAGGTCACCGCCTTTAATAAGTCCGGCATCAAGCAGAGCTTCAAGTTCGTGTAGGAAACAAAATGTACGTGATGAGGCAATATCGGCATTAAATTCCTCACGATTGTAAAGGCTGGCGTGTTGCCTTCCAAGTACTTGTGAGTTGTAGTCCACCATTACATTTACCTGAAATTTATCGGCAGGCAAAGCAATCATTTCCACACCGCTTTCTTCGTCGCGGTAAATAATGGTTTCACTTAATTCAAAATAGTGCTTTTCTTCATCTAATTCAATTACTTCGGCTTGGTGCAATGCATCTACAAACTGAGCTGAACTTCCATCTAAAATTGGCGGTTCGGCTCCATCTATTTCTATGATTACATTATCAATTCCCATTCCCCAAAGGGCAGCCATACAGTGTTCGATGGTTTGAACTGTTGCTCCATTTTTACTAATGGTTGTTCCACGAGAAGTATCCGTAACCAATTCAGCATCTACAGGCACTTGTGGATTTCCGTCTAAGTCTATTCTCACAAACACACAGCCGTGATTGGCAGGTGCAGGTTTAAAGGTAAGGGTGGTGAGTTTTCCGGTATGCAGACCAACTCCACTTACAGAGGCGGGACCGCTTATTGTAGTTTGTTTTTCGTTCATTAATTCTTTGCAGAGCAAAAAGCGGGCGAAGATAACAGGATTTTAAAGGCTTGGTAATATTAGGTTGAAATAGAGGATAATGAAGATAATAATTCTTTAAAATCCTAGATAGCGTAAGCCACAAAAAAAGCCAAATTGTTTTTGGACAATTTGGCCTTTTTTGCTTAGGCTTTTTATTTTTGAATCACCAATTTCTTAACCACTTGTTTGTTTCCGTGTTGGATTTGGGTAAAGTAAACTCCTGCTGCTTGATTTTCTAAAGGCAATTTAAGCATTCCTCCATCGGCAGAACCAATCTTATTGGAATATATTAAACGACCAAGGGCATCGGTGATGTTTATTGTTAATTCTTCTATTGCTGATAATTGGTAGTTAAGATATACTTCACCATTGGAAGGGTTTGGCATAAAGGTAAACACCTCGGTAGAAGTTGGTTTTGGTTTTACAGATGTAATCACAGTTTGGGTAGTAACAGTATCGCAATCTTCGATAATTATGTCGTCAATCCAAAGAACTAACATATCATTACCTGTATGATGGAAGCCAATATACACTTGCTGATTTAGCAAAGATGTGGTATTAACCGATATTTGCTTTTGAGTCCAAACAGTGTCGTTTGCTGTTGTAGGGTCATTGTCTGTAACACTAAACAAAGTTTGTCCGGCTGCAAAATTTGATGGCAATCCTCCACCAACGGTAGCAACAATCGAATAAGCATCCCTATAGTTTCTACCTAAATAGCGATGTTTCCAAGAAATAACCACTGAATCATTTTGAACGGTGATTGGACCAAAAGTAAACCAGTTATTAGCCTGTCCAACTGGTGTAAACCAAGATGTAGCTGCTAAAAATGCATTTGTGTCACTGGTTGCTTGATCAACTGTATATAATATTTGCCAGTTACCATTGTATGGAGGGGCAACATTTGTGTCGGCAGTAAATCCATCTGCATCATAAATATTATAATCAAATAAAGCTGTATCAACTGGGTCGGCGTAGATAGAAGTGAAATCAGTCCCCATTCTCAAATAGCAAGTATCTGTTACAGTTGAAACTGTTTGGGTAACGCTGATGTAATAACTGTTTGTTTGTGTATCGCTCGTTGTTCCATTAGAAACTGTGAGAGTTACACTATACAAACCAACGGAATTATAAGTAATGGGCGGAGGTGTTTGTAGTGTCGAAGAAGATGGTGTTCCTCCAGGGAAAGACCAAGAATATGTAGTTGGATTTCCGGTACTTTGGTTAGTAAAGGTTACCGAACTTCCAACAGGAATTGTGGTTGGATTTCCTGTAAAGGCTGCGTTTACTTGCACAGGAGCAGTAACCGTAATGTAGTTTGTGCTGGTTTGCGTGTCGGAGTTTGTTCCATCTGAAATGGTTAGCGTTACGGTATATGTTCCTGCAGTGTTATAGGTAATTGCAGGAGGAGTTTGCAATGTAGATGAAGAGGGTGTTCCACCAGGGAAAGACCAAGAGTACGTGGTTGGATTTCCAGTACTTTGGTTGGTAAATGTTACCGTATTTCCTGCCGGAAGAGTTGTTGGATTTCCTGTAAAAATTGCATTTAAGCCCGAGACAGCAGTTACAGTGATGTAGTTTGTGCTGGTTTGTGTGTCAGAAGTTGTTCCGTCTGAAACCGTAAGTGATACGGTATAAACTCCAGCAGTAGTGTAAGTGATAGGTGGCGGGTTTTGTCCGGTGTAGGTTGAAGGTGTTCCTCCTGTAAATGTCCAAGTCCAAGAGGTGGGATTTCCGGTGCTTTGGTCGATAAAGGTTACCGTATTTCCTGCCGGGAGCGTTGTTGGAGTTGCTGCAAAGGCTGCATTTAATGGAGTAACAGTGGCATCACATTTAGAGAATATAAATTCATCCAATAACAATAAATTCATATCATTGGCGTTGTGATGAAATGCTATATAAACGTTTTGGCCGTTGAATTGGGCTGGTAAATTGACTGTTTTGGCCGTCCAAACTGTATCTCCAATTGTCGCAGCATCGTTATCAGCTATGTCGGCTATTACCGTGCCACCAGTAAAATTGGCAATTGTTCCACCAGTAGTATTTACAACTACTTCATACCCATCTCTAAAATTTGCGTCATACATTCTATGGTACCAACTTAGAGTACTGCTTTGTGTTCCTGCTGTGAGTGGCCCAAAAATAATCCAGTTATCAGCTTGAGCTGCTGTGGCAAAATAAGAAGTAGCTACCTGATAAAAGTCTGTATCGTTATTTGGTGGAATTAAATCGTAAAAGGTATTCCATCCGGTGGTAATACCCGCTGTAACATAATTAGCGGTTGGTGTATGGTTGTCGTTATCTAATTCATTAAGAGCAAATGAAGCGGAAACTGATGTGGCGATATAGCCTTGACGGCCATCAAAAACAAACAAAGTATCACAGCCTGTTGAACCAGTGCTTCCACTTGTTACTGTGATGTAATTCGTACTTGTTTGAGTATCAGAAGTTGTTCCGTCGGAAACTACAAGAGTAACAGTATATGTACCCGCAGTGCTATAAGTAATAGCCGGTGGGTTTTGGCCGCTAAATGTTGCAGGTGTTCCTCCGGCAAAAGTCCAAGTCCATGAGGTAGGTGTCCCAGTGCTTTGGTCAGTGAAGTTAACGGAGTTTCCCACAGCTAATGTAGTGGGTGTGCCAGTAAATGCGGCGTTCAAAGCAATAGCAGCGGGAGTGCAACCACCCCAAGACACTAATTCTGCACGGCCTGGAGTACCATTTGCATTATAGGTTGTAGATAAAATGGTGTTCATTCTATTGGCTTGCTCTTGAGTGAACATTGTTGGGCAATTAGAATAATCCATAAAGTTTTCCCATTGGGTTAAGTTACCGCCACAGCGGGTTTGACCTGCCGGGCAACCACCTAAAGTGTATTGGTCGGTTGGAGGAGTGTCAGCAAAACCATCACCGGGCACGCAACTTGCATTTCCTTGTGCATCTTCCCATGGATGAGGAAGAGCTAAATAGTGGCCTACTTCATGGGTAAGCACTCTGTAGCTACCAATTACATCGTAGTCGGCAACCATTCCATCAATGGCTTCCCATTGTGCACCATAGGAAGGGAAATAAGCGTAACCACCTGTGCCGCCTGAATTTGGGTCCCAATCTAACAGATCCACTACCCATACATTTAGATACCGTTTATTATTCCATGGTGGAATTCCTCCATCACCACCGGTAGTGTTCTTCATATTATTTGCTTCTGTATTAACTGACCAGTTAGTTTTAGTAGTTGTGGTGCGGATAATACCTGTAGTTGGGTTGCCATTAGGGTCGGTGGTAGCAAGGCAAAATTGAATTTGAGCATCAGCAGCTACCCCTGTAAATTGGGGACGAGTGTTGCTAAAATCACTATTTAGTTTGCGATAGTCGGCATTCATTTGGGCTATCTCTGCATTTACTGCAGCATCGGAAATATTTCCGGCAGGTACGCTTGGGTTGTATATAATATGAAAAACTACCGGAATGTATTTTATGGCTTTTGCTCCACCTTCAGATTGAGTACTCAGGTTACGAAAGAATTCGGCTGTGTTTTGAGCAATTTCGGGGTGCTGAGCAGCAAATTGTTGATTAACGTGGGTGGAAGCACACATTCTGTTTTGTGCGTTTGCAATTCCACATGTAGCGATGGAAAGTAATAAGGTAAAGAACTTCTTTTGCATTTATCTGAAAATTAGTGATTTTAAGGCGGCAAATTTATACAAGGTTTTATTGTAAGAAATTTTATTTATCAAATATAATTGGCATTTGGTTTAAAGGAAATAGTATATAACTAACAAGGTGTTACCTTAATATTTTGGTTCTATGCAGTAAGTACAGAACCTAAAAGCTGATATTTCAACTAGATTTATTGTCCCGCCAGCAAGTCATCAAGATTTTTGCCCAAATAACCTTCTTTTACGGGAACTTTACTCATGGCGTATTCACTTAATGCCGTAATGGTTAAACTTGGGTTTACGCCTAAATTGCAGGGTACAATGCTGCCATCGCATACTATCATATTTGGGTAATTGTGAACCTTGAAATCGGTATCCACAACGCCATCGGTTGCTGATAATCCCATTGGGATTCCACCTAAAATATGTGCTGTGGTGCTTACGTTGAATACTACTTCGGTAACGGCATTTCCGGCCACGCCTCCTGTTTTTTGAGCGAACATATTCATCACTTTTTGCCCGGTTTCTATATAGGATGGCACTTTGTGTGGTCCATCATTTACTATTTTCAGTCCCCCGAAAATTCCTTTACTATAAACCATACGCATAGAGTTGTCGAGGGTTTGCATCACCAATAGAATAATTGTATTGGTGCTCCATTTCTTGCCGAAAAGCATTCTGGGATAAAAAGTGGGGTGAAGCATTAAATTACCCATCATCTTTAGGGTTCTTATAAAACCGTTAGAGGCATTTCCGGTAGCAATGGTGCCGAGCAGTTTCATGGAATTGCTGCCATCGGGGAATTTCACAATTTCGATATGTGTATCTTTATCTGCCTGAAAAATGGATGAAATGGCTATGCCGTGATTCATTTTTTCGCGGGTATCGCTTATTCCACAAAGCGATTCGGAATTTGTACGAAGGTTGTGGCCGAGCTTATCGGATAAATTGGGCAGGGTTTTATAGTGCAGCTTCTGCTTTAAGAGCAAATCCATAGTACCTAAAACACCACCCGAAAACACAATTCCTCGGCTTCGGAATTTCTTTTTATTTCCACCCCAAAATACAGTGCTTTGGCTGGTGTGAATAGTGTATTCGTTATTCACGAATTCTATTTTACCCACTTCGGTTTCGGCCAATATCTCAGCTCCGAACTTTTGGGCAAACCACAGGTAGTTTTTGTCTAATGTGTTTTTTGCATTATGCCGACAGCCCACCATGCAACCCGCACACTCAATACATCCCTTTCTGAGTGGACCATGTCCTTTGAAATAGGGGTCGGTTTCTTTTTGCGTATCACCAAAATAAACACCAACCTGCACAGGTTCAAAGCTGATTTCCTTATTTAAGTCTTTCGCTACATCTCGAATTACCTCATCGGCTTTATATAAAGTTGGAACGGGAGTTACCCCAAGCATAAACTTCGCTTTAACATAAAAGGGTTTCATCACGGTTTTCCAATCATTATATTTTGCCCAAACAGGATTTTGGTAAAACAAATCGTCGGGTTCTAATAAAGTGTTGGCATAAACCAAGCTACCTCCGCCCACACCAACACCACTTAGCACAAAGGCTTCTTTAAACATGGTGAGTTTTTGAAATCCAAAGCAGCGAAGAATAGGTGCCCATAGATATTTGGAAAGCTCCCAATTGGTTTTAGGGAAATCTTTGGCTTCGTACTTCTTGCCTTTCTCCAACACCAAGACCGAATAGCCTTTTTCGGCTAAACGTAATGCCGAAACACTACCTCCAAAACCCGAACCTATTACAATGTAGTCGTAAACTTTATCTGAAGTGCTTGCCATGATTCGGGGGGATTGAGGGGGCAAATGTAATATAGGAATTAGGTCGCTGTTTTATTTCAGGAGAAGCCCGATTCATTATTCAGCATATTTCAGATTTATCCAAAGCTGTCCCGATTGCTTGTTTAGCACTGCCTTGGATTCATTCCCTTTGTAGCTAAGCTTTCGGAAATAAAGCTGCGGGGCATGGTTAAAATTAACACTGTCTGCTTTAAGAATTAAGAAATCAGATGGGGTTAATTCGGTTTGTGATTTCAGCTTTTGAAAGCCGTATCGTGAAATGTATTGATTCAGTGTGGCTGGAGAAGTATCGAGAAGCCGGAAAAACACCCTTTTGGTGTCGTGGGGTTTATCATAATTGCACTGCATATCGGTAATATTAGGAATGTCTAACTGTGCTCTTAATTCCATGTTGTCGATGTTCATGTACTCACATGATTTTGTTCTGTAAATATATTCGGCTATTCCATAAACTAGGGCTGCACCAGGAATTGCAATTACAATAATAACGATACTAATTATTTTAAGGGTTTTCATTTTTATTATAGATAGCAATATTAGTTTTTTCAATCTTTTATCCTCACCACATTGGCTCTATCCAAATCTAAGGAAGAATAAATGATTCCGTTTGCTTGCGGAAATTCCTTCAGCACTTTTTTTATTTGTGCATCGATTACTTCGGTGGGTTTTCCGCTAATGGAAAAGCCCCTTTTCACTGTTCCCAATACCTGATAATCATTAGCGGGCTTTGCCAGTACAAACACATAAATGCCTTGCCGCTGCTCCACATTGGCAGTGGCTTTATTGGTAGTTTGCTTGAAAGCAAAAAGTGCGATTGCCGATAGGGCAATGATGGGGAATAGTTTTTTCACTGGTGCATGGGTTATGAATGCCAAAAATACATTTTTATGGATTTGGTTTGTAGGGGTTCAAAATTTTGAACTCCTATTCCACATAAAATTTATCCTCCTTCC
>CANJNG010000073.1 GCA_947475205.1 Bacteroidota bacterium
ACACAAAACTTGATGGTGGGTTATATCGAAGTAGGCGATTATCTCGCTTGGAAATACTTCATTGAAAAATGTAGGTAGAATGGGGATTATATTTAAACCATAAATGTAGACTTTTATCTTTTACTCCCCAACTTTTGACGCTGACCCAAATTCTGATGAGTTGAACAATTTAAGTTTCAACCAACCGTTTTTCTCCAATTCGCCATTAGCATCATTAAATTTATGGCTTTGATAATCGAGCAGGTTAGGGTCACCGAATTCACACTCCGCCCCAAAATTCAACATTTCGGCGTTGTTTACCAGATAATATAGCTGTTTGTTTAAGTGCAAAAGGTGTTCTTAATTTGTATCTTCCGGATATGGGCTTAGGTGGACAAAATTAATTAATTACCTTACCATTCCAACAACTCTTTCAGTTTTGCCGAAACCTTTTCGGCATTGGGAAGCATAGTTTGTTCCAATAATGAATTTAAGGGAATTGCCGGAAGGTTTTCTGCACCAAGAGTGATTACCGGAGCATCAAGATTACGGAAACAGTTTTGCTGAATCCGGGCAGCAATGCTTTGAGCAAAAGTGTTGTTCGAAGGTTCTTCGGTAAGGACAAGGCAACGACTATGCTTACTCACGGTTTCAAAAATAGCTGCTTCATCTAAAGGATAAAGCGTTCGCAAATCCAGAATCTCAACTCTTCCCTCAAAGTTTTTAGCAGCCGTTTGAGCCCAATAAACGCCCATTCCGTAAGTAATAACGGTGCAAGTAGTTTGATTGGTGGAAGTCTCGGCAGCTTTCACCATTCGGGCTTTGCCAAACGGAACAATATATTCTTCATCAGGCTCAATGGTTTTAGCATCTTCTGTTCCTTTTATTTTCGACCAGTATAAGCCTTTATGCTCGAGCATCACCACCGGATTGGGGTCATAGTAAGCAGCTTTCATTAAACCCTTTAAATCAGCACCTGTGCTGGGATAACAAACTTTTATGCCCCGAATATTTGTGAGAACACTTTCCACACTCGAAGAATGATAAGGTCCGCCGCTACCATAAGCACCAATCGGCACACGGATAATACAACTAATAGGCCATTTTCCATTGCTGAGGTAGCACGAACGACTAACTTCGGTAAACAATTGGTTTAGCCCAGGCCAAATATAATCGGCAAATTGCACCTCGACAATTGGTTTTAGTCCGGCCACACTCATCCCTACTGTGCTTCCGATAATAAATGCTTCCTGAATGGGCGTATTGAAAACCCTGTTACTTCCAAATTTCTGAGCCAATGTAGCCGCTTCCCGGAAAACTCCACCCAACCTCAAGCCGACATCCTGTCCATATAACAAGGCTTCGGGGTGCTTTTCCATTAATTCCTGAACGGCAAACAAAGCACAGTCAACCATCAGCTTTTTTTCGTTTCCCGCTGGTGTTCGTTGTCCTTTTTCTTCGGTTACGGGAGTAGGAGCAAACTGGTGGGTGAATAAATCTTCGGGCTTAGGATCTTCGGCTTGCAAGGCTTTTTGATAATCGGCCTCTACTAAGGCTTGGGCTTTTTCTTTCAAATCGAGCAATTGCTTTGCAGAAATTCCGGCAGCGAGCAATTGGTTCTTCAATCGGGGAATCGGGTCGCGAAGGGCTGCTTTATCCAAATCGTCCCGATACCATTCTTTCCGAACACCACTTGTATGGTGATTCAATAGCGGCACTTTGGCATGAATCAGAAACGGACGGCGTTCTTTCCGCACAATTTCTATCACATCCTTTACGGTTCTAAAACTTTGTGTAAAATCTGTTCCGTCAATACTTCTGGTTTCTAATCCTTTGAAGCCTTTGGCATAATCGGCAGCATTCTGGGCACGGGTTTCGGCGGCATTTGCACTAATGTCCCATTCATTATCCTGAACTAAATAAATTATGGGAAGTTTTTTTAGAACAGCCATTTGAAAGGCTTCAGCAACTTCACCTTCAGTAACAGAAGCATCGCCAAGAGAGCATACAACTAAAGGAAAGTTCCCATCATACTCAGCCGTTAATCCTTGCAGTTCTTTATAATGAATGCCCATCGCTACACCCGTTGCCGGAATAGCCTGCATACCCGTTGCCGATGATTGCATTGGTATTTTAGGCATATTTGGTCGGTTTAAAGATGGGTGGCAGTAATAACTTCTTCCTCCCGAAAATGGGTCATCAAGTTTAGCCATTAACTGCAACATCAACTCATAGGGAGTGATTCCAATTCCAAGCAAAATACTATCGTCCCTGTAATAAGGCGATACATAATCATGGGAGGTGAGTTGTAACCCAACGGCCAGTTGAATAGCTTCGTGGCCGCGACTTGTAGCGTGAACATATTTAGCGGTTACGGCTGAGTTTTTTTCGTAAATTTCAGTAAGTGCGACTGCCGTATTCATCAATTCCCAAGCCTTTAAGAGGGTTTCAACAGATACGGAGGCCGAGGTTTTTGCTATGGGTAATGCTTCAGTCATTTGGCTTTTCAATCGGGCAAATGTAGCGGTTTAGGGAAACAGATAACGCTACATTACCGAATCAAATCTCCTTCCTAAAAAGAAAGAAATTTAATTAGCTTTGCCGCCTTTCAATAAAATGATTAAATACATACTTCTTTCCGCCCTATTGGTATTGGGATTTACAACTACTAAAGCCCAACTTACGGTTAGCAATTCACTCACTCCTCAGCAATTAGTAAATAATGTTTTGTTAGGAAATGGTGTAACAGCCTTCAACATCACATACACCGGGGCAGCACAGGCAATTGGCACTTTTAATAGCACCAACTCTAATGTGGGTTTGGGGTCTGGAATATTAATGTGTAGCGGTAATGTTAATTTAGCCGTTGGCCCCAATACTGCCACAGGACAAGGAGAAATTAATGGCCAACCCGGCGATTCGGATATAGACCAATTTGATCTCACATCCCAATCTGAAGATGCAGCAACACTTGAGTTTGATTTTATCCCCTCCTCAGATAGTATATCGTTTCGGTATGTATTTGCATCGGAAGAGTACGAAGACTTTTCGGCTGGCCCCAATTTTACATTTACCGATGCTTTTGGTTTCTTTTTAAGCGGCCCCGGAATCAACGGGCAGTTCTCAAATAATTCCGAAAATGTAGCATTATTGCCCGGCACTTCGCTTCCTGTTTCTATTGCAAATGTTAATCAGAATGTTAACAACCAGTATTATATTCCAAATCTTAGCCCAGGTGAGGGCGGCAATCCTCCACCGAATAATTTTGCTTATGATGGTTATACCGTAGTGCTTACAGCACATGCTAATGTGATTTGTGGCGACACTTTCCATATTAAAATATCCATCGCCGATCGTTCTGATGGTTCTTATGATTCAGGGGTATTCTTAGAGGCAGAATCATTTGCTTCGGGAGGTTTAGCGGTAAGCACACAAACTCTTTCGGGCGATAGTATAGTATCAGAAGGCTGCATTGGTGCTGGCTACGTTTTTTCACGAGTAGATACCAGCACAACAGATACTATAGTTTTGGTTATTGGTGGAAATGCTATTGCTGGAGTTGATTATTTGCCCATATCAGATACAATTATTTTCCCGCAAGGCGAAGACTCAATTATTATTCAAATTACCACGCTTCAAGATGGTATATTTGAAGGAACTGACACCCTAACGGCCACAGTATCTTTTGTAACTGAATGCGGAAATACAGTTATCCGCCAAGGGGTTTTATATATTGTTGATACAGTTTTGATTTCTACAGCTCCCGATACTTTTATTGTGCAGTGTAATACCGATAGCTTTTTTGTAACCGTTACTCCTCAAAATGGTAATCCGCCTTTTGTGTATGATTGGAGCACAGGCGATATAGATGATACAATATGGCTGCACGCCGTTCAGGATACGTTTGTAACCGTTCAAATTACCGATACTTGCGGAAACACTTCGGGCATTGATACGGTATATGTCCATTTTCAATTACTGCCACCGCTCACGCTTGATTTAATAACTGGATTATTAAGTGATACTTTAACTTGCGACAATAACTTTATTTTTCCTGAAGCAAACGTTACAGGAGGGCTCATGGGACCAAATGGTTATACTTATTTGTGGAGTGATGGTGAAATAAATCCATTCCCATTTTATTTTATTGATTCCACCCAATTTCTATGGGTAGAGGTACAAGATTTATGTGGAACTACTTTAAGAGATAGTGTTTTAATTACCTATTTAACACCACCGCTTCCACAAATAAACCTCACCCGCGAGGACACAATAATTTCATGTCCATTTATTGGTGGATTAACTATTGGAGCTAACGTAACCTATATTGGTGGCGTTTTAGACTATAATTGGAATGTGGGGCTTAGCGGCTTTGGTGTAACTTCCATAAATCCCTTGGTTGTAAACCCAATCAATACAACCACTTATTTTGTCAGCGTTTCGGAATGTAACCGGGTAACAAATTCCGACACAGTAACTATCACCGTTATTGTTCCCGACCCTCCTACAGTTGCTATCAACGGAATTCAGCCTGTGCAGTGTTTGGGCGATTCGGTGTATCTCACAGCAGAATTTACTGGAGGCACACCACCACTTTCTTATTTCTGGACAGGAGTAAGCGGAGCCACCCAAAACATCAACGCCATTGTTACGATAGCAAATACCTTAGGGGCACAGGTTCAACTTAATGTTACCGATGCCTGCCACACCACACCTGTACTTGTAACCAATATAGTTCCATATCAAGCCCCAGCTCCAATTAACATTGCACTATCCGATACCACGGTTCATTGTTTGGGCGATACTATTACACTTTTCACCAGTGTAACCGGAGGCGGAATCCCACTTAAATATATTGATTGGGATAGCGAAACTGGTTTAGTAAACGATAGCTTTAGTTTGGTAACTGTCAATTCCGACACCATTTTTCATATAACTGTAAAAGACCAATGCGATACCACTCGAAGCGATAGTGTTAAAGTTACCGTTTCTGCTTTCCCCGATATTTCAGTTTCCGTAAATGCTGATTCTGCCTATTGTGCTACCGATTCGGTTAATTTTAAAGGAACGGCTTCGGGTGGTGATGGTAATTTAATTACTGAATGGTGGGCAAATGGCACATTAGTAAATAATGAACTCATCTTCTCAGACACTTTTGGATCTCCTGACACCACAAACTATATTCTTAAAGTTACCGATGGCTGCCTAACTACTGCCACGGATACTTTCAAAGTTATTATCAAATCCTGCGAAATTGAAGTAACTAACTTTATATCGCCAAATGGTGATGGTATTAATGACTTATTGATTTTCCCTAATGCTCAATACTATCCCGAGAATACCCTGCAAGTTTATGACCGCTGGGGACGAAGGGTATTCAACAGCACCAATTACAAAAATGATTGGAACGGTGGCAAACTCAACGATGGGTCTTATTTCTATGTCCTTACTCCAACCACAACTCCACAAGGGCCGTTTAAGGGCTTCTTTGAGTTGATTAGGGATAAATAGAGATAATCCTAAATTTGCATATGATTGCGTATTGAGTAAAGCCTTGTCTTTACTCAATACGCAATTTCATTTTGGCAAGATTTAGTATAGCCTATCAGGTGTAGAAAAATATTAATAGGAACAGAAATTTAGCACACACTCTACATTTTCTAACTCTATATCCATAACAAAATTAGTAGTTTCGCCCCGGTGTATAAACGTTTCATAAAACCCTTTTTTTTTCTGTTCGACCCCGAAGAAGTACATTACTTCGTGTTCGATTTCATTAAAATTGCTTATCACTTTCCGTTTATAAATTCGGTAGTGAAATGGTGGTTTACAGTAAATCACGCTACCTTGAAGCGAAAAGTAATGGGTTTAGAATTTGATAACCCCATAGGCATAGCAGCCGGTTTCGACAAAGATGCAAGGCTTTTTAAAGAATTGGAAACCTTTGGTTTTGGCTTTGTAGAAATTGGTACTGTTACGCCCATGCCTCAAGGTGGAAACCCCAAACCCCGGCTTTTTCGTTTACCCGACGATGAGGCGTTGGTTAATAGAATGGGCTTCAATAACGAAGGAGCTATGGCTGCCGCACAGCGACTTTCAGGCCGAAAACCCAGCTTAGTAATTGGCGGCAACATTGGTAAAAACAAACTTACCCCAAACGAAAACGCTGCCGACGATTATATAAAATGTGTGCAAATTCTTCACCGATTTGTCGACTATTTTGTGGTGAATGTTAGTTCGCCAAATACCCCGGGGCTGCGTGAACTGCAAGACAAAGAACCGCTCAAAAAGATTCTTTCAGCGGTGATGAGCGAAATGGAGAAGTTTCAGGTCAAGAAACCCGTTTGCCTAAAAATTGCCCCCGATTTAACCAATACCCAGTTGGATGAGATTATTGAAATTGTGCTTGAATGTGGTTTAGCAGGAATCATTGCAACAAATACCACCATTAGTCGAGAAGGATTAAACACGCCTGAATTCAAGTTAGCCGAAGCAGGCACGGGCGGATTAAGCGGTAAACCCTTAAAAAAACGTTCGACCGAAGTAATTCGTTATTTAGCGGAAAAAGGAAAGGGCAAATATGCTATTATAGGCGTTGGAGGAATATTTACACCCGAAGATGTTAAAGAGAAACTAGCTGCCGGTGCCGATTTGGTGCAGGTTTACACCGGATTCATATACGAAGGCCCTGGTATTGCAAAAACTATAAACAGGGGACTTAGTCAATCCACCGTTTAGTAATATCGGTGTAGGAATCAATACGTCTGTCACGCATAAAAGGCCAATGACTACGGTAATATTCCGATGCATCAAGGTCAATTTCCAAAACCGCAATATCTTCCTCCAAATGCGGAGCTTGATACAAGATTCTTCCAAATGGATTTGAAACAAAACTTCCTCCCCAAAACTGCATTTCGCCTTCTTCGCCAGTGCGATTTACCGACACCACATGAATACCATTGGCTACAGAGTGGCTTCGCTGAATAGTTTGCCAAGCATTATACTGTTCAGAATTGGTGGCTTCATTCTGCGATTTTGCCCAACCAATTGCCGTGGGATATACCAACATTTCAGCACCCATCAAACTTGTTAAACGAGCTGCTTCTGGATACCATTGATCCCAACAAATCAACACCCCAATTTTAGCAAATTTGGTTTCAAAAACCTTATAACCCATATCGCCGGGAGTGAAATAGAATTTCTCGTAATAGCCCGGGTCATCGGGAATGTGCATTTTGCGATACTTGCCTAAATAACTGCCATCTGCATCTAAAACTGATGTGGTATTGTGGTAAATTCCTGCAGCACGCTTTTCAAAAAGAGAGGCGATAATTACTACGCCCAACTCTTTTGCTAATTCAGAAAAACTGTATGTGCTTGGGCCCGGAATCGATTCCGCCAACTCAAAATTGGCATAATCTTCTACATCACAAAAATACAATGATGTAAAAAGCTCTTGCAAAACAACCACGTTTGCTCCCATTTTAGCCGCTTTACGAATTGCTTGCTTATGATTATCAATATTTGCTTCTACATCCGCACTGCATTTTAACTGCACTAAGCCTACTTTTACTGGTTTCGACATATTCTTGAAATTGTCTGCAAAACTAAACGAATCACGAATTAACTAAGCATTGTTCGTTCTTTTAATGATTTTCATTTTGCTGAAATAGTTTGCCTTTTAATATTGCACAATGCTAAAAATCCTTGCAAATAAATACACTATCACATTTGTTGTGTTTTTGGTTTGGATGGCTTTTTTCGATCGCAATAATTTCCTTTACCAAAGAGGTAATCTTAACCAACTAAAAGGCTTAGAAGCAGAAAAACAATATTACACCGAGCAAATTGCATTGAATCAAACTAATCTTAATGAGCTGCTTACCAATCAAGAAACTTTAGAAAAATTTGCACGGGAGCAATATTTGATGAAAAAAGAAAACGAAGAAATATTCGTAATCATTGAAAAGAAGAAGCCGATAGTGAAAAGCTTTTGGCAGAAAATTAAGGAAAGGTTTTCCACACTGATTTAAGTTCATTTTCCCAATTTTTCTGTTTTTTATTTGCAAACTGAAATTAATCGGTGTAGCAAGCCTATTTCTTTTAAATTTGCCGTCCCGAATCAAAAATTTAATATTTATTTAAAAATGAAAAAACAATTACTATTTGCTGTTGCTGCAGCAATTGGATTTAGCTCTCAAGCACAGCAATCAAAGATGGAAAGTCTTAAAAGGCAAATTAAGACTGGAAATAATGCTAAAATGATGGTTAAGAAAGTAGCTTTTACTGGCAATGAAGTGGTTTCTCAAACTGCGAATACTTCAACACCTTATTCCAAACCAGCTAGCAAAACAAATGCTCTAAACGAAGGATTAACAATTGGTTCCTCAGGCTACCAATTACAAACCAACTCGGCTGTAGGGAACAGATTTATCAGAAATGGCAGCACGAATGAGATGGCTTATGTTTATACATACTCTAACTCTGGTACTCCATATGCTGACAGAGGAACGGGTTATGTGTCTTTCTTGCAAAATACTTGGAGTACTATTCCTGATGCAAGAATTGAAACCCAAAGAGTAGGTTGGCCTAACATTACTTGGGCTGAAAATGGAAAAGAAAGTGTTATTGCTCATAACACAATAGTTGAACAATTACAGCTTACCCAAAGAGACCCAAAGGGAACAGGACCTTGGAGAGAAGATACTGTTATGCTCCACAGTGTTATTACTGCCGGAAACTGGTGGCCACGCATGGTTTCAGGTGGCGATGACGGCAATACACTGCATTCAATATCTATTACCCAACCGGTTTCATCAACTGACCCTGCTGCGGTAAAATACAAAGGTATTAGTGGTGCATTATTGTATAGCCGCTCATTGGATGGTGGTGTTACTTGGGATAAAGTTCATTACCAAATCCCCGGAATGGATTCTACAAAATATCAAAACTTTGGAGGCGATAGTTATGCTATAGATGCACGAGGTAACACAGTTGCAATTGTTACT
This sequence comes from Bacteroidota bacterium, assembly GCA_947475205.1. GTDB lineage: Bacteria > Bacteroidota > Bacteroidia > JAIBAJ01 > JAIBAJ01 > JAIBAJ01. The sequence continues at coordinate 8,988 of CANJNG010000073.1, forward strand.
GGCGATTTATTTGATGATGTTGTTTTATATAAATCTATTGATAATGGAGAAAATTGGACAAGCCAAGTTATTTTAGATATGGGTTTGCCAGAACCGTACAATTTTGGCCCTGCCATTTCTGACGGGAATGATGCAGATACACTTGCAGATACACTTATAGGGACAACTGGTTCTGTGGCAATTATCATCGATAATAATAATAAAGTACATCTAGCTTTCGATATGGTAACTATATTAGACGATACCGTAACTGCTGAAGGTTACTATTCTTCTTTTCCTTACGGGAGTCCTGGTGTAGCCTATTGGACAGAAAACCACCCAGATTCGATAAAAGTGGTTGGGCAAATTCTGGACATATATGCTAATGATACTTTAGATATAATTCCTGATGCAGCTGCAAGCGGTGGCGATGGCAATGCAAGACCAGATGAATTTGGTACATATAATTCAGGTATTGTAAGCATGCCTTCTTTTTCAGTAACGCCCGACGAAAATTTCGTATTCCTAAGTTATTCAGCAGTAGTAGAATTAGACTCTTCTAAGAGCAATTATTATACTAATGGAGCCACTAAAGGGAAATTATTCAGACACACTTATATTCGTAAGACTGAAGATCAAGGTGCTACTTGGTTGCCAGCCTACGATATTTACCCAGAAGCCTATACCGAGAGTGTTTACAATGTTTTAGCCCGTAACTCAGATAATAATGAAATCCGTATGGTTTATATGAGAGATATTGTACCCGGACACGGAGTATCTACTACAAGCGTTGATCCTGATAATGCTAGTGCTGATTTTGTTTACTTGCATTTAAGTATTGATGGTAACATTGGTATAAACGACAAAAACTCTAACACTGTTAAATTTGCTGTTTATCCAAACCCAACAGGCAATAGTAATCTAATAAATGTAGTAACTGAAAATCTTTCAGCTAATGCAAAAGTGGAATTGTTTGATATAGTTGGCAAAAAAGTAACTGAAGCTACAATGGTAAGCACTGCTAAACATTCACAAGCTCAACTTAACGTAATCGGATTGAACAACGGAATTTACTTCGTTACTGTTACCGATGGCAACAGCAAATCAACCCAAAAATTGATTTTGAACTAAATTCAAATCGTTTCTTAAAAAAGGGATAACCAAAAGTTATCCCTTTTTTTATGGATTTTGATGATATTACATCGTTCAAAAAATCTCCCACCATTCCATATTTTACTATGTTTGCGGCCATTCTTTAAAAATTGAAATTCAAGAAAGAAATAATCATCGGCGTGGTAATAGCTGTTACCATTTTCGGAGCTGTGTGGGGCATCAATTTCCTTAAAGGAAATGATGTTTTTACGAAAGAACTTACCTTTGATGTACTCTATGACCGAGTAGATGGTTTGGTAGAAACGAGTCCTGTTTTTTTAAACGGTTTGAAAGTAGGGCAGGTTAAAAGTATAGCTCTCTCCACTGATTCAATCGGGAAAATTAACGTTAAAGTGATGATTTTTAATAAAGATCTTCAAGTGCCCGCAAATTCAGTGTTTAAACTTACTAGCAATAGCGTTTTGGAACCCAAAAATCTTCAATTGGTTTTGGGAAGTGTTAAAGAATCCAATGGTGCTTATCTTAAAACTGGAGATAAAGTAAAAGGTTATTACGACCAAGGTATGATGGAACGTTTCGACCCTTTGGAAAAGAAGGTTGAAGCAGTAATTGAAAACGTAAATAAAATATTGCTATCTGTACAAACCATTCTCGACCCCAAAGTGCAAGAAGGTTTGAAGCATACTTTGGCGAATTTAGATGTTACGATTGCCAACTTGAATCACACTTCTGTAACATTGGATGCCACTATGTCGGATGCTAATTTAAGACTGAAGAAGATTTTGCAAAATGTGGATAACATCACAACTACCTTAGATGAGAATCGGGCCAAGATTTCTAATCTGTTGGATAATCTGAGCAGTGTAAGTGATAGCCTGAAAGCCTCTCACCTTAAAACCACCATCAACAATGCTTCAGCTGCCTTGGATAATTTGAACTCTACACTCGACCAAATCAACAGTGGAAAGGGTACAATTGGGAAACTCATTAAAGATGAGAAACTCTACAACGATCTCGATAACTTAGCCCTCGACCTTGATTCCTTGTTGAATGATGTGAAAGAACGTCCATCACGCTATGTGCGAATTTCCTTATTCGGCGGTAAAAATGCCGATGGGCACAAGGTTCAACTGAAAGAGAATTAATAATTAATAATGAACAATTAAAGGCTTGAATGTTCCGAATGCTTCCGAACTGTCTTATATCTAAAGTCTAACATCTCAAATCTAATTAAAAATGCACTTCGGAATTCAAAACATCCTTTTCATTATAGCACTTGGTGCTACAGGATTTTTCGCTTTCAAAAAATTCAGTAGCATTATCCGCAATATCCAAAGGGGTAAATCGCTTGACAGGAACAACAATTTCGGACAGCGGATAAATACCCTTGTTCGGGTGGCCTTGGGTCAAAGCAAAATGGTTACCCGCCCAATTGCCGGGGTGATGCACATTTTTGTTTATGTAGGCTTTGTTGTTATCAATTTAGAAATTCTCGAAATTATCACTGACGGTATTTTAGGTACTCACCGGGCCTTTAATTTCCTTGGCCCTATTTACAATATCCTTATTAATTCATTTGAAATATTAGCCGTACTGGTAATATTGGGATGTGTCGTTTTCTTAGCTCGCAGGAATGTAGTAAAGCTAAAAAGGCTGAACATGAAAGAGCTTTTAGGCTGGCCACGGAACGATGCAAATATTATTCTAACCATAGAAATTTTGCTGATGTCGGCCTTCTTAACAATGAATGCAGCCGATTGGTATTTGAGCACACAAATGAACGAATGGCCACACATAATTAAGAATTTCCACATTGAACACTATGCGCATAGTGGTGTACAAAAAGAAGCCTTTCTTATCTCCCCGTGGTTGAGTGGTTGGATGCCCAATAACCTTACTTATGTAATGTATATTGAACGGTTTTGCTGGTGGTTTCATATAATTGGTGTGTTTGGTTTCATTCTCTACCTTCCTAATTCAAAACACCTTCATATTTTATTTTCTTTCCCCAACGTATTCTATTCTAATTTGGAAGAGAAGGGGAAGTTTACAAATCTTGAAAGTGTTACAAACGAAGTGAAGGCAATGTTTGACCCATCGTTCGTTCCACCTACAGATGGTACCCCAGGACGTTTTGGAGCAAAAGATGTGGAAGATTTAACTTGGAAACAACTATTGGACGCTTATACCTGTACCGAATGTGGACGATGCACTAGTAGCTGTCCGGCAAACCAAACCGGGAAATTATTATCTCCTCGTAAGATAATGATGGATACCCGCGACAGGTTGGAAGAAATTGGTAAAGGAATTGATAAGGATGGGAATGATTTCAAAGACGAAAAATCATTGCTTCACGATTACATTTCACCCGAAGAGCTTTGGGCTTGCACAAGTTGTAATGCCTGCGTTCAAGCCTGCCCCGTAAATATTGACCCACTGAGTATCATTATAGATTTACGCAGATATTTGGTAATGGAAGAATCAGCACCACCAAGTGCTTTAGCCAATGTTTTTGCTAACATTGAAAACAATGGTGCACCATGGCAATTTAGCCCTGTGGACAGACTAAATTGGGCTACAGAAGATTAATCAAAACCATAAATTCATTCCAATTTTTAACTAGGAACACTTAATATGGAAAACATACGTGTTAGAACAATGGCCGATTATTTGGCTAATGGTGAAAAACCTGAAATTTTATTTTGGGTAGGATGTGCAGGCAGTTTCGACGACCGTGCAAAGAAAATCACAAAAGCAATTGTGAAGATTTTGAATAAAGTAGAAATGTCGTTTGCCGTTTTGGGAACAGAGGAATCCTGCACCGGCGATCCTGCTAAACGTGCCGGACACGAATTTCTATTTCAAATGCAGGCCATGAACAACATTACTGTTTTGAACGGTTATGAAGTTCAGAAAATTGTAACCGGATGCCCACATTGCTTCAACACTTTGAAAAATGAATATCCCGCATTGGGTGGAAATTATGAAGTGATTCATCATACCCAATTGATTGATGAATTAATTAAAACTGGACGTTTGAAAGTAGAAGGCGGTTCATTCAAAGGAAAGAAAATCACCTTTCATGACCCCTGCTATTTGGGACGTGCAAACAATGAATATGAAGCTCCAAGAGAAGTTATTGCAAAACTCGATGCTGAGTTAGTGGAAATGAAACGTAGCAAAGCCAATGGATTTTGTTGTGGTGCTGGTGGTGCTCAAATGTTTAAAGAAGCTGAACCTGGTGACCGCGAAGTAAACATCGACCGTAGCGAGGAAGCCTTGGAATTGAATCCTAACATTATTGCTGCCGGATGTCCGTTTTGCAATACGATGATGACAGATGGGGTGAAACACTTTAATAAAGAAGGCGAAGTAAAAGTCCTAGATGTGGCTGAACTTATTGCCCAGGCTGCTGATTTGTAAAGTAGCTTCTAACAAACCTTCTGGCAAAAAGAAGGTAAGAACTAACATTCAATTCGTCGCGATTTCCTTAAACCTTATTCCTTATATCTCTTTCGTTGCCATCATTTCGCAGCCACGTTGTTTACTGGGTTACTAAAGCCGTAGTAAAGATTTTTTATAACCCACAATGGCCAATTGAACGACTCCGAAAACAGTTCATTATATCAATCAAACTTATTCCACAACGGAAAGCCGGAACAGTTAAATATGATACCATTGCCGGAATTAAATCGCTGTGGATTACACCCGATGTGCTAAAAACGGATGGTGTAGTATTGTATTTTCACGGTGGTGGATATGCCGTTTGCAGCATCGATACCCACACTAAGATGTGCAGCATTATGGCCAGAGAAAGCGGAACAAAGTTTCTTTTGGTTGATTATCGCCTTGCCCCCGAGAATGTTTATCCGGCTTGTTTAGACGATGCTTTAAGTGCTTATCAATGGTTGCTTAACAATGGTTACCCTGCCGATAAAATTTTAATTGGTGGAGATTCTGCCGGAGGGGGACTTACTGTTTCTGCAATTTTAGCGGCCAGAGAACGGGGTTTACCGCTTCCTAAAGCAGCGTTTTGCTTGTCGCCTTGGCTTGATTTAACCTCTTCAGGCACATCCTACCAAACCAACCGTGGTAAGGAAGCCTATATTGATTATGAAAGCATTCGCCGCTGGTCAGAGTTTTATGCAAAAAAGGAATTACATGAAATGCCTTTCGTTTCGCCGTTATTTGGAGATTTGAAAGGACTTCCACCAATGCTATTGCAAGTTGGGAATACAGAAATACTGCAATCAGACAGTGAGAATTTTGCCGAAAAAGCAAAGAAAGCCGGAGTAGATATTACACTTGAAGTTTGGCCGAACATGATTCATGTTTGGCAAATGTGGACAGGCATACTACCTGAAGCGAATCAGGCTATTGTCCGAATCGGAGAATTTGTGAGAGAGAAACTTAAGAGTTAGCCTGATTATTCAATAACCAGCTTTTCTTGTGTGGCAATACCATCCACTACGTTGGTGAGTGTGTATATTCCACTGGGAAATTTATCTACTTCTATAGTTGCCTTTTCAGCCCAATTGGTTTCGGTGCGGAAAACAATCTTTCCGCTTATATCGCTTAGGAAAAGTTTCCAGTTATTTCCTTTTTTGAACGGAATGACTGAAACCAATGATGATGCAGGGCTGGGCGAAACTGTACTTTTCTTTTCACTTTTCGCTTCTGAAATCCCCGTGTAAGTGTAATCAATAACGGGAAAAATTGCTAAATCAGCATCAAGTGGCCATGTTCTGAAAAGTGTAGCCCAGACTCCTGTATTGAGTAATTCCCAAGCCATTTCAGAGCTGTCGGCTTGCCCCATATATCCGGTATAAAGCCCGACAGAATCGCCTGCTATTACAGGGTCGAAATCAAAACCGACAGCAAAGTTGGTATCCACCATGCAACTCCAGAAGTCAAAAGATATTTCGCTAAACCCTGTAGTGCTTATTGCTGAAAGTGGCAGGAATTTCTCAGATAAAACGTCTTTGGGAGCACCTGGTTGATAAATTCCTTTTGAAGTATTGCCCAAACCATTTGATTTATAAAGTCGCACTCTTAAAGCAGACTCAGCATTTCCTCCATACTTTTTAGCCCCAAACAAAAACAGCACTTTGGTAACTCCAAATACTGTGTCGTTTTTAAATGACTGTGCTTTGGCTCTGTCGCCAAAACCATTATTCCCGGCAACATATCCGCCCGACACCGAGGGATAAAGGGCTAATGAATCTGAGGTTAATAAATTATCTCCCAGTGTATCTACAGAGGAAAGCACCTTTGCGATGGGTAAGGAATTTTTGTTCAAACTCCTTTCAGCATTTAAAAAGGATTTGTTTTGACCAAGGGAATCAGAAAAGCTAAGTGCGAATATTGCTACAATGAGAATAAGATACTTCATAATTAATTTGGGCAAAGGTAATGGCGTTTGCTATAGAAGAAATAGAGTGAGTTAGTCTATGCTGCGGTATATACAGAAATTTAACTATTTGTACAGAATTGTAAAAAAAGGAATACTTTTGGATACAATCAACAGTTGTAAATTGAGGATACAGATTCATGCTATTCAATTCTTATAGTTTTTTCCTGTTTTTTATAAGTGTTACTATTCTATATTTTCTGCTCAGGCATAAATATAGATGGCTGTTGCTTTTAGTGGCAAGTTGCTATTTTTATATGTACTTCGTGCCGGTGTATATTCTTATACTATTCATTACAATAGTAATTGATTATTATGCAGGGTTAGCAATTGAAAATGCTAAGCCGGACCGCAAAAAGCAATTTCTGATTTTGAGCATAGTAGCTAATGTTGGAATTCTGTTTATGTTTAAGTATTTTAATTTTTTTAATGAGCAGTTTGCTCACTTGACTGATTTTTTTCATCACCCCAATCCTATTCCTTATATTGATATTCTTCTGCCCATAGGGTTGTCGTTCCATACTTTTCAGGCGATGAGCTATACGATAGAAGTGTATAGGGGGAATCAAAAAGCAGAACGGCATTTTGGTTATTATGCCTTATATGTGATGTATTACCCACAATTAGTTGCCGGCCCTATTGAGCGTCCGCAAAATGTGTTGCACCAATTTCATACTCCTCAGGTTTGGAATACAGACCGCGTGATTTATGGTCTTCAGCTTATGGTGTGGGGATTATTTAAAAAAGTAGTGGTGGCCGATAGGCTTTCGATAGTGGTCAACTCCTATTACTCCGGGACTGATGGTTGGAATTACTTGATTGCATCGCTGTTTTTTGCTTTTCAGATTTACTGCGACTTTTCGGGATATTCTGATATTGCAATAGGCTCTTCAAAAGTAATGGGGATTGATTTAATGCAAAATTTTGATAAGCCTTATTTTTCTAGAACTATAAGTGAGTTTTGGAGTCGGTGGCATATTTCGCTTTCATCGTGGTTTAAAGATTATGTATATATCCCGCTGGGAGGTAACCGCACCACAACGGCCAAATGGATTCGAAACATAGTTGTGGTTTTTATCCTCAGCGGAATTTGGCACGGAGCAAACTATACTTTTCTGATTTGGGGATTGCTGCATGCGGTTTATACACTGGGTGAACTGTGGATAAAGAAAAGCGTGAATAATAGGTTTGTTTTAAAGCTTGTGTTTAACAGATTGTCAACCTTCAGCCTTGTTTGTTTCGCCTGGATTTTTTTTAGGCTTCATTCACTAGCTGAATGTTTGCATAAAATCAGAGAAATATTGTTTTCAATAAAGAAAATGGTGGGTCAATTTTATCGGTATGGGGGTGTAGATTCTTTATTCCTGTATTGGAATAGTTTGACAAGCGATTTCAATGTTGTGCTTTCAATGTTTGCAATAGGCACGCTATTGCTGGCCGATTGGCAGTTTAATTTATATGAAAAGAAGTTTTCGGGAAAAGCGGCCTTTATGTTTTTCTGGATATGCTTGCTAATCATCGGTCTGTTTGGAGTAAACGGACATGAACAATTTATATATTTTCAGTTTTAATATTGAGGAACTTATTCATTGTGATTGCTTTCATTGTGTTGCCTAGCGTATCCTATTTAGGTGGAGTTTATCTGCTTTTTACACTAAAGAACGAAAAGGGGGCATTGATAGATAATATTCATGAAGGATTGCCGTTTAAAATGGGCTTATTTACCCGCAGCCAGGCAGATATTAGGAATGAACAAAACTTAGATATTCTGTTTTTGGGTTCCTCGCATTGCTATCGTGCTTTTGATCCGGATATTTTTCTGCAGTCACATTACAGAACGTTTAATTTAGGTTCATCCTCACAAACTCCTTTGAACAGTTATTTTTTACTGAAAAAGTATATTCATAAAACCTCCACAGTAGTGCTTGAACTTTACCCGGTAACGTTGTGCAATTCGGGTAAAGAGTCGTTTTTGGATATGGTTTCTGCAAAAGCAGATTACGGCACATTGCTGGAGCAGGCTTTGGCGTTCAAGGGCTTTTATGCTCTCCAAATGTTGTCGTTCAAGCCATTTTTAGATGCACGACTTATGGAGGCCGACAGTGTTTTGTATAGAAAAGGTTATGCCATAACACCCGATTCTGCCTATAATAAGAAGGTGGTTTATGACCCTATTATGTTGGACAAATCGCTTCTTGATGTGCAACTGTGTTATCTTGAAAAGATAGTGAGATTGTGTAAGAATGAAAACAAACGTTTGATTTTTACCTACGCTCCCTTACCTAAGAAGTTAGTATTAAGGAATGAAAGTGAAGTAATGAAAGCAATTGAGAATTTGGCTGTCGAAGAAAATATACCGTTTTTAAATATGGCACACAGCCTCAACCTAAATGATGACTTTCATTTTTTTGATGACGATCATTTGAATTCCACCGGTGTTGAGCTATTTAATGAAGAATTCATAAACCGATTGGGGACTCTGCAAAGGCCGGACTAAGGTTTAGGGTAAAAATGATTAAGGCTTGAGATAAACCAAATATTCTCATTTTGCAACATTGTTTCATTTGCAGGAAAAACATATACTTTTACAGCCTCAATGCACACCCACGAACATAGCCACGATGACAGACATTCGCATCATGAGCACGATCACGGCCATGATCATCAGTATGATTTACACGAATCTAAAACAAAATGGGTAGTGATTATTTCGGCTATAACGATGGTGGCTGAAATAGCTTATGGATTCATATCAAACTCAATGGCTTTAACGGCTGATGGCTGGCATATGAGTTCGCATGTGTTGGCTTTGGGATTAACCTGGGTTGCTTACAGAGTAATTAAACATTGGAAGAAAAAGGCAGGAGCTAAGGGAAATCAAACTAAAGTGCTTTCGTTAAGTGGCTACACCAGTGCCGTTATTTTAGGCATAGTTGGGATTTTGATTCTGGTAGAATCGGCTGAGCGACTCTTTTCGCTGCAGACTATTATGTATGGCGATGCCATGCTGATGGCCTGTGTTGGTTTGGCCGTTAATGGCATTTCGGCATTGATTTTAAAGCACGACCACGGCCACTCCGACCACAATATTCGTGCTGCATATCTACATGTTTTGGCCGATACTGTTACCAGTCTTTTAGCCATCTCAGCCTTGTTCTTCGGGCAGATGTTTAACCTATCGTGGCTTGATGCCGCAGCTGGAATAATTGGTTCCTTAGTGGTACTTAACTGGGCTGTGAGTTTGCTGATGAATTCGGCAAAGGATTTATTGGAATATAAGTAGCGGGGCTGTACAGTCTAAAAATAGAAATACCGCTGAATATTCAAATAAAATACGGGGTAAAATCTGCTGTAAGACTTTCCGTAAACAGGCAAGCCGCACGACACATCCAAGCGGGTATTCGAACTGAAAATTAATTGGATAGCCGGGCGGGCTTCCATATAGCTATGCCCGCTGAATTGAGGAGCATTTAGGATACTTACTTCCTTTTCATTTTTGAAGGTAGCACCACTATCGTAAGTTTTCCCTATAATGAGACCGTTGCAAAATGCAATTGGCATCATTTTTCAATATTTCGGTTATAATAATTCTTCAAACTGACCTAATTACAAATTCTTAGAATGATTTATTGGGGTTCGATTTCAGGATATAGTTTCAATATTTTGTTTTTTACGGTCAAA
>CANJNG010000074.1 GCA_947475205.1 Bacteroidota bacterium
AACGCCGAGTCCTTTAACTCCAAAATAAAACATTTTAGAGCGAATCTAAGAGGTGTAACAGATGTCAAATTCTTCCTCTTTAGACTTGAAAAATTGTTCGCATAAATCATTTGCTCCCCAGAAAATAAGTCTGACCCTTATTAATGCCTAAAGAACTAGTTGAGAAAGAAATTGCCAACATAAGCCTTGAGATTGATTCTGCAATTTCGGAGCTTTCAAAAAAATTTGACGTAAGTGAGCAGGCAATGATTTACAGACTCTCTAATTTAGGGTATGGTATTGGTTAGTAATTAGTATTTCATAATCCGCATATTAGGAAGTTCTAATTTGATTAAATAGGCCTTCAAGCCTTCCACCCATCCCATCCTAGCAAAACACCGTCACAACTAGTCGAGTCGCGTGCTAATGAAGTCGAGTCGTGTGCTAATGAAGTCGAGTCGCCGACTCTAGAAGTCCTTCAAAATCCTTAAAACTCCTAATGTCTTAAATTGCAACCAACTAATTAAAAATCAAATTTCAATTGCAGACGCTAGCGGCCTAATTGCAGACGCTAGCAACCCAATTACACAGTGGTCGAAGATGTCTTTAAACTACTTTATTCATTTCTGCTTTTTATGGGCTTTTCATATTTTATTTCCCCTAAAGCCTTAATGGCCTCTTTTCTTGTGTACTCAGAATAAGATTTCAGCATATCCATCTCTATTGTGTTGTTTGATGGCACTTCTTCAAACAATTTTAAAGTATCGTTGGATGCTGTGATTAAGAAAACAGACGGCACTTTACTTAATCCGAATTCTTTAGCTATTAATGGCCTATTTTTATCTTTGTTTACTCCAACAAGTTCTACCTTTTGGGAATTTATATTTTGCTCCAATATCTTCATAATTCGTGGCACTTGCTCCTGACTATCGCTACACCAAGTACCTAAGAAAACCTTTATTTCTTTTGCTCTGCGAAGTTCAATTTCAAAACGCTTGCATGTAGCCGAATCAACTTTATAGTTTGTATATCCATCCAAATATTGACCTTCCCAACTGGGGAGTTTCATTAAGTTAGTTTTTGAAATAGACCCAATAATAGTATCGGTTTGGGCTTGGAGAAATAAACTACAAAAGCAAAAAGCGATAATAGAAAACTGAACTTTCAAGACAGGGATATTTAGCGTAAGTCCACCACTTCCACACCGGGGTATTTTGCTTTATCAAAGCTAAACGATTTGTCATCGAAAGCTGCATTGGTGGTGAATTTACTAACAGTTAAAGTGTAAGTATTTCCATCCTTGCCAAATGATTTGGTAGAAGTGATTTGTTTGCTGGCTTTATCAATTTCGAGCCGCACTTTGCTGTAGTTTTTCTTTTTAGGTTCGTTTGGAATCAAATCCACAGTAGCAATTGTTTTATCGCCCATTTTAGCCTCCTTCACAAAATCAAATTTATAGCCTTGTTCATACACCGTAAATATTTTTGTGGGATTAATTTCCGATTCAGCATTGAAATCCTCCACCGATTTTACCTGCACCTCGTTCGATTCCTTCATATACACCCACACAGTTTTGCCATCACTCATCACTTCTTGGTTGGCTAGCGTGAGTTTGAATTTCTGGCCTTTTAGAATTAAATTCCCAGTTTGTTTTTCGTTTAACTTGATTTGCTTATTTTCTAAACTATAAGAAAATGCGGCATTTATTGTGCTGAATCCCTTGGTTTTAGCCGAAACTTCATCTAAGAGTTTTTTGGCTTTTTCCGGCGAAGGCACTGGTTGGGCGAAGGCTGAAATACTAACAGATAAGGCAATGAGTGAAAGAATATGTTTCATTTTGAGGTGCAAATTTATATCAGAACTGGGCGTTGCAAAAGTTATACCATCACTTAGTTTGTATTAAACCAAATGCAAATTAAACTTTAGTGTGGTTAATGCCGTAGCAACTTATGTTTTGGATAATGAGGCAAAGCCGATATTGGATAAATACATAAGTGCTAACGGTATTGTTCCAAGAAGGGAGTTAAGCTCTAAAATAAAAAAGGCCATCTTTTCAGATAGCCTTTCAATATTCTAGGTTTGATTAATTCTATTTACCGAATTTACCTTCATCGCTAACGGTCAGTTTCCAACGACCACGTTTGCGGCGGGCAGCTAAAACTCTACGTCCGTTGGCAGAAGCCATACGTTTAGCAAAACCGTGTTTGTTAATTCGTTTTTTATTTGATGGGTTGAAAGTAGGTTGCATAGCTTAATTCTAATTTTGTTGAAATCGGGGTGCAAAAATATATTTATTTCTAATAGGTAAACAATTTATTTGAAATATTTTTCAAATCACTATTTACCGTGCTTATTGGCTAATCTGATCAAGTATTGCTTTGTTTTTTTCGAGTAGCGATTTCCCCAAAAAATACATATCATCTGTTTGGATATTACTTAGATAGTCAGCATTTCCAGCCAATATAGCTGTGCCTAAATAAAACCAGTCGTCGTTCTTAATTTTCTCTAATTCCGATTTATTGTTGAGCAAAAGTGCCCGACCCAAAAAATACAAATCATCGTCTTTTACATATTTCATCAGGACTACCTTGTTTTCAAAAAGTGATTTAGCAAGGTAATAAACATCATCATTCTTTATTTTTGACAGTACCAAAGTGTCATTTTGAATACGGCTGTATCCAAAGTAATGCAAATCATTTCCTGAAATTTGAGCCTCGGCCCTAGTGATTCCTCCCAAAATGAGAAGAAACGCAAGAATGTACCAATACTTAAAATGAGATTTCAAACTAATAAATCAATGATTTAGATTTCCTCTAAAGCTGAGCGAATAATGCTTGTGGCTTGTAAAACCTGCTCTTCGTTGATGCATAATGGGGGAGCAAAACGGATAATATTGCCGTGAGTAGGTTTGGCTAAAAGTCCTTTTTCGGCCATCAATAAACAAATATCCCAAGCTGTTTTGCCTGGTTGCTCATCTATAACTATAGCATTAAAAAGCCCTTTTCCCCGCACTAATTTAAAAAGTGGAGAAGTGATTTTTCCGATTTCTGCTCTGAATAGTTCGCCTAATTTTTCTGAATTTTCAGCCATACCTTCATCCTTCAACACTTTTAGGGCTTCGATGGCAACTGCACAGGCCAATGGATTTCCTCCATAAGTGCTACCATGTTGTCCGGGTTTGATGGTGAGCATTACTTCATCGTCAGCTAAAACGCAACTAACAGGCAATGTGCCACCCGAAAGAGCTTTTCCTAAAATCAACATATCGGGGCGGAAACCTTCGTGGTCGCAGCAAAGCATTTTTCCGGTGCGGCAAAGTCCGGTTTGAATTTCATCGGCAACAAAAAGCACATTGGCTTCTTGGCAAAAATCAAAACAAGCTTTTAAATATCCGAAATCGGGGACTACAACACCCGCTTCACCTTGAATGGGTTCTACAATAAGAGCGGCAACATTGGGATTTTGCACTGCAATTTTTAAAGCATTCGCATCATTGTAGGGAATTACTTGAATTCCGGGTGTAAATGGGCCGAAACTTTTGCGGCTATCTTCATCGGTGCTGGCCGAAATAATAGAAGTGGTACGCCCATGGAAATTGTGTTCGCAGAAAATAATAATCGCCTGATTTTCTGCAACGCCTTTTACTTCATAGGCCCATTTTCGAGCCAATTTCATGGCAGTTTCTACGCCTTCTGCACCGGTATTCATTGGTAAAACTCTATCATAACCAAAGAAATTAGTAATGAATTGCTCATATTCACCCAACAAATCATTATAAAAAGCACGTGAGGTTAAAGTAAGCTTTTGGGCTTGTGTAATCAGTGCATTTACGATACGGGGATGGCAGTGGCCTTGGTTTACCGCACTGTAAGCCGACAAAAAATCGAGATAGCGTTTTCCTTCAACATCCCACACATTCACACCTTCGCCGCGATTTAAAACTACGGGTAAGGGATGGTAATTGTGTGCACCATAATTTTCCTCTAATTCAATAAGGGCTTGACTTTTTGTAAGTTCCATAACTTCGCTCATAACAATATTCTTTGGGGCAAAGGTAATGGATTTAGGGCAAAATTTCGATTACATAAACCCAAGTTCCACCTGAGCAACTTCGCTCATAAAGTCCTTTTCCCAAGGTGGTTCAAACGTAAGGGTAATTTTAGCCGACCTCATTCCTTCAATTGCTCTGAGTTTATCTTCTACTTCGGGCGGCAAGGTTTCAGCCACAGGACAAGAGGGAGAGGTAAGCGTCATAAGTACATCAAGATTCTTGTCATCGTCAATTTTTATTTCATAAATAAGTCCCAATTCCCAAATATCAACGGGGATTTCGGGGTCGTAGCAAGTGCGGAGAACGTCCAACACTTTTTCAACTAATGCACTATCTTTTGAATCTATTATTGCAGCCATAATTTCAATTTCTCTACTCCTTAGCTATTTAATACAGCAAAGGTCTTCATTTGTTTAATCATACTCACTAGTCCATTGCTTCGGGTAGGCGAAAGATGCTCTTTTAAGCCAATTTTATTGATAAAATCCATATCGGCATTGGCCACAGTACTTGGACTTTCGCCATTAAAAACGTTCACCAACAAGGAAATTATGCCTTTGGTAATAATGGCATCGCTGTCGGCTGTGAATTCTACTTTACCATTTTTCAGGTCGCCATTGAGCCACACCCGACTTTGACATCCTTGCACCAAACGACTCTCAGTTTTCAGTTCAGGAGCAATAATGGGAAGTTTTTTGCCTAAATCTATCAAGTATTCGTACTTTCCTTCCCAATCATCAAAAAGGGCGAAATCATCAATCAGTTCTTGCTGTTTTTCTTGGAAGGTCATTTGTTGGGACAAAACTATGCAAACATCTTTTTCACCTTTGTCAAACCTTCTACTAATTTGTCTACTTCCTCAAATTTATTATAGCAAGCAAACGATGCCCTTACCGTTCCCGGGATTTGGAAAAAAGCCATCAATGGCTGGGTGCAGTGATGGCCCGTACGGACAGCAATGCCCATTTTGTCTAGAATCACACCCACATCGTAAGGGTGAATGCCTTCGAGGTTGAAGGAAATTACCGAAGATTTTTCGGTTGCAGTCCCCACAAATTGGATGCCCTCGATGTTTTGCAGTTTTTCGGTGGCATAAGTCAATAAAGAATGTTCGTATTCCGCAATTGCTTCAAGCCCGATTTCGTTCAGGAAATCAATGGCTTTGCCCAAGCAGATACAGGCTTCAATGTTAGGAGTTCCAGCTTCAAACTTAAATGGCAAATCATTGTATTCAGTCTTGGCAAAAGATACAGTTTTAATCATATCGCCGCCGCCTTGGTAGGGAGGCATAGCGTTCAAAAGAACTTCCTTTCCGAACAAAATCCCTACACCTGTGGGGCCATACATTTTATGTCCCGAAAACACAAAGAAATCGGCATCCAAATCTTGCACATCCACCGCTAAATGCTGAATGGCTTGAGCACCATCTACCAATACAGGAACACCGAAACTGTGGGCATCGGCAATCATTTCCTTTATCGGATTTATAGTTCCTAAAGCATTGGAAACATATACTACACTTAGCAATTTAGGTTTGGTTTCTAGCAGTTTTAGATATTCTGAATAGATAATTTCTCCTTTATCGTTGATGGGAATTACGTTAAGCTTCGCCCCTTTTTCTTCGCAAAGCATCTGCCATGGCACTATGTTGCTGTGGTGTTCCATCGCCGAAATCAGGATGCTTTCGCCAGCCTGTATGTTTTGCCGTCCGAAAGTGGCCGCTACTAAGTTTATACTGTCGGTAGTGCCTTTGGTAAAGATAATTTCATGAGTTGATTTCGCTCCAATAAATGCCCGCACCTTTTCACGGGTGGCCTCATACGCATCGGTACCCAACTGGCTGAGGGTATGAACGCCTCGGTGGATATTGGCATTTTCGTTGGCATAATATTGCGTAATTGCATCTATCACTCGTTGCGGTTTTTGGGTAGTAGCTCCGTTATCCAAATACACCAAGGGTTTGCCGTTTATGTTGCGGCTTAGGATAGGGAATTGTGAACGAATAGCCGTTACATTTATTGTATGTTTTTCAATAGCTGTCATTTTCTATTCTTGATAAAAACTTAATCGTTATTCAACTTCCTATCTATCGCTGCTTCCAAAAACTCCCTCACTGCTTCATTTTTTACCATGTTCACGGCTTCGCCCGAAAAGGCTTTTACTAATAGTTTACGAGCAGCATCTTGACCAATGCCACGAGCTTGCATATAGAACATAGCCTTTTCATCAAGCTGACCAGTGGTGCTACCGTGACTACATTTTACGTCGTCGGCGTAAATTTCAAGCTGCGGTTTGGTGTAAATATTGGCATCGTCGCTCAACAGAATATTCTTGTTGCTTTGGTAAGCGTTGGTTTTCTGGGCATCCTTCCGAACGAAAATTTTCCCGTTAAACACCCCTGAACCTTTGCCTAAGGCCACGCCTTTGTATAGTTCGTTACTGTTGCAATGAGCCACTCGGTGGTCGGCGAGGGTGTGGTTGTCGAATGTTTCGCCGCTCGAAGGAATAAAAACGCCATTCATATTGCCTTCTGCTCCCTTTCCTGCCAAAACTAACTGGGTATTGTTGCGAACAACCTTCCCCGAAAGGGTAAAAATATTGTGAGTTAGAACACTGTTGGCCGCTTGATTGGCCACAAAATAATTCACTGAGTTAAGGTTCTCTCCACCTTCTTGAATCTGCGAAAAAGTAGCGGTTGAATTTTCACCCACATACACTTCCGTAACTCCATTTTGGAAAATTTCGGAATTTAAATCCAAGCTCAATGTGTGCTTGTAAATATCCACTTCGGCATTATTGCCAACGTGTATGAGATTGCGAGTATTTTGAAAAAATGAAGCATCGCCTGTACACAAGTTCACCAAATAAATAGGTTTCGACACTTTTACGTTCTTGTCAATTTTCAGTACCCAACCATCGGTAAACTCGGCTGTATTCTTGGCCACAAAGCCATCTGAAATGTCAGCCAAATGCCCAATTTCCTTTGCAAATTCAGGTTTGGTATGTAATGTATTTTTTAACGAATCAACCCAAACACCAGATTCCGATATAGGTAGCTTACTGTTCTCAATATCCAATACACCGTTCACCACCACCACAATGTATGCATTGAAAGAAATGAGAGATTTACTTAGATTCTTGGGTGTTGGTTGTAATTTAGGTAGGCCGTCTAAGCTCAACCGCAAGGCAGCAGTATCAAGCGACAAATATTTATACTCTTCGGATTTGTTGCCCGGAAAGCCTTTACTGTCAAATATTTTTTGGGAAGTCTCTCGCAGTCTGACCAAAAATTCAGGTAAGTTTTGCAAGGTAGTTTTAGGCAGAAGCTCAGCGGTAGTGGTCATTTTGTAGTTCAATTATTACGCTTCCTCAGCAACTTCCTGCTTTATCCAATCATAACCCTTTTCTTCCAGTTCCAAGGCCAGTTCTTTCCCGCCCGATTTTACTATGCGGCCATCGTACATAACATGTACAAAATCGGGAATGATATAATCTAATAGCCTTTGGTAGTGAGTAATTACAATAAAGGCATTCTCGCTGTTCCGCACTTTGTTTACGCCATTGGCCACTATCCGCAGAGCATCAATATCGAGGCCGCTGTCTGTTTCGTCCAAGATGGCCAATTTAGGGTTTAGCATTGCCATTTGGAATATCTCGTTACGCTTTTTTTCTCCCCCAGAAAACCCTTCGTTTACCGAACGTTTAGTTAGGTCATTACCCATCTCAACAATAGCTTGCTTTTCCTTGAAATATGCTAAAAAATCTTTGGCTGATAGCGGCTCTAAACCCCGGTACTTGTAAATTTCAGCCATTGCAGTTTTCAGGAAATTCACGTTGCTCACGCCAGGAATTTCTATTGGGTACTGAAATGCTAAGAAAACGCCTTCTCTAGCACGATCTTCCGGAGAAAGTTCTAAGAGATTCTTGCCATTGAATGTTACTTCGCCGCCCGTAACTTCATATTCTTCTCGGCCTGCCAATACGGAAGCTAAGGTAGATTTTCCAGTCCCGTTTGGCCCCATTATGGCATGAATTTCGCCGGGTTTTACTTCCAGTGAAAAACCTTTCAGTATTTCTTTGGATTCAATGCGAGCCGAGAGATTTTTAATGCTTATCATTATTTTGTTTTATTAAGATTGGAACGCTAATGACGCTAATTTGGCGAATAGTCACAATTAAATTGCATCCTTAGTTTTCTATAAATTACCCCACGCTTCCTTCCAAACTTATCGAAAGCAGCTTCTGTGCTTCCACTGCAAATTCCATTGGCAATTGGTTCAGCACATCGCGGCAATAACCGTTAACGATTAAGGCCACTGCTTTCTCGTTGTCGAGGCCACGTTGCTTGCAATAGAAGATTTGATCTTCACCAATTTTACTGGTGGTAGCTTCGTGCTCCACCTTGCTTGATTTATTGTTTACTTCGATGTACGGAAACGTGTGTGCCCCGCATTTATCACCCAAAAGCAAACTATCGCATTGGCTGAAATTGCGGCTATTTTCGGCTTTCTTGCCAATCCGCACAAGACCCCGATAACTGTTGTTGCTGTGTCCTCCCGAAATTCCTTTGCTTACAATAGTACTTTTGGTATTCTTGCCAATATGCAGCATTTTCGTACCCGTGTCGGCTTGTTGGTAATTGTTGGTAACGGCCACCGAATAAAATTCGCCCACAGAATAATCACCTTTCAGGATTACGCTAGGGTATTTCCAAGTAATAGCCGAACCTGTTTCCACCTGCGTCCATGAAATTTTGGAACGTTCGCCCAAGCAAATCCCACGTTTGGTAACGAAATTGTAAATCCCGCCCTTGCCTTCCTTATCGCCCGGATACCAGTTTTGCACCGTGCTGTACTTTATCTCGCCTTCTTTGTGAGCCACCAATTCCACCACGGCGGCGTGAAGCTGATTTTCGTCCCTCATTGGAGCCGTACAACCTTCAAGGTATGACACGTATGCACCTTCGTCGGCGATAAGCAATGTGCGTTCAAACTGGCCTGTTCCTGCTGAGTTAATACGAAAATACGTACTTAATTCCATCGGGCAACGCACGCCTTTAGGAATATAACAAAAGGAACCATCACTAAAAACGGCTGCGTTAAGAGCTGCATAAAAATTGTCGGTATAAGGTACTACTGTACCTAAATATTTTTGAATCAAATCAGGATGTTCCTGCACAGCTTCACTGAACGAACAGAAAATAATTCCCTTTTCGTACAAGGTTTCTTTGAAGGTTGTTTTCACCGAAACGCTGTCTATAACAGCATCCACTGCAATGTTTGACCGTACGCCTGAAAGTCGCTTTTGCTCTTCCAATGAAATACCCAATTTCTCAAATGTTTTGATTAACTCAGGGTCAACCTGATCGAGATTTTCCAATTCAATCTTCTGCTTTGGGGCAGCGTAATAAATTATATTTTGGAAATCAATTTTGGGATATTGAACATTAGGCCATGTTGGTTCTGTCATTTTTAGCCAATGCCGAAAAGCCTTCAACCGAAACTCCAACATCCATCCGGGCTCGTTTTTCTTGCTGGAAATAAGCCTTACGGTATCTTCAGTAAGTCCTTTTTTGATGGTTTCGGTTTCGATATCCGAACTCCAGCCGTATTTGTAATCGGAGGCAATTACCTCGTCTATAATTTCTTGACTCATTTTTTGTTATTTGGGAACGTAGTAGAAACTGAATTGGCGAAAATTCGTCCAATTTGTGTCATTAGCGTTCCTATAAGAGACTAAACAGCGAAACTCTCCCCACACCCACAAGTCCTGTTAGCATTGGGATTATTAAAGGTGAAACCCTTTCCGTTTAAGCCACCTGAATAATCAAGTTCGGTGCCGATGAGGTAAAGGAAACTGCGTTTATCCACCACAATTTTCACGCCTTTATCCTCAAATATTTGGTCATCGGGTTTCATTTCGTGGTCGAATTTTAGCTTGTAGTTTAAGCCGCTACATCCGCCACTTTCTACACCCACGCGGATAAAACTATTTTCGGTTGCTCCTTCTTCGGTCAACACGCTTTGAATTTTGCTTTTAGCACTTTCGCTTACGGTAATCATACTTCTATAACAGTTTGGTTTTGAAAAAGTTCTTTATTTAAAACAATTCTAAATAAGAATTAGTGTGCAAAGATACCATAAAAAGGGTAGTGGAAAATGGATTTTTAGGAAATTTCCTTGATTTTGGAAAGTGGGTTGGAATTAGAAATTCACTTCTTCACCCGTTTCAAATCAAGTAAATTCATTGCATTTGTTCCTAAGCCTTTGATTCGCTTATTTACAAATCGTAGAGATTCGTCATAAAACAACACCACTACGGGAGCATCGGAAGCAGCCAAACTATCCATTTTTCGGTAAATAGCCAATCGTTCGGGATGGCTATTGTTTTGCATCGCCAATTTGTAAAGCTGGTCAAATTTAGGATTGTTGTAAAGCGTGTAATTGGGACCGTTTGGAGTGAAATTCTCAGAATAAAGTAAAGATAGATAATTTTCGGGGTCGGGATAATCGGCTACCCACGATTTGCGAAAGAAAGGAGCTTGACACTTCGCCACCAACTCACCATGAGTGCCCGGTGGGTTAAGCTCCAAGCTTACTTTTATACCTAATTCGTTCAGCTGCTTCTGTATGTATTCGCTTAAATCGGCATATTGAGCCGTGGTGTATAATTTCACTTCGGGCTCGTTGTACTTTTTAAAATAGCCTGACTTTTCAAGTAATTCCTTCGCTTTAGCAGGATTGTAAGTATAGCCGTATTGTGGTTTCTGAACTGAATCTAATGGATTAGCGGTCATCAAAATCTGTGGCACTATTCCACCTTCGCCAGGAAATCCAACTCCGTTTCGGATGTATTTCAGCATCTTTTTTCTATCAATGGCATAATTAACTGCCTGCCGGAAATTTACATTCAACACTACGCTATTCCTCACAGCCGTAGCAGTATCGGAAACAATAAACCCGAGATATTCCGTGTTTAGAAAAGGCGATCGAAGCATATAGAATTTCGATTGCAAATCAGGTTTCAATTCGCCTTTTCGCGTGAGAATTGCATCCTTGTAACTCCCGTCATCAAGCCCATTCAAGAAGTCGGTTTGACCTTTCAGGAACGACATGAAAGATGATTGGGCATCGCTAACAAACGTTACAGAAACAGCATCTATATAGGGGAGTTTTTGATTGGAATTATCCTTTTCAAAATAATTTTCGTTTTTATGCAGCACCAATTTTATCCCTTCTTTCCAAATAAAATACTGGAAGGGCCCAGTGCCCACCGGATGGGTACGATATGTGTTTTGGTATTTCTCCACCGCTTCCCGGGGAACAACGCTGCAATAGGGCATTGATAGAATCCCCAAGAATGGGGGATAAGATTTTCTGAGTTTTATTACCAATTCAGAATCGTTTAGTGCCGAAAAGCCTTTCCCTTTCAAGGTATCCACCATAGCAAAAACCCACCGTCCGGGCGAAGCAGTTTCGGGAGAAAGAATGCGATTAAAGCTATAAACAAAGTCATGAGCGGTTACCGTTCTGCCTTGCTTTATGGCTTGATCGGGGTGGAACTGTACATCTTTCCGTAACCAAAAATGATAAGATAGTCCATCCTCAGAAATGTTCCATCGACTGGCAATGCAGGGCTGAACAATTAAGTCGGAATCTAACTGCACCAAGCCATTGAACAGCATATTTACCACCCAGGTATTGGCCATATTCCGGGCAAATGCAGGGTCTAAGGATGTTACGCTCTTGGGTTCGTTGTATCTGAAAATGCTTTTGTTTGAATCAACGCTATCTTCCCTGCAGGCCGAAAACATAATAGCAACAACTATAAGAAACAGAAATAATGAATTTTTTTTCATTCGGAACAAAAGTAGAATCAAACTGCAATGAAGGGGAATTGATTTTGGGTAGAGTTTCTAACTAAAACTTATCACAACACGGATATTCATTTAATTTCGCCTCAAAATATTTAAGATGAAAAAAGCATTTCTCCTTTTCTTAGTTCCTATTTTGTTTTCCTGCAACAATACCCAACCTGCTAAAGAATCCGCAGAGGGTTTTATTGGCGAAAAATTTGATGCATCAGCTCCAATAACTATGGCAGACTTAAATGCCAAAATGAAAGAAGGGAAACCCGTTACGGCAGTGGTTACAGCACCCATCACTGGTGTTTGTCAAGTAAAAGGCTGCTGGATGACGCTAAAGAATGAGGGTGGCGAAGATGTAAGGATTACCTTTAAAGATTACGCATTTTTTGTACCTAAAGATTGCTCAGGGAAAACAGCTATAATTAATGGTACTGCTAGCATGGACACTACTTCGGTGGCCGAACTAAAGCACTATGCTGAAGACGACGGCCAAAAGAAAGAGGAAATTGAAAAGATTACGGAACCTAAGATAGAAATGGTTTTTGAAGCAAGCGGAGTTTTGCTTAAATAGCTTAGCCTAAAACTCGGAGAAAAACTCCCGCAGGTTTCCTATATACACCTCGTTCCAGCCCTCAACAATATCTTCGAAAGCCTCATCCGGAATATTGGTGTGAAGCAGTTCTACCGATGTGCCGTCCTTGTGGGGGTGCAGTTTTACGGTTACAATTGAATCAGCACCCTCGTCACCAAAATACCATTGTTGCACCAATTTTTGGTTTTGAACAAATTCCAGATTCTTCCCAACGATACTTCCTCCCAAAATTGAAAATTCGCTTCCGGGCACTTCACTCATTTCGGCTTCCTCGTTGGTCCAAAGCCTTATGGTGAAAGGATTCGTAAGGGCGATATAAACCTCCTCGGGAGTAGCTGGAAGGAGGTAGTATTTTTTGTAGTCTTTCATGGGATGGGAAGATTTCTTTCTAAAATAGTTGTACAATTACAGAGCCGCCCGATTCTACCTTGATTTGCTTTTCAATGGTATAAATAGATTCTTTGGAACTTTTGGGACGGAAGAAAATGCGGTATCTACCGGGTTGTAAAACAATATTTTCCTGCAGATAATTTTCTTTTAAAGTGTAAATACTCTTGAGTTCATTGTTTTCTTCGATACAAATATTACCATAGCCCGGGCCTTTTTTCAATACATTTACTATCCCGGCCTGAGGAATGGAAACGGTGGTGGTGTGGCTCTGAGAAACTTGGATATCGTTGAGATAAAGCCTTGGAAGAGTAAGCACCTCCAAATCATAGTCGCCGATAATATACTTCTCGGGTTCATCAAAAGATTGCACCATCAGGGTATTCATTTCTCCCTTTTTGCGAACAATGGCTTGCAGGTTTTTGTATTCACTGCGGCCTCCGGTTTTAAGTAAAAGAAAGCCCTGAGGGGCATCAATCCCAACAACCGTATGTTTACCGGCAACCAAACTAATACTATCTTGCTCTACAGGTGGAGTGGTGTGCACAACAATTTTATATGTTCCCAAGGGGTCAATCTGCAAGGTATCTGGATTGCCACGATGATTCAAGGTATGCACAAAGTTGTAGTTTATCCGACCTGAAAATTCATCATAAAAGGTCATGGCTACATTGGTTTCAGTAGGTTTTTGCGAAATGTCCAATAAGTTCACCTGCATGGTGGTGCTGTTCAAAGCCTGCGAAATAACCACATTCAGAACAGTGTGAAACTGGCTTTCGTTGGCAGCATCGTAATAGGTTCCCACACATTCAAACTGCTTTTTAATATCTACACCCAAGCCTACCCCAATAACGAATGGTTTTAGCACAATGCCATTCTTTTGCAGGGCGGCCGAAACCGCACAAGGGTCGCCGCTGCATTCCTCGATACCGTCTGTAATTAGAATAATTATGTTTCGGCAGTTGGAACAGGGTGGGAAATCATCACCCGATTTCTCTAAACTGTAGGCAATAGGCGTTGTACCCCGAGGTTCCAATTCATTGATTCGGTTCTTAATTCTCAGGGCAGTGTTGGGGCCAAAAGGCACTTCCAGCTTCGTGTCTTTGCAATCCTGAGGAGGGAATTTGCTTTGGTGGCCGTAGCACCGCAAAGCCAGTTCGAGGTTATCTACTCTTGCAAGGCTATCGAGCAGGTTCGAAAGCAACTTCTTAGCCACTTCCATTTTCACTCCCGTTTGCCACCGTCCAAACATACTTTGAGACGCATCAAACATAAACAGGATGCGGGTTTTGGGTGGTTTAATTTCTTTCGATTGTGCGAATGAAATCTGAGCAAACCCAAGACAGGCAAGGAGGATAAGAAATTTTAGGGTGGATAAGGATTTCAAATTTTATTTGAATAACGAAAGTAGGCTCAAATTATTGTGCCAAATTTTAGTTTGGGAAAAGATTTCAACAGAATAAGGGTATAAGACCTTCAATAATCAAATCTCATTTTTTTCTTTTATATTTATTTTTAGGAATATCTTTGCCCTTGATGAAAATCCGAATAGTAAGTTGTCTGGCTCTTTTTGCCTTGATTTCCTGTGTATTGGTTAGCTGTTGGAAAGATGTAACCCCAAGCACCAAAAACCCTTACGATGATGTAGATTATGTAACTCCTCCTGCTCCGGTAGATACGCTCGACCCCAGTTCGTTTGTGGCATTGCATCGCAATATTTTCCAACCCCGCTGTGCCAATCCTGGATGTCATGATGGGAATTTTGAACCAGATTTCCGTACATTGGAGAGTTCTTATGCCACACTAGTATATCATCCCATCATAAAAAACAACAACGACAGCACGTTTGCTTTTCGGGTGATTCCCTTTGATAAAGCGAAGTCGGTATTGTATGAACGCTTAACTAATTGCTGCTTTGTAAACCAAAACGATAGGATGCCACAGGATAACATTGGTGTTCCGCTCGAAGCCGATAAAATCTCTGCCATCGAAACCTGGATTACCAATGGAGCAAGGGATATGTTTGGGAATTTGCCACATTACCCCAATTCAGAACCTACTATTGCATATTATGTTGCCGTAAATTCACAATTCCAACCTCTTTCTGAAACCAATAGTAGGATAGACAGTGTTTATTACAATCCTTTTATTGTGGCAAAGAATTTTGCAATGAGTTTAATTATTGAGGTTACCGACGATAGCACGTCAGTACCCAATTTACTCTACAACAAGTTTAAGATGAGCTACGAGCCGGATAACTTTACTGCTTCTGCTCCAGGCTTTAAAGAATATCAGGCCTTTGTATTTACTCTGCCCGGAAACGGAAAGCAGTATTTAATGGCTTCGGTAAACACGGGTGATTTCAGCCCCGACAAGGTGGTTTATTTCCGGTTTTACACCAACGATGGCGACCATAGCTTCAATACTGAATTCCCTTATTCCGATCTTCCTTTACCTTACAAAACCTTCTTTTCATTTTATATCCTACCTTAAATGGCTAAACACTACTTATCCCTTGCTTTCGCAGCTTTATTGATTGCCGGCATTACCGCTTGCTCCAAAGAAAAAAACACCATTAGTCCTATTCCCGCTATTGGCTTTGAAAGCGTTACCCCTGCCAATGTAAAGCAATTTACTGATTCTATTACCTTTCGGATTTCGTATAAAGACGGCGATGGCGATTTGGGTGAAAACATCGACACCGTTTGCAATGTTTTCTTGACCGATAGCCGCAACAATGTTACTTATAAGTATCGCTTAAAGCAGTTATCGCCCACCAATTCGGAAATAGCTATTTCGGGCTTTGTGAATATTAAATTGGGAAGTGTTTCGCTGCTTGACGCAAACGCAACTCAGGAATCGGCAACATTTTCCATTTATGTGAAAGACAGATCAGGGAATGCAAGCAATACTGTTACATCGAGTGCAGTAACGATTACGAAATAGGTTTTTTGGGACGCTCGATTCTCCTGATAATCTTATTAATACTGATTTTCCTTTAATTGTATTTGTTGTAAAGCTGGTAGTTGGGTTTAGTTATCCCACCTCAAAACTTAAAGTAAAAACTCGGCTTCACTATAAAGGGATAAGTTCCCGGTTTTCCGGCATAATCCAATCGCCAAATAAAATCGATACGGGCTATTTTGAAGATATTTTCAAAGCCAAAGCCCACTTCGTAATAGGGTTTTCCCATTGGCTGTGTGGCATATAGCATTGGATAGCCTGCTAGTTTGTTTTCTGAAGAAAGACTTCCACTATACACCTTTCCAAAAACAAACTCCCGCCATTTCAGCTTTTTTACCAAGGGTATGTAATTGAGAAAAAGCCCATCGAAGTGATGTTCCACTTGTGCTGTAGCATATTTATCAGAAACAAATTCAAGGTAGTTCATCAAATTGAAAGCCACTTTGTCGCCTAGCACCATTTGATTTGCTGTGGGTGTAAAAAGTAAAGGCCAAGGCAGTCTTCCCCAGAGCTTTCCACCTTCGACCATCCAGTCAGTGTAGCCCAAACGGTTAAGTTTGCTGCGATGTTCGAGCCTTACGCGGAGTTTTGAGTAATCGAAATTACTATTCACTATTCCGGAATTCGCCCAGGTAAATTCAACCGAAAGCGTTGGAAGTTTGGCTGTATTCTTTCCGCCAAAACCATCGCCAAAACGGGCATCGGTATTGGCTTTTCGGTGGGCGTAACGGAAGGAAAGCTGATATCCGGCATCTGTATATTTTTCAGCAGTGTTGAAACTGGGAGTTTCGTTTACTGAATACAATGAATACTTACCATAGGTGTTTATTTCTTTGTGAAAAGCTGTAACTCGGGTAGTAAAGCCCGGCAACCATTGTCGTTCATAAAAGGCTTGAATATCGGTATTGAGTGTGCGGAATTTCAAAGCGTTAGTTCTTATTAGCGAAGTAAGAACATGGTCAAGTGGTATCATTTGGTCGGACCGGCCGGCTTGGTTGAGGTCATGTTTATAACTTATACCTAAGATATTCTTCCGTTGAAAAGGATTTTTCAGTCCAAAATTCCAATTGAAATGCCCACCGTATTTCCACAAATCATCGCCTAAGCCATAAGCCCCGTAAGCCGAATAGTTGAAATGCTTGTCCATTTTCTTACCCGAACGAATCCCAAGTTTCAATCTTGAACCTTCATAGAGATTATAACTGTAAAATGTCCAGATATTGCCAATATCAATCAATCCGAGAGGATAAAAGCCTGTTGTAAGGGTTAGGGTTGCATTGGCCAACCGTTTAAACTTTTTATTGTTAGCCAAGCTATCGGCCATTTTTAGCACACCCTGGTCGTAAGTGCTTAAACCGTAAGGACGAAGTTTCTTCCAAGCTTGTTCCGACACATTTTGAGCGGTGTCGGCTTCAATAGGCAGTGAAGCATTTATATACATCACTTCCTCTTTGGGTTGGCCGATGGTGATATTTTTGTTCACCACCAATTTCCGGCCAAAGAAGCCCGTCATTTCCGAGGAGTTTTCCACCACAGTAAAATCACCCAACACCTCGGCTTTGGTGAGCATCCAATGCTGGCCATCTGGTTTGGTATAATGCTGCTGAACGTAATAATTCCGAACAAAATTCACGTTGGCTTGTACCGTGAATCGCAAATCGGCTTGCACAATGCCCCAACTCAGCGTATCGACATAAATGTAACCTGTGAAAGCCACATCACCTGTGTTTTGGGGTTTGAAATAAATCTTTCGGCAGGGAAGGCCGGTTTTATAAAACACGGTATCACCGGCTAATACATATTTATAATAGAGCCTAAAATTATCGTTGATGGGGCTGGGGAAGCTCTTTTCGAGAATGGAAACGAAATTGGAATAAATATCGGTTTCTAAATTCATGTCATTGGCAAACTTCATAATCTTAGGACCTTTCAAGCCTTTTGTGCGGGTTGCCATAATGTATTGTTTAGTGGCTTTGGGCTTGTTTCTATGAAATATCCGGCTATAGGTTTCGCTAAATAGAACAGGTAGAAATGTTACGCTATCGGATGTAGTATCGGCGTATTCCCAAATAAAATCAAAGGGACGAAGAATAACGTTTCGCTTTATTTTTTCAGTAAAATGATTCAAATCGAAACGTGTCTTCTCGTATCGGTCAAGTTCATAAAAGTCAATGTTCTTAGGATTGTTTTTGGGCTTTTCGTCTACCACACGTCTTAAGATGGCAAAGGCGGGGTTTTCGCCGGGAAGTACTGTTATTTCGCGAAGATTAAAGCTTTCGGGGGAGAGGTAAACAACCTCACCCCCAGCCCCTCTCCCCAGGGAGAGGGGAGAGAAAGCGGATGCTGCAACAACTTGTGTTTTGTAGCCGATGCTTGAAATTATCAAACTATCGGTGGCTTTGTTTACCTGCAGTTTAAAATTACCCAAACTATCAGTTACGGTTCCTTTATTGGTGCCTGAAATTCCTACAGATGTAAAAGCAATGGGTGTGCTATTCTTTTCAGAAGATAAAACTTTACCACTAATAATCATAATTTGTGAGAAAACGGTATGCCCACCCAAAAGCAAAATAGCTATTAAGAATAGTTTTGGGTAGAGTTTTCTCACAGTTTTTTCTAAATGCTCAGGAATTGGTATTCAAAATCGCTTATTGGGCGAAATTATCGGAAATACCTGTTTGATTGTTGCCCTTACAAAAACCCTGCAATTATTAAGTTGGGAGAACTATTGTGTTTTCATCCTCGGGGTTTGTTTTTCCATCAGTGGCGTTTGCTGTTACTTCAATCGCATTTGTTGTTCCTGCAATGGCTTTTGTTGTTTGTCATCTCCTAAAAAAACTTGACACATTTTGAAAACAAAAAACTCAAAATGGAGAAAGAGAAACAAGAAGAAAGACACACTATATTAGTGTCAGATTCGTTTGCAAGAACGGACGAAAAACGTCGT
>CANJNG010000075.1 GCA_947475205.1 Bacteroidota bacterium
AAATGTATTTTGAAAATTAATAAATAGTTGATAATAAATATTAAATGGTTATTGATTTGTTTCAGTTTTATTTTGTTTAATGTTAAATCTATTACGATTAAGATTAAAATAATAAACAGTTATATTAAATGTTTACTAACAAATAATAGATGTTTATTAGATTACATTAAATTGTTATAAATTTGCCATTCCTAAATACTAATTTTATCAATCTATAATGAAAGAAAAGGAAATCACCCGCGACTATTTTATTGATGATGCCGAAATGCTTGGAGAATCACGGAGCATGTTGCATTCATTTCAGAATCATCAGGCTGACTTTGCAGCCTTCGACCCTACGTTTGATGCAACCTTTCTTGCCGATTGGGATGCCGACATTGAAGCGGCTTATGTTCCTGACCCGGACTTTGTAATCGAAGGCCAGCTTGTTGAGAATACAGAAAATTTGGATAAAGAAATGGATAAATGCCGCAAATGCTTTCAAGATGCGAAGTTTTTTATTGAAAAAGCCTATCCCGATAACCCCCAGATGTGGAAAGTATTTGGTTATGCCGAATATCTGGCGGCTCGCACCAATCCCGAAAAGATGCTGGTGTTTTTGTTGGTGCTAAATGAGGTGGCCGAGCAAAACGCCACAGAATTGGCCGCAGCAAACTATACCCAAACCGATATAGATACCATTTTAGTCCGCAAAGCGGCACTGGAATCAGTACTGATTTCCCGCACGGTGTATCTCCGAAGCCGGTCGCTGAAAACCCGTGAACGGGTGCTGCTGCTCAATAAAGCCTGGAGCTATATGCCCAAAGTGTCGTCGGCCTCAAAAAGTATTTACAGCGAAATTAGCTATTCGCTCTATCACATGTTTCTGCTGCCCGAAAGCAAAAATGCCGATAGGGGCATCGACATAAAAGGCCGCATAAAGGATGCTGCCACCGGCGAAAACCTAAAAGGAGTGCAAGCCGAAATCGCTACCCTCAACCTAAAATCAACCACCAATGCTTGGGGCTTTTTCCGGTTTGGGAAACTCGAAAAAGGCACTTACACCATAGCTCTTACTTGCGAAGGCTACCAAAGCCAGACTGTAGAAGTGAAATTCAACGGCAAAGACATGTTCAAGGGAGAGTGGACAGCGTGTTTTGGAATGGACATTTAACAATATTCTGTTACCTGATAGCAACACGAACGAATTAGGTAGCCACGGTTTCTTAACCTATCATGTGGAACAAAACCGCGACCTTGCTCATGGTGTGCAGATATTTAATGATGCCGATATTTATTTCGATTTTAACCAACCTGTTATCACCAACCAAACCCTGCATACCATTACGGATATGCCGCAAATATTGGTGGATGCTTCCGAAGGCAAAGAACAACGAGGAAACAAATTCAGAATATATCCAAACCCAACAGCTTCAGCTACTACAATTGAGTTCAATGCCCAATCAAGCCAAAAGGGAGTGTTGGAGGTGAGAGATATTTTGGGTAAAATTATCCAAAGCCAAAGCTTTACGGCCAATAAAGGGGCAAATTGGATTCCGGTAACCTTAATTTACACTTATCACCTCAATCCTAATATTATCTAAATAAAAGGCTTGCTTGTTTCTATTCCAAAAATACAATACTATTTTGTCATCAACAGCCCGAATAGCAGGCATCTCAACCGAATACTTCATTTTTGCCCACTTCCCGGTTTTGTCCGAAGGGACTTCATTTATTGGAAAAGCAGAGTAAAAGTAATTTTCGCCTTTAGCATTTATAATTCCTAAAACCACTAAGGCATTTGTACAGCTTTTGCGGTCAAGTTCCAATCGGTCTAAACTCATATTCATAAATACACCTCTGCGAGTTATGAAGCCTGTATTTACAGGGATTGTGTATGAAAAATTATACTCTCTACCTGTGTAATTGCACACGTTGGAATTACTAACCTTATCATAATTATGCTGTTCTATAAGCATTTTGGAATCCTGTTTTTCAAAATTAACAAAACCGCTAAACACGGTTTTAGGGTTTGGATTGTAGAGTAAGATGTCATTATTCCCACCCAAACAGCCTATATATTTGGGTGAAGTTTTCAGAAACACATAGCTATACTTTTTAATATTCATATCCCAAGCCGAAAGAATACCGAGATGGTATTGATAGTTTTGGGTAAGATTTAAAATGACTAACAACACACTTACAGTATAGAGCAACACTTTGTAAAGTCTTGATTTTATGGAGTAAAACGCAGTAGCCAGCAGTAGTCCGGTAATGGCGTAATATTCCACAAAGGTGCGTTGGCTAAACGATGGGCCGTAATACCAGTTCCACCAGGCACTAATAAAGTAAACTAAAACAGCACAAAACACCAGAAATGAGTATGCCTGAAACTTACTTTTTCTGGCGATGAATACTAGACCAAGCAGTGATAACAGGGTGATTGGTGTGTAGATAAATAAGCCTTTTCGGAAACTGAAAAGCACATTCAAAATTTGAGGAGAACTGAAATAGAAGCCCTCATCCTTATAGCTATGAAGCAGAAATTGCCCCGACTGAATATGCCATAGATAGGCTTGAATAAAGACAATAGCTAAAACAATAAATCCGCTAAAGGCGATATTTTTCACATTGCAGAAAAGAGATAGCTTTTGCTTAAAATTTGCCCATGTTCCAGCTAAAAACGGCAGAATCAAAATAATCAATCCATTAAGTGGCCGAATCAAAACAATTATCCCCAACAGAAAAGCAGCGATATACAGGTCGCGAATTTTCGCAGTTAATAATAGTTGTTTGGAAAAATACAGAAATGAAGCAATAAAGCACCAAGAATAAATGTGCGACATTGCCGGATGTAGCACTGCGTATTTAAGCAGGTTTGTACCCAGAACGATAACAAGCAGTGTAAATGCAATTACAGGTTCACTGATTTCGTAAAGCCGTAAAAACTTCATCAAAAATATAAGCCCGATTACCAAATAGAATATTCCCGCAAGGCTTATTGCTTTTTGAAATGGAGGCGAATACCCGTCTAATTCATTGCCCTGATACTTGGCAATGCCATATCCTAAACCATAAAACGGAAGCATTGAGGTAGCAGTTCCGGCATAGTATTTATTTACGCCCCGGCCATTTATTTCCAATATAAAACGGTTATCGGGAATTTGATGGGCAATAGATTTATTGATAAAGATATTAGGCAAATAGGCATAGTACCCCTTTCCATCACTGCTGATTATTCGGGTGTACCCCTTACCATCTGTGCCCTTCCATGCATATTCTTTAGCAAGGAAAAAGCAAATAATTCCAAGCAGTACAATTGTAATGGCCGGAATAGAAATAAAGGGATATGTCTTTTCTTTATTCAATATGCACGATTTATCTCAAGTATAGATTCGAGAGTTTTCTCCATAAAAAAGCCCAATGAACCGCAGTTCATTGGGCTTTTACTTGGGAATACATTTTTATTTTGAAGCAGCAAATCTACGCGACACTTCTGCCCAATTAATGATGGCAAAAAACGCAGATATATAGTCAGGGCGACGATTTTGGTAATGGAGGTAATAAGCATGTTCCCAAACATCTAAGCCAAGAATTGGTGTTCCTTTCACATCCGACACATCCATTAAAGTATTGTCCTGATTGGGTGATGAGGTAATCACTAATTTCCCGCCCGAAACCACTAACCAAGCCCAGCCAGACCCAAAACGGGTAGTTGCAGCTTTCGTGAAATCTTCTTTAAATTTTTCCATGCCGCCTAAGTCCGATTCAATGGCAGCCGCAAGTTCGGCAGAAGGTTTCCCTCCGTTTGGCGAAAGCACTGTCCAGAAAAGATTGTGGTTATAAAAACCACCACCGTTGTTCCGCACCGCAGGCGAAATCTTTGAAACGTTGGCTAATATGTCTTCAATGGATTTATTTTCCCATTCAGAACCTTGAATGGCATTGTTTAGGTTTGTGGTGTATGCCTGATGGTGTTTGGTGTGGTGAATTTCCATCGTGCGAGCATCGATATGAGGCTCTAAAGCATCGTAAGCGTAAGGTAATTTAGGTAGTTCGAAAGCCATAATGTTATTATTAATATTTAGACAAAAGTACAGATATAACTATATGCTTTCGGTCTGTTTATGAACAAAAACTATTCGTTTAATTATGGAACACTATAAAAGCACAAGACCCCGCTTGTGGCGGGGTCCGTGCTGTTTTAACCTTTAAAACCTACTTTAATTAAGCCTTAGCAGCTGTAACCTTAGCAGTCTTTTCTTTGCCTAATTTACCTTCTAGGTCGGCAACTTTCTTTTTCAACTTTTCCAATTCAGCTTCTTCTGAATTGTTTACACCTAACTTTTCAGAGATGGTGTTGTAACGTTTTTCAAGTTCTTTACGGCCTTTTTCAGCTTTGTCTAAGAACTCATCAACCATCTTTTTGCCTTCGGCATCAGAGATTTTACCTTTTTTTACCAAATCAGTAACAGATTTAGTGAAACGCTCAGATGAAGCAGCAGCTAATTCAACTCCAGCGTAAAGAAATTTTTTCAAGTGATCTTCCATTTTTTTAATTTTTAAGTTTGTTATTTATTGTTGTGAACTTGATACCCCATTGTCAAATCTTGTGCTAATGAGTTTGGCACGGGTTGAATTAATAATTGACAATTGATAATTGACAATTGATAATACGCTACAATATCAAGGGTTTTAGTTGCTTTTAACCTAGATTATTTAAATTATAGGAAAGCTAAAGCTGACAAAAAGTTCTGCCACGCTGTTTAGTGGTGCAGGTTATGTCAGGTGTTTTTTGGGTGGCGTGTCAGGTTTTCCATTCCTTCAACAGGAGTTCCTTTCCATCCCAGCTGGCATAAGTGTAATACCGTATCCAATCGCCAAGGTTAATGTAGCGGGAATGCTTACCCACTTTTTTATCTAAAGGAAGATGGCGGTGGCCGAAAATGAAATAGTCTATTGAATCACGGTCTGCTATCTCGTTGCAATACACCATTAGGAATTCTTTATCATCGCCGTGATACACTTCATCGGAATCTCCGTTGGCTACACGGCTTCTTCTGCTCCAGAAATTAGCCAAGCCAAAAGAAAAGTTGGGGTGAAGCCGGGCAAAAAGCCATTGACACACCGGGTTTGCAAATACCTGTTTAATGAACTTATACCCGTAATCTCTCGGGCCTAGGCCATCACCATGGCCTACAAGGAGTTTCTTTCCATTAAGATTTAGGGTTATGGATTGTCTGTGAATCTTCGCACCTATCTCTTGTTCCAAATAGTCAAACATCCACATATCGTGGTTGCCGGTGAATATATGTATGGTAATTCCACTATCGGCCAGTTCAGCCATTTTTCCCAGTAACCGAACAAAACCTTTGGGTACAGTATAAGTATGTTCAAACCAAAAATCAAATAAATCGCCAACGAAATAAATGGCTTCAGCATTATGCTTTATGCTGTCGAGAAAGGCTACAACCTGCTTTTCACGTTCCAAACTTTTGGCGTGAGTTGGCACACCTAAATGAAAATCGGAAAGGAAGTAGTGCATGGAGGAGGACAATTTAGGCAACCGTTTTGGCGATTATATCAGCTGAGCTTATCCCTTCAAAGCTTTCTCCAATTCATTAATTTTCTTGTAAAGCTCAGGAAGTTTGGTAAATACTACGTAGCTTCGGCGATAGTCGCCAACTGCAAAAGCTGGCGAACCTTGAACTATTTCGCCATCTTTTATGTTTGTGCCTATCCCACTCTGGGCGGCAATTTTAACATCGTTGCCAATCGTTAGGTGTCCGACAATTCCTACCTGACCGCCTATCATACAGTTTTTCCCGATTTTAGTAGAACCCGCCACTCCGGTCTGTGCGGCAATAACCGTGTTTTCACCAATCTCTACATTGTGAGCCACCTGAATCAGGTTATCTAATTTCACTCCTCTTCTAATAATTGTGCTGCCCAATGTTGCTCTGTCGATAGTGGTATTTGCACCTATTTCCACATAATCTTCCAGAATTACATTCCCAATTTGCGGCACTTTGCTGTAATTGTTATCTGAATTGGGGGCAAAACCAAATCCATCACCACCAATAACGGTTCCCGAATGAATAAGGCAATGGCTGCCTATAACGCAATCGGCATAAATGCGTGTGCCGGAATGCACAACGGTGTCTTCTCCGATTTTAACATTATCGCCCACAAATACTTGCGGATGTATTTTGCTGCCTTTGCCAATTTGCACGTTTTCGCCAATATAGGCCAAGCCGCCTATGTAGGCGTTATCGCCAATTTTAGCACTGCTGGCAATCACAGCCGAGGGTTCTATTCCGGTTTTGTTCGACTTTAACTTGCTATATACATCAAGCAAAGTGGCAAATGCTTTATAAGAATCAGATACCCGGATAAGCGTAGCCGAAATGGCTTGTTCGGCAATAAAATCATCGCCAACTATAACAGCAGACGCTAAAGTGGAATATATGTAGGGTGTATATTTGGGATTGGCTAAAAACGACAAAGTGCCGGGCTGTCCTTCCTCAATTTTCGAAACGTTATTAATTCTGGTTTCGGGATTCCCTTCTATTTTTCCGCCAATTAAATCGGCAATTTGCGATGCACTAAATTCCATTTTTTGATTGTGGGCAAATGTAGTTTTAATTGTAAGATCCGAACTAATTGAGCACACTTCAAACTGCCCGTTTAGAAATTTCATATTTCATATGAATAACCCACATCATAAATTGGTTAAAAGGCCTTTTAAGCCTATTCGCAATATGTTGCCAATTTCTTAAAAACACGTGCTTAAATGCGTGATTCAAACATAAAATAGCCTCTAACTATTTTCCAAACAAACCTTTTAAGCCCTTTGTTGCTTCTTTCTTCGCCTTTTCAGCAGCCTCTTTTTTGACTTTCTCTGCTTCGGCTTTGGCTTTATCCTCCAGTTCTTTTTTCTTACGTTCGGCTTCTGCTTTTAATTTATCAGCCTCTGCCTTAGCTTTTTGCTCGGCATCATTTTTAAGTTTATTGGCTTGGTCTTGTGCTTGTTGTTTTAGCTTGTCGGCTTCTTCTTTAGCTTTTTGCTTTGCCTTTTCAAGTTCTTCTTTAACCTTGGCTTCGGCTTGCTTTTTAAGGTCATCGATAGCATTTTTAGCAGCATCTTTCAGTCCTGTTTTAACGGTAGGTTTGGTAACTGTGCCGCCTACTTTTACGCCAATATCTATCTTTTCACCCAAGCTTAATTGGGTTCCGGCAGCTTTATTTGCCTGAGCCAAAAGTCCGGTAACGGCTTGTGTGGCTTGGGCCGGCATTTCGCTGGTGGGGATACTGAATTTCATATCGTAATCAAGCGTTTGATCAAATCCGGTGCTTCCGGCAATGTTTACATTGCTCTTGCCGAGTTTCAAATCATACGGTTTCACCGTAACTCGGCCATCTTTAAATTCATAAGTAAGGTTTACATTGTCAAGGGTCAGCTTCTTGTATTTGTCCATTTTCAAAGCATCGGCTACTTTGTTTAATGGTTCAAAATTGGCAACTGTTATTGCATTTGAAGTTAGATTACCTCGTCCATTAATGGTTTTAAGGTCGGGGTTGAGGTTATAATCCAAAGCCGTTTGCAGTTTCATTGTGGTACTGAATTTCCCGCTGCATTGTTTGGCAATTGGTGCCAGTTTATCTACCGTGTTGAAGGTTTTCACCACTTTTTGAATGTCGAAACCTACCACATCAAAATCGAAATCTACAACGGGACGCTTAATGTTTTCCACGTTATACTTTCCGTTCATTGTTATTTGCCCGTCCAGCATATTTGCTTTCAAGTTGCTTAGGTCGGCTTGTTTGTGCTTAACGGTAACCACGCCCGAAATAGCACTCAAATCATACACATCATAAACCAATTTGCCAATGCTAGTGGCTAATCGTAAATCTAAGTTTGCCGGAACATCAGGGGCTGTAGTGGCCGCTGTGTCCGGCTTTGCAGGTTCGCCATCTTCGGGCACACTGGCCATAAGTTCGTCAGCATTCAGCACATTGCTTTGGAAAGTAAAATCGCCTTTCAGCGTTTCGTTTTTGAAATAGTACGCCAAGAAGTTTTCGATTTTCCCTTTCAAATTCAAATCGCTTTTACCCACTTTGGCTTCAAACTGCGTTAAATCCAGAAACTGCGGAGAGAAGTTGAGGTAAGCCTTTTTGATTTCTACGGGAAGTTTTACGGCAGTGGTATTATAGACAACATCCATAATAATCAGCGAGCCATCGGCCTTGAATTTCTCATATTCCTTGCGGTCTATCATACTTTGTTTCCCGGCTAATTTTATGTCGGCAATGATGGTTCCGTTCAGCTTTTCGTCTTTTTCTAATGGCATTACATCAGCCAGACTGCCCAGATTAATTTTGCCTTGCACTTCGCCATCAATATCGGGGTCAGACACAGGGGTTTTCACCAGCATTTTTATATCTACAGGGTTTTCGCCAATATCAAAATGGAATTTCTTGATGTCGATAACGGTGTTGTCGGGTGTTTTATTCCCGGAGATATTTACATTTATTGCAATGTTTTTAACTTCTTTCGGCAAACTTGGATATTTGAAAAAACCATTGTCTACCAATATTTTTAGGCCGAAGGCAGGAAGCAGTCTGTCGTTATAAACACCTTTCGCAAAGCCATCCAACGCAAGTTTACCTCCTGTTTTTATGCTTTCAAAATCTTTCATAAACACCGCAGGGATAAGCGATAGAATATTACGGAAATCGGTTTTCTTAGCTCCAAACTTAATGTCCATCGTAATGTCATTGGCAGGCATTTCTACCCAGCCGTCCCATGTCAACTCCAAAGCATTCAGTGAAAGTGAATTTTCTTTCAATACATATTTCGATTTCACTAAATCGGCATCAATATCAGCTTTCAGGGCCACCTTGGTTTTGCTGAAATACTTCACACCGCCATAGCTCACATCCATCCGTTCGATGTTTAGCTCGTTTTCAAGTGTGGTTTGTGCATCGGAGAAATCACCGCTTAGTTCATAATCTAAATCTTTCAAGAAGGTGTGAATGTTGCTACTATCGTCATCAAAACGGATAACTGCATCGGTTATTTCTAACTTCTTTAACGAAAGCGAAAAGGGTTTGCTTTCTTTTTTTTCTTCAGCTGCGGGCGTGGTACTGGGTTTTACAATGTCCCAATTGGTCAAACCGTTTGAAAGTTTTAAGGCTGTGATGTGTGGTTGTTCTAAAAACAAACCATTTACCTTTATCTGACCGCCGTTTATAACGCTCATGAGGTCGGTATTTACCATGAAGTTCTTTATAGAAACAAGGGTGTCGCCTTCAAAATCTTTTATTCCAACCAAAGAGAAGTTCTGCAATTCGAAGCGGAGATTGGGGAAACTTCGGATTAGTGTTAGGTCGAAATCGCCAAAGTCCATCTTGGCATTCAGGTAAGTATTGGCCTCTGATTTCACCTTTGCAATAATTTTATCTTTGAAAAGGAATGGAATGGCAACGAGTGCAGCCAGGAATAGCACAATAAACAAGGCAAGGCCGATGAAAATCTTTTTAATCATAGTTTTTAGTTGTCAGCAAAAATAGCTGCAAATTGATGCGATGGAACGAAGATTTTGTGAGAAAATGGTAAATATTTCAACAAATTTCAAAACACCGCCTTCACCAAGGCTTCTTTCTTTTCTCTACTCACAGATTCGTTTGTGAAACAAAACACGAGTTGGCTCAGGTTTGCAACCTGCGTTTTTAGGTATGAAGGTACAAAACACCCCTCGAAATAGACCCCATTATTTATTCACAAGAAATTAACAAGGTGACTTAATTCGTCAATTTCTCTATTCTTTTTCCAAACCCTGAAAGCCGCATCAATATCATTTCGAGGATTAAAGAATTCCTCTATGGTTTCCAAAATACGATTATAGAATTCCCGAATGCCTCCAGGGTTTCCATAGCATAATTCTGAAGTTTAGGAATGCCTCTAGGGTTTCCATAACATCATTACTAAGTGTAGAAATGCTTCCAGGGTTTCCATAGCATGATTCTGAAGTGTAGGAATGCTTCCAGGGTTTCCATATCATTATTCCGAAGCGTAGGAATGCTTCCAGGGTTTCCATAGCATCATTCCGAAGCGTAGGAATGCCTTCATGCAAAAAAGCAGATGAAATATTTATGATTAATAATCAAAATGTTAGCTAATTAACGAGAGTTTATTTTCAATTTCACACAATAATTCCCCGTTAATCGTAGTGTCCCACTACGCTTGTCTTATCCTGCTTCCAGCCGTAAAAGCAACAAAACAAATAAAGCCATAGATTTGGCATTCAGAAGCAATGTTTTAATGCAAAAGGCAATGGAGAACATATTCATAAGGCAAGATGGCTGTAATCCCAAGCGTAGGGATGCAACGATTAACAGCCTACGCCGAACAGGGGTTAATTGGAATTGTTTTTTTTGGGCATAAGCATTGAATGGATGGTGGACTTCACCCCTAACTAAGCAAGAGTCTGGCTCTTATGCCAACACTTAATCATCGGATTGATAATCGCCGCCGCATTGGTGCAAACAGTTTCTTATCTTTGCCCGAATGCAAACCATCGCCACAAAAGAAGATATCCGCCGTTTATCGCTCGCCCAATTAGAGGAAGCGTTTGTAAATGCCGGACAACCCAAATTTCGTGGACGACAGGTTTATGAATGGCTTTGGCATAAGAGTTCACGCTCCTTTACCGAAATGAGCAACCTCTCCAAGGATCTTCGTGCGTGGCTTGATACGAATTTTGTGATTAATTCCATTGGAACAGCACACTATCAAAAAAGCAACGACGGCACCATAAAGTGTGGTTTTAAATTGTTTGATAATAAAATTGTGGAAGGAGTCCTTATCCCCACTTCTGATAGAATGACGGCCTGCATATCAAGCCAAGTTGGGTGCAGTTTAACCTGTAAGTTTTGTGCTACCGGGAAAATGGAACGTCTCCGCAACCTCGAACCCGGCGAAATATATGACCAGGTGGTGGAAATAAAACGCCAGGCCGAAAGCAATTATCAAATTCCACTATCCAATATTGTATATATGGGAATGGGAGAACCCCTTCTTAATTATGCCAATGTGATGGCCAGTATCGAAAAAATTACTTCGCCTGAGGGCTTGGGAATGGCCGCTCGCCGAATAACCGTTTCCACTGCAGGCATAGCCAAAATGATAAAGAAACTGGCAGATGATGGTGCAAAATTCAACCTTGCCCTTTCGCTTCATGCGGCCAACGATGAAAAACGTAGCCACATTATGCCCATCAACGATAGCAATACGTTGGAAAATTTAGCCGAAGCACTAAAGTATTTTTATGCCAAAACAGGAACCCGTCCCACCTTTGAGTATATAATTTTTAAAGATTTTAATGATACTCTTACAGACGCTGCTGAGCTGGCCGATTTTTGCAAAAACGTTCCCTGTAAAGTGAATGTTATAGAGTATAACCCCATTGAGGGTGGCGAATTTCAGAAAGCAGATGATAATAAGATTGATGCCTTTTGCCGATTCCTCGAAAGCAAAAACATAATTGTAAATATCCGCCGAAGCCGTGGGAAGGATATTGATGCTGCCTGCGGACAATTGGCCAATAAGTTTTAGAAAATTAGGATGCTATCGAATGTCAATAATGTATTATTAATTATTAATTGATGCAAGTTACATTCCTCGGCACAGGTACATCTCAAGGAGTTCCGGTTATAGCCTGTCCTTGCCCTATTTGCACCTCTGCTGACCAGCGAGATAAACGGCTGCGAACCTCAGTAATGATTGAAGTTGCCGGAAAGAAGTTTGTGATTGATTCAGGTCCCGATTTCCGCCAGCAAATGTTGCGGTACAATCCGGTGGACGATGTACGAGCTCTCATCTTCACACACGAACACAAAGACCACATTGCCGGGCTTGATGATGTAAGAGCCTATAATTTTATTTTTAAGAAATTCTTTGATGTGTATGCCACTCCCCGGGTGTGGTCAGCTATCCGCCGTGAATTTCCCTATATTTTTGAAGAACCTAAATATCCCGGCGTGCCGCTTATCAATGAGCATCAAATCACCAACGCCCCCTTCCAAATAGATGATGTAACGTTCATTCCAGTGGAAGTATCGCATTTCAAAATGCCTGTTTTAGGATTTCGAGTTGGCGATTTTGTATATATCACCGATGCCAAAACCGTTAGCGAAGAAGAACGCCAAAAGATTCGAGGATGCAAGGTTTTAGTGATAAACGCCCTACGGATAGAAGACCATATTTCGCACTTTACTTTTCAGGAAGCAATTGATTTCGTTGCTGATATAAAACCAGAAATCGCCTATTTCACCCATATAAGCCACCAATTGGGTGTGCACACAGAAATTGAGAGTATTCTCCCATCACACATACGATTGGCCTATGATGGCTTGGTGATTGAGATTTAATTATTATGTAGTATATGTTACCAATTATATCAAAACTCAAATCAATTCACTTTGAAGAAGTGTTATTCTTTATTGCTAGTATCCTCAATTTAGCACCTATTTTAGGAGTAAGTTATTTTGTTTCGCTAGATGGGGCTGCTCACTTATACAATGCCAAATTGGTGTTAGAAAAACTCATCGGAGGAAATGGTACTTTTTTAGACAGTTATTTTATTTTTAATCCTTTAATAGTACCCAATTGGTTTGGACATATATATTTGGCAGGGCTGTTTAATGTGTTTTCTGTAATAGTTGCTTCTAAAACAGCTCTTTCCAGTGCAGTTATAGGGTTGGCCTACTCATTCAGATCGTTAATTAAGACAGTTTCGGACGGCGAAGTATGGATAAGCTGGTTTATTTTTCCATTTATCTACTCCTTTATATTTTTTCTGGGCTTTTACAATTTCTGCTTTGGATTAATATTTCTATTTCTCAGCATTAGCTACTTTATTCGTACTGCCACCAATGAGTTTAGAATTAAGGAAATCTTGATTTTAATGGTTTTAAATAGCTTGGCATATAGTTGTCACATTTTTGTTTTTGCAGTAATTCAATTCGTTTGTGTAACTCATACATTATATATTTACTTTTTAAAATTGAAAGGATGGGATGCTATGTGGAGAAAACTTTCATTTATTGCTCTTGCCTCATTTCCAGGCATTATATTAAGTTATCTCTATTTCAGTTCGGGAATATTAGGTAACGACAAAATATTTGTAGCCACAAATGAACTTACACAATGGCTGAAAACTCTTCGATTACTGGTAATTTATACCAAAGATGAAGAGATGTTTTCACAAAAAATTGTTTATGTGCTGGCTTCCGTATTATTAATTACTGGCTTTGTGAAGCTTAATTCATTTGTTAAGTTGCGTAACAAACAACTTTCTTTTTTAGTGAAATCAAACGATTATTGGATTATTCTTTCTGCAATATTATTAATACTCTACTTCACCTTAGCCGACTCCGATGGTTCGGCAGGCTTTGTTTCGTTGCGGCTTTGTTTGCTGTTCTTCTTGTTTTTAATCATTTGGATTTCGTCAGAAAAACTGCCCAAATGGTTTCAGATTCTCAGCGTTTCAGTTATTATATCTATACAATATTATCGGGCATCGTATTTACTACCTCAAATCAAATCCTTATCAGAACAAGCAGAACAGTGTGTAAAATTAGGGAAGGAAATAAAGCCCAACTCAGTGGTGTTGCCTATAAATTACCTCGACAACTGGCTATTCCTGCATTTTTGCAATTTCCCCGGAATACAAAAACCAATGGTAATATTGGATAATTACGAAGCTCAGACTGGATATTTTCCATTAAAATGGAATGACGCCCAAATGCCAAACCTAATTTTAGGTGATATACCGAATGGCACATTGCCTTGTATTAGTTGGAAAAGCAACTTAAATAACCCTGCCAAAAAGATAGACTACGTTTATATTGTTGGCAATCCCGATACCAGAATAGATTCATGTACTTTAAAAGTGAAGGAAGTATTAGCTAAAAAATATACGCTTGTAAACAGTATTGGTTTTTACTCTTTATACAAGCTAAAATAGTTCCATTCAGAACAGGATTTAGTACTTCATAATCCCTTTATTCATATGTAAATATGTAATAGTCAGTATTCTATCTCGTCAGCAGTCCTGCATCCAACACAAACTGTGACCCGGTTACAAAACGGGCTTTATCGGAGGAGAGAAACACCACAGCATTCGCCACATCTTCGGCTTCAATCCACGGAACATTTATTAAATTCCCTGCACTGCGTTCTGCTATTTCCTGCGGAGTTGCACCTTCCATTGCGGCAAGGCCATCGTTCATCGGAGTATTCACTCCGGTGGGATGAATAGAAACAGAACGAATATTATAGTGAGCTAACTCAATAGCCCAAGCTTTAGTGAGGCCGGTTAGTCCCCATTTAGAAGCCGTGTAATGACACAAGCGGTTCATTCCTCGTAACCCGGCAATAGAAGAATTATTGATGATCACTCCAGATTTCTGTTCCATCATTATCGGGATAATACGTTTGGCTACCATCCAAGCACCTTTGAGATTAATATCGAGCATGGAGTCCCACTCTTCTTCGGGTAGCTCGTGGGCTAAACCATAGGCACAAATCCCAGCGTTGTTGAACAGAATGTCAATCCTACCAAAACCAGACATAGCCTTTCCAACAGCTGCAACAATATCGGCATCTTTACGCACATCGCCTTTGCAGGTAATGCAGGAAACGCCTAATCTTTCACACTCCTTTTTTAAGGTGTCGAGTTCATCTTCCGACCCAAATGAATATGCCGGATAGCTTAACGGTTTGGCAATATCAAAAGCCACAATATTTATGCCTTCTTTAGCTAAGGCAATGGCAGTAGCCCGGCCTTGTCCGTGGGCAGCACCGGTAATAAAAGCTGTTTTACTTGGATTCATAATTGGTTTAACTAGAAATCAATATCGTTTTACTCAAGAACAGTGTATTTCATTAAAACCTGGGTCATCTTCCTGCCAATTGTATTTAATCAGGTACAACAAAATACCGTCCTCTAACGGTACATGCATTAAATACTCCCAATCCGGCATTACTCCAGTTGGTGG
Organism: Bacteroidota bacterium; assembly: GCA_947475205.1. Classification (GTDB taxonomy): domain Bacteria; phylum Bacteroidota; class Bacteroidia; order JAIBAJ01; family JAIBAJ01; genus JAIBAJ01. Next base: position 15,043 of record CANJNG010000075.1, read on the forward strand.
TTGGATTTGCCGGAGTTACGCCTCCGCCAAAACCGCCACCTTGTCCACTTATTTGGTCGAGGGTCAGGAAATAGTCATACACAGCTTTGTCAATCGTTTGAAGGCTAAGGTGAACGGTATCACCGGGTTGTATTCTGTAACCATCGTCATCTCCGCCGCCGCTAAAAAGAAATAATTGCGACACCAAGCCATCATTAAACCTGTCGTCTTGCAAATTAATGTTGGATGCCGATGAAGGGTCTTTCTTGTTATTGACCACTACTCTAATATGATCGCCTGCACCTGCAGGATCTTGATACCATAGTTGCAATACACGGATTGGACCATCATTTCCACCACCGAAATTAAATTTCTGAGCAACGATATATCCTATACCTATCGTGGGACGAACGGTAGAACTGGCAATATACTCAACATCTTTACCCACAACTTTAAGCGTGTAAGTTCGTCCCACAACGGTTTTAAACGTAGAATCTTTATACCATCCATCTCCACTATGGGCAATGTTTCGGCTGTTTCCTTCATTATCGGAAAGGGTAACGGCGGCATCGGTTATAACCGGGAAAGTGTTGTCGTTGTAGTACGGCTGGCTTAGCGAAATGTGCATCCTGAATCCCAAACTATCGTCCATATCGGCTTCCATTACATATTTAATATCGGCTTCTTTAAGGTCGAGCGTTATTTCTTTGGTGCAGGAAGAGAAAGCTAATACTATTAAGTTTAAAGTAATTAGTTTAAAGTTTAAAGTTTTAAAAACGATTAACTTTTCGATAAGGTAATATGAGATTGAATTGAATATTTTCATTTTTTTTAGTCTGTATATTTTTTGCGTTAACAACTTGAAACTTTGAACTTGAAACTAACTTAGAACTTAAAGTTATAGGTAATGGTGGGAACAATCTTAAACAAAGCCGTTTGTTCGGCATAAGAACGACTGCCTGAAGACTTGAACTGAATTATGTAAGGATTTTCACGCATATATACATTGTAAATGCTGAGGTTCCAAGAGGATTCACGTTTTTCGGTCATCTTGCGGTTCCATGTTAGCCCTATATCCATCCGGTGATAAGCCGGCATTCGGTATCCGTTTCGTTCGGAGTAATACGTAATGACCTTTCCGTTCATTTCATACTTGTTTGCCGGGTATGTTACTGCGTTTCCTGTGTAATAAACCCATGTAGCTGAAATTACCCATTTAGGATGAAGCTCATACATAAGCACAATGCTCACATCGTGGGTACGGTCTTGCTTGGCGGCAAACCAGCGTCCGCGGTCGATACCTTCAAATGAACGCTCAGTGCGGCTCAGGGTATAGCTCACCCATCCATACAGCTTCCCTGTTTTCTTTTTCAGGAAGAATTCAGCCCCGTAAGCACGGCCTTTCCCGGTGAGCAAATCGGCTTCTATAAAGCTATTGCCCCTAAGCTGGGCATTGTTGCGGTAGTCCACCTGATTGTATAACCATTTGTAATACACCTCCACGCTGGCTTCAAACATATTCTTTTTGAAGTTGCTGAAATAGCCCAATGCAATTTGGTCGGCAATTTCGGGCTTAACGTTGTTACTGCTCGGAATCCAGCGGTCGGTGGGCGAAGTGGTGGTGCTATTGCTAAGTAGGTGGAGATTCTGCACATTCCGACTATAGGATGCTTTAATGGAATTGCGTTCATCCAAAATAAAACTTGATGAAACCCTTGGCTCAAAGTTGAGATAGCTTTGCAAGAATTTGTTCTTACCCAAAACGGTGGAATCGCTTATCTGCCCTTGGTTTACGCTATCCTGACTAAAAGTATAAAACGTTCCGGGGCCAACTAAACTAAATGCCGATACCCGGAGGCCATAGTTGATGTTTATGAGGTTGCCAAACTCCTTTTCGTGTTGCAGATACAGGGCGTTTTCCCAAGCATATTTGCGGGGAAGTTCACTGCTGTTGAATCCGCTGTTTTCGCTGGCTGTAATTACACCCGGCACAAAGGTGTGGTAAATGCTTTGCAGCCCAAACTTGATGGTGTTGTGGGTGTTTAAATAATACTGCATATCTTCCTTCACATTCCAGTCCTGTACTTTAGAGGTTATGTCGATTTTGCTTCCGCCCAAATCAAGATTGATTTTGTAGCTGTAATTGCTATAAATAAAGGTAGTGTTTGAAAACAAGCGGCTATTGAAAATGTGATTCCAACGGGCTGTGGCGGTGGCGTTGCCGTAATCTATCCCAAATAAACCCGATAAACCTAATTTATCTCGGCCAAAATAGCCCGAAACAAAGATTCTGTCGTTAAGCCCGATGCGGTAGTTGGCTTTGAGATTGAGGTCGTAGAAATAGAGTTGAGTCTTCTTGAGAGCGGTGTCTTTCATTAGTTTCAGAAATAGGTCGGCATACGTTCTTCGTCCTGAAACAATGAATGAACCTTTGTCTTTCACTATGGGGCCTTCCACCGTTAAGCGTGAAGCAATGAGCCCAATTCCGCCCGTAAACACATACTTCTTTTGGCTGCCTTCCTTCATTCGGATATCCACCACGCTGCTGAGCCGTCCGCCATATTCTGCAGGCATATTGCCTTTGTAAAGCGTTAGGTCTTTAATGGCATCGGAATTAAACACGGAAAAGAAACCCAGCAAATGGCTGGCATTATACACCGGAGCTTCGTCGAGCAGTATCAGATTCTGATCTGTTCCACCACCACGAACATAAAACCCGGCGTTTCCTTCACCGGCTGATTTAATGCCCGGTAGCAGCGAAATGGTCTTCAACACATCGCGTTCGCCAAATATCACCGGAATATTCTTGATTTCGTTTATATCAATTTTCGTAACGCCCATTTGAGCTCCGGTTACGTTTATATTGTCCTTCTCTCCCTTTACCTCAATGGCCTGAAGCTCTTTTGATGAACTTCCCATTTCAATATCCAATTTGAGATTTCCTGTTAATTCAACTTCCTTCGAATACAACTGATACCCGAGATATTGCACCGAAATGGTGTGCTTGCCTTCCGGTAGAGTTAGGGAATAAAACCCATAGGCATTGGTGGAAGTGCCGTTTGTGAGATTCTCTTTGGTGTAAACACTGGCTCCGATGAGTTCTTCGCCGTTTTTGGCATCTTTAACGCCACCGCTTATGGTATATTTTTGTTGAGAGAACACGGTATTTGCCAGCAATATCAGGCAAATAGAGAGAATGTAATGTTTGTGCAATTTCATTAGCTTCGTGAAAGAAGGTGGCAAAGCTAATTTAGTAGGGTTTAGTGGGCGGTGAGTTTTGTGGGGGAGTTGCCAAAAAATACTAAAATTCGATGGGGTGGATTTTAACAAATGGCTTATTTATTTGATTTCTTGCATTTATTAGAGGTCACAAAAATCGATACGAGGGTCTCCTTGAATCGTGCTAGGGTCTCCTTGAATCATGTTAGGGTCTCCTTGAATCATGTTAGGGTCTCCTTGAATCATGTTAGGGTCTCCTTGTCATCTCCTAAAAAAACTTGACACATTTTGAAAACAAAAAACTCAAAATGGAGAAAGAGAAACAAGAAGAAAGACACACTATATTAGTGTCAGATTCGTTTGCAAGAACGGACGAAAAACGTCGTT
>CANJNG010000076.1 GCA_947475205.1 Bacteroidota bacterium
GCTTTAAGTTTAAAATAGATATTCTGAGTTTCCAAATAAATATGACATTTGTTCCATTAAAATTTCAATAACGGCCCTAACATGGTAGTGCCAACCTATTTACAAATATAAAAAAATAAAAAAAATGAGTACAAACAAATCTTGGAAAGTTAAACTTGGTCTTTCTCAAAAAACAGCACTGGGCCTTATTGGTGATGGCAGAAAAGTCATAACCATGATTACAGGCGACCCCAACCCTCCGGGAAATCCAAATTTTAAAGCACCTAACCCTGTGCCGGCTGACCCAACCTTGGTTGAGTTTGGCGATGCCATTGATGAATTAGAGGCAGCTTATGAATTACCAAACGGTGTTCAGCGAACCGCTGCTCTTAAAAATCGGCGGACAGAGGTAGAGAACATGTATAAGGGCGTTGGTAGATATGTTGAAACGGTAGCTAATCTGCCTGCTAATGTTGCCTTTGGCGACGAGGTAATTTTAAGTGCCGGAATGGCGGTGGCAAAAAATGGTGGAGGATATAAAGTGGAGGGTCTGGCTGTAAAAAACAAAAATTTGTTTCCCGGAACAGTTAAAGCTCGCGACAAAAGATTTATGCGAGGAACAACTTATGTGTGGAAATTTCGAAAAAAAGGAGAAATTAACTGGGCAACATCCTGGATGGGCGATGCAGCAAGTTATGAATATACGGGTTTAACCTCGGGAGCTACCTATCAATTTCAAGCCGAACACTATTTTAAAGATAAATCTACTTCGCTGAGTAGTATAATTGAATTACCGGTACTTTAATAATTGACATTTAATAATTGTCAATTTATCTTATAATCATGGAACTCTTTAAAACCATAAACCCTTACACCCAGCTGGGAATTGCTCAGGTTCAAGGCCTGGGTGCTGTTGCTGCGGTGCTGGGCAATCCCTTTTCTGTGGATTTGCTTAATGATACTGTTTACACCTTTGTGTGCACTAATTATATGGATGGCACCCCGGGCGGGGTGCAGGAAATGGGGATGAAATCTATTATTCCCGATGTAGCCAATGCCTACGCTTATAACACACCGCTTAGTTTCAACGAAGCTCAGCAAGGATTAATAACCGAACTGCTTGTCGCCCTGAATCAGTCGGGTGCCGACCCCGATTCGGTGAAGCTATGTTTGCTAAAAGCAGAAACCTCAGTAGCTATGTCAGGGCTTAATACCGGGTTGCAAATGCCTTTGCTGATGGCTATTGCCGCCGGGCTTTCGTCGCTCGATTATTGGAAAACAGAAATCAACAACAATTCCTCGCCTTGGTATAGTTATGGTTATTTTGACCCCAATCCGGCAGTAAATACGGCCAATTTACCCAAATGGGTATCGGCATCTGTCAATGGGATTCTGGGCGGTTTTTCAAAAATAAAAACCCTTAATGGCAGCCTACCCGATGTAGAACCTTCTACCTTATTTGTAGGCTCACTCTTCGGCGGCATTGGCCTAGCAGCGGGCAAGGTGCTGTATAAATGGTAGGTGATACAACTTAGGGTGCGGCCCCGTGCGGCCGCCTGTATTTATAACCTTTCGTAAAATACTCGTATAGCAAATTGGCATTTATTATTGAGAACAGAAATTTGTATTTTCCCTCCATTACCTTTGCCTTATGATTCGTTGGAAAATAGCTCAGTGGTTTGAACTCAAATGGTGGAAAAATTATCTCACCTCAAAATCGAAACCCGAATATATAGCTTGGAAAACAAATTATTGGCTCTCGCTTATCGATTCCATTGGCCAATCTCAACGAGTTTCAAAGGCAAAAACCATAGCTGATTTCGGCTGCGGTCCTTTTGGCTTGGCTTTAGCAAACAACAATTGGCAAAAACGTTTAGTTGCCATCGACCCCTTGCTGAGTAAGTATGAAAGCCAAATTTCTTTCTTCTCCAAAGCCGATTACCCTGCCACTTCATTCATCACCAAAGCAATCGAAGAATTTGGAGTGAACGAAAAATTTGATGTTGTTTTTTGCATGAATGCCATAAACCACGTTCATGATATTGAAAAAGCCTATGATGTGGTATGCGGCTCCTGTGCCGAAACAGGCCGAATCATCATCAGCATCGATGCCCATAATTTCGCTTTCTTCAAGCATCTTTTCCGGCTTCTTCCCGGCGATATTTTGCATCCTTACCAGTTCGATTTAAAGGAATACAAAGCTTTTATGGAAGTTAGGGGATTTAAAATCATCAAAGAACATTGCTCGAAAAGAGAGTTTTTCTTCGACCACTATGTTTTAGTAGCTTCCCCTCAACAATAGCGTTCCTCTGTGTGTTTGATTAATTCAACCTACTCTACTTTATCTCAGATTGGAAACATTATCCGCTATTAAACCCCTCATCAATTGGCTTCCCAATGCCAATAGTCCCTTACTAATTGCCGGGCCATGCAGTGCCGAAACCGAAGAACAAGTTTTGGAAACGGCGAAGCAATTAGCTGAATTTACTACTGCACAAATATTTAGAGCAGGAGTTTGGAAGCCCCGCACCCGCCCCAATAGTTTTGAAGGAATGGGCGAAGAGGCTTTAAAGTGGATAGTGAAAGCCGGGAAACAAACAGGGATGCTCACCATGGTGGAGATAGCCAATGCCCACCACGCCGAAAAAGCCCTAGAAGCAGGAATTGATATTTTATGGATAGGAGCCCGCACCACCGTAAACCCATTTTATGTGCAGGAAATAGCCGATGCCCTTATTGGAACCAATATTCCGGTGATGGTAAAGAACCCGGTAAACCCCGATTTACAATTATGGCTTGGTGCTTTTGAACGTTTACATAAAGTTGGGATAAACAAACTTGTCGCCATTCATCGCGGCTTTTCGTCTTCTACCGAAACCGTTTATCGCAATAATCCCGATTGGGCAATCCCCATTGAGTTAATGCGTATTGCACCTAAACTACCCATTATTTGCGACCCTAGCCACATTGGCGGAAAGCGTGATTTATTGCATCAAATTTCGCAAAAGGCGTTGGATTTAGGCATGAATGGTTTGATGATAGAAACCCACCCAAACCCCGATCAAGCACTAAGCGATGCTCAACAGCAAATAACGCCTTGCCGATTAAAGGAATTAATGGACGGTTTGGTGCTACGAAAGAAAGCTAGCAACGATTCGGAATTTAACAATAAACTTGTCGAAATGCGAGCCGAGATTGATGCAATAGATCGAATGATAATGGAGACTATTGCCCGCCGAATGAAGGTAATTGAGGAAATAGGGAAATACAAAAAACTAAACAGCATCACTATTTTACAACTCGAACGCTGGACTCAAATCCTGCAAAATACTCGAAACTATGCCGATATAATTGGTCTCGACCGGGAGTTTATAATCTCAGTCTATAACCAAATTCATTTGGAAAGCATAAAATTACAAACCGAAGTAATGAATGAATGATGATTGGTTGAAAGAATAATCAATTATTCACAATCAGTTTCTTCACTTCCGAGCCGGTTTTAACGAAATAAATCCCGTTACTCAGCGTGCTTAGATTCATTTCAAAACGGTTGGCCGAAAGTTCTTTTACAGGAACAATTAAACGCTTTCCGCTGGCATCTGAAACCGTGAATTCTCTTGTTTGATTTGGAAGCACAAGCACACATTTATTTTTGGCAGGATTAGGAAATAGCTCAAAACCGGCTTGAACCGTTTGCTGCTTCACCCCCACTTGCAGGCCATTGTATTTGGTTTGTGCGGCATCGGCGTTATCTTGAAGCGATGCCAAATCAGAACCGCCAATCAGTGCAAAGGTTACAACTTGTGTATCGTTTGCCGCAATGCTGAAAGGCCCAACCGAAAGGGTTTGGCTGATATCGTTGCCTGTAGTTCCTCCGGCTGATAAACGAGGAGTAGAAAGCGAAGTATATTTTTCTATTCCCGAAAAGCCATCGGTTAAATCTACGCCGCCGTTGCCTCCGGCCACCACATCAAAATTGTAGCAATTGGCCGAGGTTGAACTCAATAATTTTATACCTAGATATACACCGGGAGCATCAGGATTATAGGAATAGGCAAGGTCTCGTGTATCGTCAAAATCGGCAATATTGCTTGTGCCACCAATTTCCCAATCAGCAAATATTCCGGCAAAGAGTTGATTAATGGTTGACGTTCCTGCGTTTTTTATACGGTATTCAAGCATTACAAAATTGTCGTCTGGAGCGGCTAACCAAGCATAACTACGTTGGCGGATTTCTACCCCAACATGGTCGGAAGTGGTGCCGTTATCATTGAAAGTGGTTTCGGTAGCGAAATCGCTTGTTGGGGAACTTACCCTCACAATACGACTAACCGGAGCAAAATCGAAATCAGGAGCCGGAAGCACAGATGAATAAACCATATCCGACACAACACTATCCGAAACGCCCACCATAAAACTGCTTACAAAAATGGAAGAAGAATCGTCTTGGGGGTGATATTGAATACCTAATCCGCTTTGCTGATAAGGCGTATTGTATCCTATTTTTCCCCGTGCAGTAACGGTGGTAGCCAAATTATTTACATCCACATTTATATAATCACGGTTTACTTCCACCGTGAAATATTGGTAGGACGCATATCCACCATCGCCCACAAAGCTGAGTTTGAATTCAACTTTTTGGTTAAATGGCGTATTTGCTGCAACGTCAAAAGTGTATGGATTACTGCCATTGGTCGCTGTTTGCAAAGTATTTAAACTACCAAGTAAAGCCATATCTTGTGTGATTGTAATATAGGTAGAGGAGCAGGAAAGCGTAGCCACCACATTAGTAGCATTGGCTAAATAGTTAATAAAGTCACAAACCAAATTGCTGCTTTGCCCCGATATAGCAACGTTATCATTCAACCCATCCAGCGTATAATTGGTCATTAGCACTGAGGGTTTGTTACCAAGAAGGGCTTGTTCAATGTTTAAGCGACCAACTCCCAACATATCTGTGAGTGCTGAATTGCACGCAAGTCCATAAATATTGTCGGCATTAACTTTTACTTGTTCGGCTGCTTGTAAGGCGTTGTATGTTGGGAAGTGGGCTCTAACCAAAGCTACTGCACCAGATACCATTGGAGCGGAAAATGAAGTTCCATTTCCAGCTCCTGAATAACCTGCTACGCCTTGAGATGTAGAATAGGTGCCATATAGACTTATTGCAGGAGCTACCAAATCCACATAATGATTGTTAGTATAAAAATTACAATCAGTATTTACTTTCTCCGTGCCACCTACACTCAAAACATGGTCGTAGGATGCTGGATAGTTTAGCGTATTTCCTCCTGTCGCATTCCCAGCTGAAGCCACTATTGTTGCATCGTAATTAAAGGTTGCAAAGTCCACCACGTCTTGAGCAAACTGACTGAAAGTAGTGTTCCCCCATGAACAGTTTACAACTTTGCAGCCGTGGGTTACGGCATATACTATGCCTTCATAACCGTGGGTAAAACTGGTTGGACTTGAATTAGGAGCAATTTTTATAGGAATAAACAGCGATTTGAAGCCTGTGCCGCCAATACCAATGCTGTTATTTACAGTGGCTGATGAAAATGCCGCCGCACCTGTGCCGTGAAAATCGCTTAGATTAATGAATAGTCCATTGTCGCTGTTGGCCAAATCCCAACCACTGAAATTATCTACATAACCATCGTTATCGTCATCTATGCTATTTCCTGCTATTTCCCCGTAATTATGCTTTACATTTCCAGCAAGGTCAGGTAAGGCAATATCAAAACTGCTATCAGTAATACCAATCACAACACTCGTATCCCCTTGTTCAATATCCCAAGCTTCATAAGATTTTATGAGGGCATGATGCCACTGGTTGGCAATATTAGCATCGTTTGGAGTAAACATCGGGTATGATATATATCGAGCTTCAGCATACTCAAAAACACCCGTTGCCATAAGATTTTGAGCAGCTTTTTCAGCATCCAGATTACTGCTGAAATTAATTTCATACACTAAAGACAAATCAATCTTTCCGGTGTTTTTTATGGAAGGAAATAGCTTTTGGGTGGAACTAACTTCCAACTTAGCCAGTGCGTTTTTTGCTTTCGCTATGTCAATGGCTTTTTCGTTGCATTGGCTGCGAAAAGCAGGTTTTATCTTTACAATCAGTTTGCCAGGAACGCAATCGGCAGCAATTAATAAGGAATAATTAATAATTAATAATGAAAGGCAAAGAAGGGCGGTAATTTGTTTTTTCATAACGTGGATGTGTAGAGGTCAAAATTAAGCAAAGGTTTGAAAGAAAGGGGAATTTCTATTGAGCACAAAAGGCAAAATTGGATTTGTGTTGAAAAAAGCGAATTACCCTACCGTTTCAAATAGTCTTCATACCCCATCTGCAAAAAGGCTTTAGCTTTCTTTTCTAATTCCTTTTTTTTGTTTTCGTCCGGTGCTTTCCAATTGCCAAACCAATCGCAACAAGGTGAAAAGGTGTAGTGACCTTCATCGGTTATAAATCCGCAACCCAAATTGTGTGCATAAAAGGCCGAGGACTGGGTGTAAGGGTTAAATACATTTTTACCCCATAAATATTCATCGTGGGGCTGACCTAATTGGCTTAAAAGGGTGGTGGTAATATCAACCTGACTAACAGTTTTAGTCCAGCGTTGGCCCTTCCATTCGGGTAATAAAACATCACCCAAAATTAAAAATGGTATTCGTTGAAACTCCTTTTCAAAATACTCCAAACCCCGCTGGTCGTGATGGCTGTGGTCGGCCACCAAAATAAAAGCCGTGTTTTTATACCACGGTTTACTCCTTGCTTCTTGGAAAAATCGGCTTAGTGCTTTATCGGAAAACCGCACGGCATTTACATAGTTATTTTCCTGATGATTTACCAAAGGCTTTACCGGCACCGGAATATCATAGGGCGAATGGGAGCTAATGGTAAACCATGCATACACAAACGGCTCGGTTATAGCACTCATTTTTTGGCTTGCAATGCTCGCCATTTCGTAATCATTTGCTCCAAGTCGGCTCGTATTTGGGGTTTCGGGAATCGTTTTCTCATCGTCCACTTTGTCAAATTCCTGAGCAAAAAGGTAGGTTTTGATATTGCCATAATTCAAATCGCCGCCATAAACAAAACCTGATTTATAGCCCACCTTTCGCAATGATTTAGCAATACTTGGAATTTTATCGCATTTGCTAGCCTGATTTATTAAACTTAGTTTCGAACTGCTGGGGTAACTGCTCAGTATGGCCGGAATCCCTTGGTCGGAGGTGTGTCCTGCCGAAAAGCAATTGGTGAAAAGCAAGCCGTTTTTCGAAAGGCTATCAAATACCGGAGTGAAATTATCGCCCCCCAAGGCTTTAGATTCATAAGCCGACCAGCTTTCGAGGATTATAAAAACGATATTCGGTTTTGCGGAACTGAAAATAGAAACGGTAGTGTCTTTCTCTACTTTAAATGCTGCTTCTACAATTTGTTGGGCTTCGTCCATCGGCATAGAAATATGCGGATTTGTTTTTGCCTGAGTTTGATAGTTAATAGCATCGTTTATCAGGTTCCAAACCGGATTAACTGCCGCATCGTTTAGTAAATTATTGTTGGAAAACAAAGCATCGCTGCGAGAGATGGGTATCGGCTGAAATCCGCCACGAAGCATCACTACCAATATTCCTAAACAAAATAAGGTTTCAAGGAATGAAATTCCTCGGTGCTGGAATTCGGGCATTGAAACGCTGTTTCTCAAAATATACCTTGATCCAAAAATTCCGAAGAGAATAAGTAATCCGACACCTAACAAAAACGTAAGCAATAGCCCAAACTCTACGGTTCGGATAACTTCATCGGGATTGGCCAAATGCAGCAAGGCCTGAACGCTCAATTTGGCTTTCCATTCCGTGTATAAGCAGGCTTCGCTAACGGCGATGATAGCGGCGAGGCTGAGAAAGAAAAGGAAAAATGTATTGAAAACCTTTGGGGGTATTTCTCTTTTCAAGATTTCAAACACAAAGAAAAGGAAGGCAAAAGGCAATAACAAATAGGCTACCATGGAGGCATCGAGCCTCAATGCATAGAAAAATGTGGGGAAGAAACCGGCGGGGACTTGGCCAAATTTCAGGCTGGCGATTATTATAAAGACTAATCGAGCTATAGCAAACCACAGCATCCAGAAAATGCCAAGTTTGACTAAAGGGAAAAGTATTTTGAATTTCATTTTATGATTGCAAAAATAGCGGACTTGCCGCCCATCGGTCAAAAGTGGAGCTATTTCTCCATTTCTCATTACCAACTGCTCTTTTCTCAATACTCAATACAGTTATCTTTGCCCCCCTTAAAAAAAACATAAGGATTAGAAATGTCGTTAATAAAATCTATTTCAGGAATACGCGGAACTATTGGAGGCAAACCCGGCGACGGGCTTACTCCGCTTGATATTGTAAAGTTTGCTTCGGCTTATGGCTCTTGGATAAAAAACAGAAGCACAGGCAAAAACGTAAAAATTGTAGTAGGAAGAGATGCTCGAATTTCGGGAGCAATGGTGGAAGGCTTGGTGAATGCTACCTTGGTAGGATTAGGCATTGATGTGTTGAATCTTGGTTTATCTACCACGCCAACCGTAGAGATTGCCGTAACCGAAGAAAATGCACAAGGCGGAATTATCATCACGGCCAGCCACAACCCCAAACAGTGGAATGCCTTGAAATTACTCAACGAGAAAGGTGAATTTATTTCAGATTTAGACGGGAAAGAAGTGCTTGCCCTAGCCGAAAACAATGATTTTGCCTTTGCAGAAGTGAATAATCTGGGGAAAATCACCGAAGACCATACCTATATCCAAAAGCATATCGACAAGATATTGGCCTTGCCATTGGTGGACAAAGCTGCTATCAAGGCGAAAAAATTTAAAATTGTCATTGATTGCGTTAACTCTACCGGAGGAATTGCTGTTCCGAAATTGCTTCGTGCTTTGGGAGTAGAAACGATAATAGAACTTTATACGGAGCCAAACGGCTTATTCCCGCACAATCCTGAACCGCTCCCTGAAAACCTTACCGAAATTTCTCAAAAAGTAAAGAAAGAAAATGCCCATTTTGGTATTGTGGTAGACCCCGATGTAGATAGGTTGGCTTTAGTTTGCGAAGACGGAGAAATGTTTGGCGAAGAGTACACCTTGGTGGCTGTAGCCGATTATATCCTAAAAAATAAAAAGGGAAACACCGTTTCTAACCTTTCGTCCACCCGTGCTTTGCGTGATGTAACCGAAAAGGCCGGAGGCACCTATTCGGCTTCTGCTGTAGGCGAAGTGAATGTAGTAACGATGATGAAGGAAACCAATGCTGTAATTGGCGGCGAAGGAAACGGCGGAATCATTTATCCCGATTTGCATTATGGAAGAGATGCCTTGGCCGGAATTGCTCTTTTTATGAGCCATTTAGCCAAAACAGGAACTACCATTTCCATGCTGAGGAGCAGTTATCCGAACTATTTTATATCAAAGAATAAAATAGAACTTACCCCCGAAATTGATGTGGATAATGTGCTTTTGAAAATTCAGAAGAAATACAAGAAAGAAAAGATTTCGACTATTGATGGGGTGAAGATTGATTTTGAAAACGAATGGGTGCACCTTCGCAAATCGAACACGGAACCGATTATTCGTATTTATTCGGAAAGCCAAAACGAAACAACGGCTCGATATTTAGCCCAAAAAATCATTACCGATATTCGGGAAGAGCTTAAAATGTAGTTTTTAAGAGGATTTCCCCTGTTCGTTTGCATTTACTTTGACCTCTATTTTATTACCATGTCTCAAATAATAGAATGCGTGCCTAATTTCTCTGAAGGCCGCGACTTGAATGTTATCAAGCAAATAACCGATGCCATAGAAACTGTTGAAGGCGTAAAACTGCTGAATGTTGACCCGGGCAAGGCAACTAACCGCACCGTGGTAACCATTGCCGGAGAACCCAAAACGGTAATCGAAGCGGCTTTTCGCGGAATAAAAAAAGCTTCGGAGCTAATTGATATGAGCCGCCACAAAGGCGAACATCCCCGCATGGGAGCAACCGATGTGTGTCCATTGGTTCCGATTAGCGGTATTTCTATGGAAGAAACGGCTGAATATGCCCGAGTATTAGGAAAGCGTGTTGGAGAAGAATTGGGCATACCGGTATATTTATACGAAGCCGCCCAAACTAATCCCGCCCGAAAGAACTTATCGGTTATTCGTGCCGGGGAATATGAAGGCTTTTTCAAAAAAATAGCTCAACCCGAATGGAAGCCCGACTTCGGCCCTTCGGAATTCAATCAAAAAAGTGGTGGAACTGTGATTGGAGCAAGGGATTTTTTGGTTGCTTATAATGTAAACCTGAATACAACTTCTGTTAGAAAGGCCAACAGCATAGCCTTTGATGTGCGAGAAGCGGGCCGAGTAAAACGCATTGGAGACCCCGTTACCGGCGAAATTGTAAAGGATGAGAAAGGAAAACCTGTAAACATTCCCGGAACCTTAAAATCAGTAAAAGCCATTGGATGGTTTATTGAGGAATATGGCGTTGCCCAGATTTCAATGAACCTGACCAATATCACCATTACTTCTGTTCACGAAGCATTTGAAGAAGTTTGTCGCAAAGCAGATGCAAGGGGAATACGCGTTACCGGGTCGGAATTGGTTGGCCTTATTCCCTTAAACTCCTTGCTTGATGCAGGCCGTTATTTTTTGAAAAAGCAACAACGCAGTGTTGGCGTTTCGGATGCCGAATTGATAAAGATTGCTGTAAAATCAATGGGTTTAGATGAACTTTCTCCTTTCAAGGCAGAGGAGAGGGTGATCGAATATATATTAAACAAACAGACCTCAAAGAAATTAGTGGATTACACGCTTTCGGACTTTGCAGATGAAACTGCTTCAGAAAGTCCCGCACCGGGCGGTGGAAGTATTTCGGCTTATGTGGGAAGTTTGGGTGTTTCCTTGGCGACTATGGTGGCCAATTTAAGTAGTCATAAACGCGGTTGGGACGACCGTTGGGAGGAGTTTTCTGATTGGGCCGAAAAGGGGCAGCAACTGAAAAAGGAACTGCTTAGATTGGTGGATGAGGATACCATTTCGTTTAACAAAATAATGGATGCTTTTGCTTTACCCAAAGGCAATGATGAGGAAAAGGCTGCACGGACAAGAGCCATTCAGGCCGCAACCAAATATGCTATCGAAGTGCCTTTCCGTGTGATGGAATTATCGCTACAATCCTTTGAGCTGATTCGTGCAATGGTTGACAACGGGAATCCAAACTCAATTACCGATGCAGGAGTGGGTGCATTGTGTGCCAGAACAGCCGTTATGGGTGCTTTTATGAATGTCAAAATAAATGCATCAAGCTATTCGGATAAAACATTTGTGCAGGATATTCTGGCCAAAGGAAATGCTATTGAACAAAAAGCTATTTCGTTGGAAGCTGAAATAATTGAGTTGGTTAATCGCTCTATAACGCAATAATTTAGGTTTTGACCTCACTTTTCCAAATGTTCGATATCGTTTAGGTCCTTGTAACGACCAGCGGCCTTTTTGGCTGAAATCAAATCAACCAAACTTACAATTGGAATTTGTAGGTTCTCATAAGGAAACCAAAAAGCGTGTTCCTTGCAGTTTTCAAAATCCAAACCCTTTACCTCAACCATAATATCAATGGCGACTGGAGGGCGACCAAACTGAAATACGTCAATACTTTGGTTAGCTATAAAATCGTTTTTCTCAATGCCAACTAGCCCAAAATCTCCAAAAGCTTTCATCAGTTTTAGGTAGTTCTCTTCGGTTCTATTTACCCATATATCCAAATCAGAGGTGGTGCGGTTGTAGCCGTGTGAAATCACGGCATAGCCCCCCACTACCAAAAAATCCACATCTCTGTTTAATAGTGTTCGGATAAAATCAACAAAATCGGGAAACAGTTTCAAAATCTACTTGCTATGCGATTTTTTTACAAAATACGTTTTGTCCATTCTGGGCGGGTTTTCTAGTGTATAGCCCCAAATGTTCATTATTAACAGTGTGGCCGCTTCCAAGCGTTCCTCTACCGAAAAATTCAACCAATAGGAGCGACCAGCATCTGCTTCGTCAAATGTCTTTTTTGAAAATGCTGTTTTGTCAAGCTTGAAATCCATCAGGCAAATGTAGGTATTTAAGTCATTTCAACAGGTTGACCCCTACATTATCACCATGCCCAATTTTCTTATTTCACTAAGGTTCCATTAAGCCTCATCAATTCAGTTTCGGCCAGTTTGGTATTATAGCGGGTATTCACCAAGCGGGTTTGGGCATCAAGTAAAGCCTTTTGTACGCTTTTTAATTCCAGAATATTAGAGGTCCCGGTCCGGAAACGCTCCAAAGCTACCATTGCAGACTCCTCTGCAACTTTGTGGTTAGCTTCCTCCAATTTCAAGATAGCAAGTGAGTAGGTGTATTTGCGATAGGCCACCACTACTGCCGATTCGGTTTGAACACGGGTGTCTTCCAGTTGCAGCTTCTGACTGGCCAAGGACAGTTGTGCCGATTTTATTCTTCGGCGTAGATTCATTCCATCAAAAACTGTCCAGTTGAAGGTTAGTCCGGCATTCAGACCCAAATTTTGATTGAGGTTGATAATGCTTGCTTGATTGGTAGCACGGCTATAACTGTATCCGGCATTACCAATTAATTTGGGATAAAACCCTGATTTAATTTCCTTGATTGACAACTCTGAAGCAAGGAGATTCTTTTGCAAGTAGGCTAAACTTGTGTTACCGCTTTGGGTGGAGGTTTTAAAATCTTCTAATTTCAGATTATCTTGAAAAGCAATTGTTTTATCTACTTCAAAAGTGGTTTCCGATCCACGAGCAAGCAATACGTTTAATGCTGATTTAGCATTTTCAAGAGCCAGCAATTGGGAAAGTCTCAATGACTTCTGCTCATTTAAGTCAACAGTGCTTTGCAAATACTCCATCTTCGAAGCTGAGCCTATTTGCCATTTGCTTTCCGAAATCTTCACCTGCTCTTTGCTGATTTCAATGGTGGTATCGAGAACACTCAGCAATTGCTGCTGGCGAATAATTTCAAAGTAAGCAGTTATCACTCCAATAACAGTGGTTTCCATTTGCTGCTTCAACTGAAGGCCACCCGCTTGGTCAAGTATTTTTAGTTTATCGTAGGTGACAAACATTTTCATGCCATCAAATAGCGTCCAGTTTAAGGCCGCCCCCAAGGAGGCATTGGTAGATTTTGCTCCTTTCCTATTGATTTCAGCCCCTGTAGAAAGACTTTGCTGCGTATTGTTTACTGAAAAGCTTTCGCCGCCGTTAATTCCCACTATAGGCAGCATTCCAGCATTCCCGATTGTGGCTTCGTTGTGAGCTATGGCCGAAGTGTTTCGTGAAATCTGAACGGAATAATTGTTTTTTAATGCCGATTCTATGACTGATTGCAGGGTGAGCGTTTCCTGAGAACTGGATGCAAACGGAAAAAGTAAGCATGAAATTAAAAGACACAAAACAGAAAGTCTTGTCCTTTTACTTGACAACCATATATAGTTTGAACTACTATTCTTCCACATGTTTATGCTCTTTACTCAAATATGAATACATGGCCGGGATAACATACAGCGTTAAAACCAAGGAAAGAATTACGCCACCCGTTACCACAATTCCCATTCCGGTGCGACTTTTAGACCCCGAACCCAGAGCCAATGCAATAGGCAATGCCCCTAAGGCTGTGGCTAAACTGGTCATTAAGATGGGACGTAAACGGGCTTCGGAGGCTTCCCGAATGGCCTCGGCAACCGATTTGCCTTTTTCTTTTAATTGATTGGCGAATTCCACTATCAAGATACCATTTTTGGTAACCAAGCCAATCAGCATAATTATCCCAATCTGACTGAATATATTGTTGGTTTGATTGAAATACCACAATGAAAATAATGCTCCTCCCAAAGCTAGTGGCACAGTTAGCATAATAATAAGCGGGTCGCGGAAGGATTCAAACTGAGCAGCAAGTACCAGATAAATTAGCACCAATGCTAATAGGAAAGCATACAAAATATTGGAAGAGCTCTCAGCAAAATCGCGTGATGAGCCTGATAAAGCAGTGGAGAAACTTTCGTCCAAGACTTTCTTCTTGATTTCGTCCATGGCCGCAATACCATCGCCAATGGTTTTTCCGGGGGCAAGCCCTGCACTAACAGTTGCACTTTGGTAACGGTTGTAATGATAAAGCTGTGGCGGGCTGCTGGTTTCGGCCACCATCACCACATTGTCTAATTGTATAGCTTCACCCAGATTGTTTCTTACATAGAGTGATTTCAGATCAATAGGCTCGTCACGATTAGCTCTATCCACTTGCCCAATAACCTGATATTGCTTCCCATTCATAGTAAAATAGGAGAACCGCTGCCCGCTAAAGGCCAATTGCATGGTTTGGGCAATATCGGCAACCGAAATACCCAATGATTTTGCTTTTTCCCGATTGATGGTGATGGATAGTTCAGGTTTATTGAATTTCAGGTTTACATCCGTACCCACAAAGGTTGGGTTTTTAGATACCTCCTCCATAAACTTAGGCAACACCTGTTGAAGTTTTTCAAAATTAGGAGCCTGCAAAACATACTGAACCGGCATTCCTCCTCTGGGGCCGCCACCCGAGGAAATGGTTTGCTCTTGCAGCACAAAAACCTTGGCATCGGTAAAGTTTTTGGTTTGCCCGGTGGTGTAATCGGCTATTTGCTGCTGCGTTCGTTTCCTGTCTTTTGGATCAACAAATTTCAATCGCACAAATCCGCTGTTCACTGCACCCGAACCGGCAAAACCAGGAGCAGTAACCGTGAGCAACACATCTTTTTCGGGGATAGAATCATCCACAAAATCGGTAAGGCGTACCAAGAAATTATCGGTGTATTCATACGAAGCACCTTCGGGAGCGGTAACCAAAAGCCGAATCCAACTGCGGTCTTCGAGCGGGGCAAGCTCTGCTGGAATAGCTTTCATGGCGAAATATGCAGTGGCAAAAGCACCAATCAAAATCACAAACGCAAGCCAACGATACTTTAAAAAACTCTCCAGTGATTCTCTGTACACTTCATTCATTCTGACAAAGAAAGGTTCCGTCATCAGATAGAACTTACTCTTCTTGTCATTTTTTCGAATCAGCTTAGCATTCAGCATAGGGGTGAGGGTAAGCGATACGAATGCCGAAATCAATACCGCCGAAGCAATTACAATTCCAAATTCCTGAAACAACCTACCAACAAATCCCTGCAAGAAAACAATGGGTAAAAACACGGCTGCCAGTGTAACGGACGTAGAAATAACAGCGAAGAATATTTCATTGGAACCCGCAATTGCAGCTTGGAATGGCGTCATGCCTTGTTCTATTTTCTTGAAGATATTTTCGGTTACCACAATACCATCGTCCACTACAAGCCCTGTGGCTAAAACGATGGCCAAAAGCGTTAGAACATTGATAGAAAACCCAAGGATGTACATGATGAAAAAAGTTCCTATAAGAGACACGGGAATATCTATCAAGGGACGGAAAGCAATGAGCCAATCCCTAAAGAACAGATAGATAATCAAAATAACCAACACCAAGGCTATGACTAGGGTTTCCTGAACTTCTTCAATAGATTTGAGGATAAAACGTGTATTGTCTAAGGCAATGCCCATTCGATAATCCTTGGGCAAATCTTTTTTAATCTGATCGTAGCGTTTGTAAAACTCAGTAGCGATGTCCACATAATTTGCTCCGGGTTGGGGCACAACGGCCAAGCCTATCATCGGAACACCCGACTGGCGGAGGATAGTTTCCTCGTTTTCGGGGCCGAGTTTTGCATAGCCCACATCGCTCAATCTTACAATATTCCCGCCCTCGTTTCGGATGATTAAATCATTAAACTGCTTTTCATTCGTAAGCCTTCCTGCGGCTTTTACGGTAAGTTCGGTAGCGTTTCCGGCAATTTTTCCGGTGGGAAGTTCTACGTTTTCCTTGTCTAAAGCGTTCTTTATATCGAGCGAGGTAAGGTTATAGGCCGACAGCTTTTGGGGATTAATCCATATCCGCATGGCATACTTTTTTTGCCCCCAAATCTGCACCGTGCTCACTCCCGGAATAGTTTGCAGGCGTTGAGCAACCACATTTTCGGCATAATCGCTTACCGCCAAAATATCGCGGGTATCGCTTTGCAATATCATCGAAATAATGGCATCGGCATTTGCATCGCTTTTGGTTACAGTCGGCATCCCGTCTATGTCTTGCGGTAACTGGCGAAGGGTTTGCGACACTTTATCTCGCACATCGTTGGCCGCAGCTTCCATGTTGCTGCTGATATTGAACTCCACCGTAATAATGCTCGAACCCTGATTGCTTGAAGAAGAAATGGTCCGAATCCCTTCAATTCCATTAATGGCTTTTTCGAGCGGTTCGGTTATTTGTGATTCAATAATGTCGGCATTTGCACCCGAATAGTTGGTCCGCACCGTAATCACCGGCGGATCCACCGAAGGATATTCGCGGATACCCAAAAACGTATAGCCGATGGCTCCGAACAACACAATGAGGATGTTCATCACCAAGGCCAGCACGGGGCGGCGGATACTAATTTCGGAGATACTCACAGGTGAAGTTGAAAGTTTTAAGTTAAAAGTTAAAAGTTGAAGACGTATACTTATTGTGCGTCAGCCGCATTTGCTCCCTCTCCTTTGGAGAGGGCTGGGGAGAGGCCGCTATTTCCATTTCACTTTACTTCCCTTCTTCACTTGTAACAATCCTGAAACCACAAGGGTATCGCCTATTGATACTCCTTTCAGAATCTGAATTTTCACATCATTCCTTAACCCTGTTTCCACTTTGCTTTCTTCTGCAATTCCATTTTTTACCAAATATACTTTCTGTCCTTTTAGGATTGGGATAATGGCTTCTGTGGGAATCATCACCGCGTTTTTGCTCGACGCTAAGGGCAGTTTTATTTGAGCAAACGCCCCCGGAAGCAATGCACCGCTACGATTTTGGGCAATGGTTCTCACTTTGATGGTACGGCTGGCTTCGTCTATTTGGGGTTCTATGGCTTTAATTGTGGCCGAAAGTTGCTTATCATCCCCATCTAAACTAAAAAGCACGGTGCTGTTTTGTTTGATGAGGGATGCATATTTTTCGGGAACGGAAAAGTCTATTTTGATGGGGTCGTGCTGCACAAGGGTAGCAATGGTGGTTCCGGCAGCGATGAAAGCTCCTTCGCTTATATTTTTCAACCCAATCATTCCGCTGAATGGAGCCCTTATTTCGGTTTTTTCAATTTGGGTATTGATAAGTGCGATGTCGGCCTGATACGATGCCAGTTGGTTAGCTGCAGCATCATACTCTTCTTGGCTGATTCCGTTTATTGTCAATAGCTTTTTGCGACGTTCCAATTGTTCCGAAATCAGTTTTTCCTGCAATTTCACCTTTTTAAGTTGAGCTTGCAAATCGGCATCATTAATCTTTACCAATAAATCGCCTGCCGCAACCCGTGTGCCTTCCGTAAATTTAATCTTCACTATTCGCCCGGCTATTTCGGGTTTTAGCTCCACCGATTCGTTGGCGGTTAATGTTCCCGAAAGAAACAAGTCATTATTAAGTGTATCAGGCTTTACAACAAATATTTTTACCAAAACCGGAGCATCCTTTCCGGGGCCTCCTCCCATTTTGGGCTGACTTGCAGTTCCGCCACCCAATAAAAAAATCTTTATGGCCACTAGCCCGCCAATGACCAAGCCTATTATTAAAAGGGTTCTGAAATTTTTCATATAAACCGTGAAGTTATTTGAATCTTCGTTGAAAGTGCGAAATAAAGCCATATTTGGCACGTTCGCACCAAAACCAATGTATAGATGGATAATTAAATTTTTTACTACGGTTGTTGCAACGAATTACAAAATGCACTACAAGGCGACAAGGCGAAGGAAAGAATCCCCTGCCCAAAAATGCGGACGGGTTAAAACCCATCTCTCAAGATAGGCTATCCCTATCCCCCACCCCCCAAAAGGCCAAATAGTCGGAAAGACGATTTGGCCTTTTTATTATTCCCTTGGCTAAAGCCAAAGGGCAATTGATTGCTGCCCTTGCTGAATTTTAATTGGGTTTAGCTGAATTGCCATCGTCTTTAGCGGATGGCCAAAATAGCTATACATATTTAATAATATGAGACCGTTGCAAAATGCAATTGGCATCATTTTTCAATATTTCGGTTATAATAATTCTTCAAACTGACCTAATTACAAATTCTTAGAATGATTTATTGGGGTTCGATTTCAGGATATAGTTTCAATATTTTGTTTTTTA
>CANJNG010000077.1 GCA_947475205.1 Bacteroidota bacterium
CCACCTCACCCTCCCCCGCATCCAGCCCCGGTACTTTTGCCTTTTAAATGACCGAAGACGACCTGCTCCATGCCGAAACTTACCGCGACAGGGTAAGCACCGTTACCGATAAAGGCGACCGCAAATGGGTTTACGCCACCAAGCCATCGGGTAAATGGTACAACTACCGCACCTACGTTTCCTATTTCTACCTCGCCATCTTCTTTGTCATCCCCTTTATCAAAGTAAACGGGATGCCGTTTATGATGATAAACCTGCTCGAAGGCAAGTTCATCCTCTTCAGCAAAATATTCTGGCCGCAAGATTTCTTCATCTTCGCCATCGGGATGATAACCTTCATCATCTTCATCGTCCTATTCACTGTTGTCTTCGGTCGGTTATTTTGTGGGTGGGTCTGCCCGCAAACCGTGTTCTTGGAATTCGTTTTCCGCCCCATCGAATGGTTGGTGGAAGGTTCGCCTGCACAACAAAAGAAGTTGAACGAAGGCGATTTCACCTTGGAATATGCCGCAAAGAAAACCACCAAGCACCTCATCTTTCTGGCCATTTCATTTCTGATTGCCAATACCTTTTTGGCCTACATCCGTGGGCTAGATGAGGTGGTTAAAATTGTTAAAGAACCTATTGTGGAGCATTTGGGCTTGCTTATAGGAATGGCGATTTTTACACTGCTTTTTTATGGTGTTTTTGCTTTTGTAAGGGATTTAGTATGCACTACCATTTGCCCTTATGGAAGGTTGCAAGGAGTGATGTTCGACAAGGATACCATGCAAATTTCGTATGACTACAAACGTGGTGAACCTCGCGGCAAACTGCATAAGAACGCCGTAAGAACAGAGGGCGATTGCATAAACTGCATGAAGTGCGTTACAGTTTGCCCCACCGGAATAGACATTCGTGACGGCTTGCAAATGGAATGTGTGGGTTGCACCGCCTGCATAGATTCCTGCAACGAGGTGATGGCCGCTATTCACAAACCCAAAGGCCTGATTCGATATGCATCGGAAAATGAAATTACCACCGGCGAAAAGTTCCATTTCAATACCCGCATGAAAGCCTACACGGGTTTGCTTTTGGTCTTGATGGTGTTTATGGCAGTATTAATCTTTACTCGCAAAACGGTGGATACCTATATCTCTCGTGTGAAAGGACAGCTATACCAAGAGGTAGAAGGCAATAAAATCAGCAACTTGTTCGATGCCAAAATCATCAACAAAACCCGAGAGGAAATTCCGGTAACGCTCAAATTAGAGGATATGCCCGGACAAATAAGGGTAATAGGCGGGCATCAAATTGTACTGAAGAAAGAAGCGGTTAATGAATTTACCTTCTTTTTAGATATTCCGAAAGAAGCCGTGAAGACCCGAAGTGCTTCCATCAAAATAGGCGTGTACCAAGGCAATGAAAAAATTCAAACCGTAAAGACAAAGTTTTTAGGGCCATTTAAATAAATCAACATGAACTGGGGATATAAAATCACAATCGTAATCGTAGTATTCATTTTCGGAATGCTGGGAATGGTATTCATAGCGTTTCAGCAAACCAACGAAATGGTAGATGCAAACTACTACGAAAAAGAGCTGAAGTATCAAAACCTTATCGATGCGTCAAACAACTTGAGCAATGCATCGTCCGACACGCTTATCAGGCAAAATGCAGATGGGTTAATTGTTTTGATTCCTAAAAATCTGCTTACTTCCTTTGACAAAGGTTCGCTTGAATTTCTTCGCAGCAGCGACCAATCAAAAGACCTCAACCTTAGCTTCGCTCCCGACCCGAATGGACTGTTTTTTATTGATAGAGCAAAATTCGCTTCGGGGGTTTACAAAGCCCGGATAAAATGGGATAGCCAAGGCAAAACCTATTACAAAGAGCAAACGGTATTCATAAACTAAAGCGGCTGTGGTTGAATTTTTGTTCATATTCTTTTCCGGCCTTTCCTTAGGATTATTGGGGAGTTTGCATTGTGTGGGAATGTGTGGTCCGCTGGCTTTGGCCTTGCCTGTAAATCATTTGCCGGCAGTTCGGAAAACAGGTTCCATCATGTTGTATAATCTTGGAAGGGCACTGTCGTATGCAGCTATGGGGTTGCTATTTGGTATCTTGGGGCAGGGGTTTTCATTCTTTAAGTTTCAGCAATCGCTTAGCATTTTTGCCGGAACATTTATTCTTGCAGTTTTGCTGTTTAATCATTTTGGCAACCCGCAAACGAATGTGGTTAGCAAACTATCTTTCCAGTTAAAAGCCAAGCTTAGTTCCTATATTAAAATGGATAAAACACTTCTTACATTTCTTAACATTGGCTTCTTGAATGGTTTGCTTCCCTGTGGCTTGGTCTATATCGCCATTGCTACCGCTGTAGCTTCGGGTTCAATTCTCAAAAGCAGTTTACTGATGTTTGCTTTTGGCTTGGGAACTCTGCCTATAATGGCCTTAACTATGTTTTCGGGTAAGTTTATCCCTTTAAACTTCCGAAGCAAACTGAATAAAGCTACTCCCTACATAGCAGCATTAGTGGCTTGCCTGCTAATTGTGCGTGGACTTAGTTTGGGCATTCCCTACCTTTCCCCTACCCATGAGGCAGGACATGTAAGTTGTTGCCATAGGTAAAACAAAAAAGAGGGCAGACAACGAAACCGTTATCTGTCCTTTTTGAACCCATAACAAAACTTCATACAACTGCTGAAATACATTCATATAAAATGTCGCAGGGGTCAAATTCACTGGCAAGTTCTATTTCGTTTTTTGTTAGTTTTGCAAGTAAACAATTCATCTTTCTGTAAATTATCTATAAGTGGCCTAAATTACAAAATTGAATTGCCTTTTATTTTTAAAAGTTTAAATCATGTCAACGATAAAATGCTTTCACTTCAGGAAATATTGAATCGCTGCAATATTCAAGGAAAGATTTTGGAACATAATGGGGAGAATCGAATATTTCTCTTCTTTGAGTTCAACCCGGCATGGAATGATGCTATCAGGAAAGTAAACGGAAGTCGTTGGAGCAAAACACAGCAGGCATGGCACATTGCAGCTAATCAAGCAACGGCCGATGAATTAAAGCAACATTTATCAGTTGAACCAATTGAAGAGAATATAGCTTGGGAAATAGCTTCGATAGATTATGTAAAGCTTTTGGAGAATGCGGGATACACATATAGCTTACAGAAGACTTACCTTTTGGAGTTTAAGAGTTTTGCTGAGCATTTTTATTTGCAAAACCCAATGGAGCTAAGTAAAGCAGACATTAAACAGTATTTGAAAGTATTAGCTGTTCAAAAGGGTTATACCGCACCACAGATTGATAAATCCGTTGAAAGTATTCAGTTCTTTTACGAACAAGTGATGCAACAGTCGCTAAATAATTACTTTGAATGTTAGTAATTTCCTGAAAACAGGTATTTGCTATTTCCGAATTTCCTTTTTATTTGCCTAACAATAAATCTATACAAATGAAACAACTGTTATTTTCAATTTCACTTTTCTTTTCTCTGCAATCCTTTGGCCAAGTAGCATTTCCAAATATCCCGGTAGATAGAGAAACTAAACTAATAACATACTCCGATGTAGTAAATCAAACAGGTGTTACTGCAAAGGATTTGTTTACACGGGCAAATGGCTGGTATATGAAATTCTTCAATAACCCTACTGAGAAGTTGAGGAAGAAAGATGAAGAGAACAATTCATTAGAATTGTTTGTACGGTTCAAATTATATAACGTGGACAAGAAAGGCGTTAAAACCGATTCGGGTGAGCTTATGCAGTACACATTAAACATAACGTGCAAAGAAGGTCGTTACCGTTACGAACTTACCAAATTTAATCAAAAGGCGGCATCTCATAAGCCATCTGAACCATTATTAGATAAGGCTGATGTAAATGCTGAACGCAATGCTGTCTGGCTAAAGCAAGTGGACGAAGAGGTTAAGAAAACCATTAATGACCTCGAAAAAGCAATGGCCACCAGTGGCGACAAAAAGAAAGATGACTGGTAATAAACAGTACTCTTTCTTTGAAGATGTGTATGATGTTGTAAGGCTTATTCCCGAAGGACGGGTTACCAGCTACGGAGCAGTTGCGGCATATCTTGGAGCAAAAATGTCTTCAAGAATGGTAGGTTGGGCAATGAATGGAGCAGCTAATGTTTCCCCGCCCGTGCCGGCACAGCGGGTTGTAAATCGAATAGGAATGCTAACAGGGAAACATCATTTTGGCGAACCTTATGCTATGCAAAAACTTTTGGAAGCCGAGGGACTTACAATAGAAAATGATAAGATTCTTAATTTCCAGAAAGCATATTGGAATCCTTTGGAAGAGTTAGCGATTTGAAGAGAGTACCCTCCAATGATTTAATACTTATAATCTTGTAATTGGCTCATAAGTTTTTGGCGGGCAATAAAGATTCTACTTTTCACCGTACCAATTGGAAGCTCTAACTTATCAGCTATCTCTTTGTATTTATAACCTGTAAAATGCATTTGGAAAGGCTCACGATATTCGTTTTCTAAGCCCACAACTTTTTGGAAAATCTCTTTATAATTCACGGATATTTCAGAACCATTATTCTCCGATATTTTAGAAGTATTCAAAAAATGAAGATCCTTTGTCTTATCCAGGATAGTATGGGTCTTTGCTGCCCGGCGGTAGTTATTAATGAAAGTGTTCTTCATGATGGTGTACATCCAAGCCTTTAGGTTCGATGAATCTGTAAACTTATCTCTATAGGTTATTGCCTTTAAGTAAGTGTCTTGAAACAAATCCATTGCATCGCTTTCATCTTCGGTAAGTTTTAAAGCAAAAAACCGAAGAGCATCGCGTAAGCGTAAAATCGCAGTGTTAAAATCAGTCTGACTCATTTTGTTTAGTTTTAGGTTACAAAGGTTAAACAAAATGGAATACTTTGTTTAACTAAAATGTTAAAAATGTTAAACAAAATAAAACTCCCCTAACTGGCAGATTGCTATGCCAATTAGGGGAGTTAAGAATATTCCTTAGGAGAACTATTGAATGTTTAAGTGCTTTTTAACGGCAGACAACATATCATCTGATTCAGGTTTAACAAGTAATAGACCGGCTGAAGAATCAATTACATACTCAATGGTCTTTTCTTTTGCTACTGCTTCAATAGCTTTTTTAGCCTTGTCAATAATCGGAGCCATTAATTCTTGCTCTTTTTTACCAATATCTTCTTGGGCTTTGGTTTGGAAATCTTTGATACGGTTTTGTAGGTCTTCCAATTCTTTAGCTTTAGTTCCCTTTACTAACTCGGTCATACTTTTTTCTTGAGCTACATATTCTTGATATTTCTTATCAAATTCTGCACTCATGATTTTAAGTTGTTCTTGCATTCCTTTAGCATAAGCTTCCATATCAGTTTGGGCTTTCTTTTTTTCCGGCATGGCTTCCACTAAAGCAGCAGCATCAATGTGTCCGAATTTCTTCTGTGCAAAAACATTGGTTTGAGTAGCAAATGTAAAGGCTAAAGCAGCAATTATTACTTTTTTCATTTTGATTTTTGAGGTGTTTGTATATTGATTTTTGATTTGATTATTTCTTGTCTTTAGGCTCATCGGGAGTCATTTTAACCCCCATGTTTTCGAGTACTTCATTACTGATGTCGTATTTTACATTGGTGTAAAGCATTGTGAGGCTATTTGCTTTATCAAAGATAATGGCATAGCTTTTATTCGTGGCAATATCTTTTATAGCGTTGAATACCTTGTCTTGTATTGGTTTTACTAATTCCTGACGCTTTTTATAAAGGTCACCCTCAAAACCAAAACGTTGCTTTTGCAAATCTTTAGCATCCTTTTCTTTCTTCACAATATCATCTTCACGTTTTCTACGCATATCCTCTGTTAAAAGAACTTGCTCAGCCTGAAACGATTTGTAAAGTTTGTCTATTTCGGCATATTTGGTTTCAATTTCTTTTTGCCATCCTACAGAAATTTCATCTAACTGGCTTTGTTTGGATTTGTATTCAGGCACATTGCCTAAAATGTATTCTGTGTCAACATAGCCAATTTTTTGGGCAAAACTACCCACGGCACAAAGGCTTAAACCGATAACAGCGATGAACTTTTTCATAACTTTAATGATTGGTTAAATTTTTAATATGCCGATTTTTTGAGTCGGCGAAGATATAAATATTACTGTTCAAAATTCATACCAATAGAAAAATGGAAGTGCGAACCATAAAGCGATTTATTGCCGGGATCGGAGCTAACTTTATCAAAACCATAGCCCCAATCAACACCCAACAGACCAAACATAGGTAAAAATACTTTTACACCAAAGCCCGCTGAACGATTTACATCAAAGGGGTTATAACCATCCCATTTGGCCCAGGCTTTACCAGCCTCTAAGAAGCCATAACCAAAAATTGTTGCTGAAGGATTGAGTGAAACCGGATACCGAAGTTCCATAGTAAATTTATTATAAATGGTTCCGCCAATTGAACCCAGTTTTGGGTCATACGGAATAAGTGAATTGTTAGAATAACCACGCAATGCAATAATTTCCCGGCCATCAAGTGAGTATCCGGAAAGGCCATCACCACCTAAGTAAAACCGTTCAAAAGGTACAATACCAAGCTGACGATTGTATAGTCCGATCATCCCCATGTGAATACGGGTAGCGATAACCAACTTGTCCACAATACGCTGATAACCTGCAAATTTAAATTTGTATTTATGGAATTCTAACCAGCGGTATTTATCCTGTCCCGAAGCATCGGTGTAATCTTTATTGGTAATTAAAGAAATTGGAGGGGTAAATTGTCCGCTGATAGATATATTCATTCCTTGCTTTGGATAAATTGGGGCATCAACAGAGTTACGGGAGAAGGTAATCCGCAAACTGGTTTGGTTTGCCGTTCCATCTTTAAACTCAAGTTGGGGAAGTTGAGTATAATTTTTTAGGCTATAGTTTTGATAAATCAATTCTACAAATGATGTAAAATAGTCATCAGGCCATTTCAATCTCTTTCCGAAACCAATAGTTGCACCACCTATCGAAATAGATTGGCGTAGGGGGTCAGAAGACTTCAAGCCATTGCTTTGAACTGAGAAAAAGCCAGAAAGGGTCAATGAGTTTGGATTTCGTCCACCAAACCAAGGTTCAGTAAATGAAAGGTTATAACTTTGGAAATAGATACCGTTACTTTGAGCCTGAATGCTGAGTTTTTGACCGTCTCCCGTTGGAAGTGGTCTCCAAGCCGATTTTTTCCCAATATTCTTTATCGAGAAATTATTAAACGTTAGCCCCACAGTTCCCACAATCCGTCCAGCACCCCAACCACCAGAAAGGTTTACTTGGTCGTTAGGCTTTTCCTGAACTACATATTCAATGTCCACTGTGCCATCTTGCGGGTTTGGTTTTGGATTTACTGAAATCTTCTCCGGGTCGAAATAACCTAATTGAGAAAGTTCCCGTTGTGAGCGAATTATATCGCTGCGACTAAATAACATTCCGGGTTTGGTGCGTAATTCACGAATGATAACGTGGTCGTTGGTTTTATCGTTACCCCTAACTGTTACTTTATTAATAGTGGCTTGTTTGCCTTCATACACCCGCATTTCAATGTCTATGCTATCGTTTTCTACTAATACTTCCGTTGGCGTAACTGAGAAAAACAAATATCCATCATCTAAATAAAGCGAACTAACATCGGAACTTTGTTGGTTCATAAATAAACGTGAATCTAATTCAGCTTGGTTATAAACATCGCCTTTTTTGATACCCAACACCTTATTCAAATCATCGGAAGAATACTTGGTATTGCCCACCCAGTTTATGTTTCGGAAATAATATTTATTCCCTTCATACATTTTTATGTCAATATTTACGGCGTTGTCTTCTGAACGGTAAACCGAATCACTAATTATTCGGGCATCACGAAAACCCATCGAAGCATATTTGACCAACAGTTTTTCTTTATCGTCATCATATTTCTTTTGAAGAAATTTTGATGCTTTGAATAAGTTGAATCTCACCGTTTCGTCCCATTCTTTGGCCACGGCATCTTTTGCTATCTGAAAATCATTTTTCACCAAGGAACGGCCAATTTCTTTGTACATCGGCCAAGGATATCGAAGCGGCTCAAAGAAGAATTTTTCTTTGGTATCTTTCATTGCCCGTTTCAGTTTGCTGTCGGCAACAATGCTATTCCCTTCAATATTAATGGTTTTAATCTTTACCTTCTTGCCTTTTTTAATAAGTATTTTCAGCATTACACTATTAGGCAAAGTAGAATCAGCAACTTCTTTAATCTGAACATTGCAATTCATATATCCTTTATCGTAATAAAACTCCTTGATTGTGTTTCGGGTACTCATTATCAGGTTATCGGTAACCACCTTTCCTTTGATGAGCTTGATTTTATCACGAATATCATCTGCATCAGACTTTTTGATCCCTGAGAACGAAAAACTAGATAAACGTGGACGTTCAGTTAGGACAATATCAAAAAATATGAGATTTCCCTGAATTTTAGAAACGTTCAAACGAACATCTGAAAACAGCCCTTGCTTCCAGAGGTTTTCGATACACTTGGCCATTTTATCCCCGGGAACTTGAACTTTTTCGCCCGCACTCATCCCTGAAAGCAGACTTAATACATTCCTATCTAAATGTTTTGTTCCGCTTACGGTTATTCCGCCTATTTCGTACTCTTTAGGTTTTGTGTAGTCGATGGTATTTTGAGGGCCTTTACCATCTTGAGCAAATACAGAGCTTCCGCTTAAAAAAAGCACAACCCCTATATACCATAAAGCCTTACTTGAAAGATTACTTAATTTGTTCACTCGTTTTTCCAAATCTCCGTTCCCGGTTTTGATAGTCTAAAATGGCTTCGTACAGGTGCTGTTTGCTGAAGTCGGGCCAAAGGGTTTCTGTAAAATAAAATTCTGCGTATGCCAGTTGCCAAAGTAGGAAATTGCTGATACGATGTTCGCCACTTGTGCGTATCATTAATTCCGGGTCGGGCATTCCGGCGGTGCAAAGATGTTTTTCTAAACTATGCTCCGTGATGTCAGTAGGGTTTATTTCTGATTTTTTAACGGCTTCGGTTAGTTTTTTAACGGCATTCATAATCTCCCATTTGCTGCTGTAGCTCAATGCCAGCACCAGTGTCATCCGGGTATTACTGCTCGTATTGTCTATTGCTTGCTGAAGTTCTTCACGAGTAGCTTTAGGCAGTGAATCTAAATCTCCTATTGCCTGAAGCCGGATATTGTTTTTATTCAGCGTTTTTGTTTCGGCGTTGATTGTTTTTACCAAAAGCCTCATCAAAGCGTTTACTTCATACTTAGGCCTGTTCCAGTTTTCGGTAGAAAAAGCATATAGTGTAAGATATTCAATCCCCAATTCAGCACAAGCCTCAGTGGTATCTCTCACAGCTTTAACACCATTTTCATGGCCAAACGTGCGGATTTTGCCTTGCTTTTTAGCCCAACGACCATTGCCGTCCATTATTATGGCAATATGTTTTGGCAACCTTTTCAGGTCAATTTGCGACTTCAGCGTATTTTCCATTCCTTAATCCTTTCTACCTAATACTTATCTTTAGTAGTTCTGTATTTATACGCCGAGCAGCTTGGGGCTTTTCGTTTAATTTTATAAGTAATGGTTACTCCAGCAAACGAGTACCAATCTTTAGTTTTTGCATTCCCTCGTTGTCTGCCAATGTTTGATGCGGGTTCTAAAGGATTTGGAATCGACCTGTCGGAAAGTGCGGCAGAAGTACCGTCATTTTGAGCCGCTAACTTAATGGGGTCAGCATAGTTTCCGCTCACATCGTCTAAATAGTCGGTAAAAGTTTTACGGAAAGTCCATTCTGCACCAATAATAAAATGTTCACCAACATTGAATTTTACACCTGCACCAAAGGGGATTCCAACTTGAGTAAGTGAATATTTTTGCAATTGATTGTCAGGGGTGTTTTGCCCTTCGGTGCCTAAGGGTTGAAGTGCATAACTTCCACCTTTTACAAAATAAGGCACACCGCCAAACACATATGTGCTATCAGAAATATCCGCTTTGGGATTAAATTTAAACAAACAAATTCCACCAAAAATGTACGGAGTAAACGGTGTTTTTGGGTCACCCGGACGGAATCTAAGGAAGTTTAATTCCAAGGTAGCTGAGAAATCGGCCACAATTGATTTGAAACTCAGGTTTCGGTATATTTGAGCCGGGTCATCGCTAAGAGCATCATTTGCTTTTAACCAACCAATAGTTACCTGCCCTCTCACAGCCCAATGCCAGTTCATATTGTAGCGAGCCATTGCTCCAAAAGCAGGCTGCGATTGTTTGAAAAGCCCCTTTGGATTGAGGTCGCCGAGGTAAAAAGATGTTCCGAGAAAAAGCCCTACTTCGGTGTGTTGAGCTCGCAACATTGCCGGAAAAGCAAGCAAAGCCAGCAGAATACATTTCTTCATTTTGGATTTGAAATACAATAGGGTAAACGTATAATCAGAATTTGGGTAGCCCTTTCCGGCTTGATTTTAAACGGTAATTAACCGAGAAATTAAGAAACATATACGCATCTTTGTCGGTAGGGTCTCCGCGTTGCTGATTGGGGCAAGTTTGGCAGCCATAACCTTGGCCTTCGGGTGAAGCATGGTCGGGAGTAACCGTGCCGTCAGTTTTAATAAATGCTGGCGATAAGGCCGGATCACTCAAAGCCGATGACTCTTTGCCGTATGTATTTGCAAGGGTTGCTTTGTCGTAATACGTTTGCGAAACATCATCAATATAATCGGTAAACGTGTGACGGAAACCATATTCCATACCAATACTCATTTGTTTATTCACTTTATATCTAACCCCAACACCCCAAGGAATAACAATTTGGAATGGGCTATAGTTAGGGCGGCTATCAACTAATCCCTGCCCTTCAGTATGCAATGGGCGAAGGGAATAATATTTGCCGTCCAATTTGCCACGAGGATTAAACCACATTCCGCCAATTCCTGCGAAGCCATAAAAATACACTTCGCTTCCTTTTTGTCCACGGCCTTTGACACGACGGACTTTGTAGCGACTGGCAATACTTTCACGCATCCAAGAAAACTCTAAAGTGATGTCGAATTCAATAACCGGTGAGCGAAACATTAAATTCCTGTTATTCCGAAATGGCTCCTGAGTTAGTTTGTCTTCACCACGAAGCCTAGCATATATTAACTGACCACGAAGTGCAGTAAATTCAGTGGTTTTGTAACGCATACCTACGCCAAGGCAGTAGCGAGTCATAGCAATTTCAAAGTCTTTGTAATAGTCTGTTCCAATTTGATTTGCACCACCCAATTCGCCCATAAAGTTTGTTGCTCCAAGAATAAAACTGGCCTCGTACCGTTGTCTTTTCCAACGTTGAGCCGAGCTATCAAGCCCTGTAGCAACAAGCAACAGAACGATAACGAGCAGGTGGATAAATATATTTTTTGTCATAATTAAATATGGTACAAGGCAGACTAAGGGAGCAAAAGTAAAATATTTCAGCAAAATAGCCAAATTTTTCACATATAAATGGAGGTTCGATTTTTTGAAAAGGGTTATTTGGGTTGATTTTTAGGAATGCTTGGGCTGAAATTGAACTATTCTATGAGTGCAAACTAATTAGACTAAAAGTTTGCGTTCTTTGCATCCGTAAAATGAAAATACTAACTATAGTAGGAGCTCGCCCACAGTTTATAAAGGCGGGAGCTTTGTCGCGAGAGTTTAAGAAATATCCAGAAATTAAGGAATCTATTTTGCATACGGGGCAGCATCACGATGAAAATATGAGTGAAGTGTTTTTTCGGGAAATGGAAATCCCAAAACCTGATTTTAATTTGGAAGTTCACGGACTTAGCCACGGTGCTATGACAGGCCGAATGCTTGAAGGTATTGAGAAAGTGATTTTAGATCAAAAGCCAGATTATGTATTGGTATTTGGCGACACAAATAGTACGCTGGCCGGGGCTTTGGCCGCATCAAAACTTCATGTTAAGGTAGTACATATCGAAGCGGGTTTACGAAGTTTTAATATGAATATGCCTGAAGAGGTAAACCGTATTCTAACCGACAGAATTAGTAATTGGTTGTTTTGCCCTACAGAAACTGCCATTAAAAATTTGGAGAAAGAAGGCTTTCAGCATTTTGATTTGAAGGTGAATTTGTGTGGCGATGTGATGCAGGATGCCTCCTTGTTTTATGCCCAAAAAGCAAGCAATGCAATCTTAGATAAACTGAACTTGAGTTCTGGATACTATGTACTTTCCACTATTCACCGGGCAGAAAATACCGATGACAAAGGCCGTCTTTCTGAAATTGTTTCAGCCTTGAATGCAATTAACGAAGAGGTGAAGGTGGTTTTGCCGCTTCATCCCCGAACTCGTAAAATTATTGCCGACCGTGGCCTGAAAACCAATTTCACCATAATAGACCCAGTAGGTTATCTGGATATGATTACCCTTACATCCAATTGCCGATTGGTGATTACCGACAGCGGCGGCTTGCAGAAAGAGGCGTATTTCTTTGGGAAATTTTGCCTCACAGCTCGCGACCAAACCGAGTGGACAGAACTTATCGAAGCTGGAGTAAATAAATTAGTGGGTGCAGATTCAAAGGCCATCATAGCCGGGTGGAATGAAAAGAAGGACAAGCATTTTGTTGCGAATGCAGCACTGTATGGTGGCGGTAAGGCTTGTGAAAATATTGCTAAAGCACTGTTAAGGAAATGATAGGGTCACAAATATTATTTGAAGATAACCACTTATTGGTGGTGAATAAGCTGTCCGGCCAAATAGTGCAGGGTGATAAAACGGGCGACAAACCACTAAGCGACTTGCTCAAAGATTATCTTAAAGAACGCGACCAGAAACCGGGTAATGTATTTATGGGAGTAGTGCATCGTATAGACAGACCCGTAAGCGGTGTGGTGATTTTTGCAAAAACATCTAAGGCTCTTGCCCGTATGAATGAGCTTTTCAAAACCCGTGAAATGCAGAAAACATATTGGGCTGTGGTGAAGGTTAAACCACCAAAAATGGAAGGAAAACTCGTTCATTATTTGATAAAGAATGAGAGGCAGAATAAATCTTACGCATCAGAACAGGAAAAAAAAGGCAGCCTTCGCTCTGAATTGGATTACAAGTTAATTGCTAGTTCGGATAATTATTTCTTGTTGGAAATTAATCCGATAACCGGAAGACATCACCAAATTCGGGCTCAACTTGCCTCGCTGGGTTGCATAATAAAAGGCGACCTTAAATATGGTTTTGCTCGCAGCAATCCCGATGGGTCTATTCACCTCCACGCCCGAAAACTATCTTTTATGCATCCGGTGAAAAACGAACCTATGACTATTGTTGCCCCAGTACCTAATGAGAATCTTTGGAAAGGTTTTGAGGTGTGATAGTTGGGATTTCCATGCTTTCCTAATGGAATTTTAGCCTACAATTACTTTATGCGTTAAAATTGCAAGCATTTTTCAATTACCAATTTATGCATAGCAAACTTGCAAACTTCAAAGAAAAGCTCCAGAACCAAAGCGTTTTAGGCTGTTTTTCAAAAACTACGGATTCCTCATTGGTAGAAGCTATGGGCTATGCCGGAATGGATTTCGTTATACTTGATATGGAACACGGACCAATAGGAACAGAAACCCTGAAACATCATGTAATGGCTGCTGCATCAACCGATATGTTGGGAATTGTTCGAGTAGAAAATTATTCAAGTGAAAACATTGGGAAAGCTCTGGATTTAGGTGCACATGGCATTCAGATACCATCGGTAAGCACCAAAGAACAAGCAGTAGAAGCCGTGAAACGAGCTAAATTCTTTCCAAAAGGTGAACGTGGAGTTTGTCGTTTTGTGAAGGCTGCCGACTATTCAAACCTTCCCAGTAAAACCTATTTCGGCCAAGCAAACGAAGCCTTGCTGATTATTCAACTCGAAGGCAAAGAAGGCTTGGCAGCATTTGACCAAATCATCGAAGTGGAAGGTGTAGATATTGTGTTTATTGGCCCTTATGATTTATCGCAATCTTTAGGTGTTCCCGGCGAAATTCAACATCCCACCGTTATAAATGCTATGGAATCGCTGATAAAAAAAGCCAAAATCAAGGGTATCATGCTCGGCACCTTCTGCGACACACCCGAATTACTCAAACATTGGCGAGGCTTGGGTATTAACTATCTTTCTTACGGAGTGGATATTGCTCTGTTTATGGAAAGTTTGAAACAACTGAGAAAAATATAATGTCAACTTCTTTACATATTTCTGCCTTGCTCACCGGGCGTGGCAACAATACACTTGCCGATAAAAACGTTTTGCCTGTTTTTGGTAAACCCTTGCTTTCCTACCCAGCAAATGCCGCTAAAAAGGTTGCAGGCATTTCTTCGTTCTATGTGAGTAGTGATTGTGAGAAAATTCTTTCTGCGGCAGATGGTTGTGGTTACACCCGAATCCTTCGACCTGATGCATTAGCATTGCCCGATGCACAACACGAAGATGTGATAAACCACGCCTTGAAAGTTATGCGGGAACAAGGTACAAACCCCGATATTATGGTGGTGCTTTTAGCCAATACTGTTACCGTAAAAGCAGATTGGATTGAAACCTGCATTAATTTTTTGTTGGAAAACCCTGAACTAACTGCGGCAGTGCCGGTATATCGCGAAATGGATCATCATCCGTTTCGGGCTAAAAAGGTCGACAAATCCGGCCTTTTAGAGCCGTTCTTCGATTTCAGCGGAAAGAAAGTATCCACCAACCGACAAGATTTAGAGCCTTCGTTCTTTTTGTGTCACAACTTTTGGGTGTTGAACTTAAATACTATTAACAGAGAAATCGGTCAGGCTCCTTGGAAATTTATGGGCAATAAAGTAAAACCTTTTGAAGTGGACGAAGCCTTTGATGTGCACACCACCGACGATTTAATTAAAAGTGAGAAATGGTTGGTAAGAGAAGGTTTGGTTTAAAATTCAGAGTGCCATTGCCATAAAAAAAAATGAAACCCGCTCAAGACTATAAACTCATTCTTTGGGATTTTGATGGAGTCCTAATGGATTCCAATTCCGTTCGTGATGCCGGATTTATAGAAGTACTGAAATCATTTCCAGCTGAAGAAGTGGAACAATTACTGGCCTATCACCGCAAAAACGGAGGACTTTCCCGTTATGTTAAGTTTCGCTATTTCTATGAAGTAATTAGGAAAGAAGCAGTAACTGAAGAACAAATTTTAGCATTAGCCTCTTCGTTTTCCATCATAATGAAACATCTTTTGGTAAACCCCGATTTGCTTATCAAAAACTCTTTGGATTTTGTAAAGAAGTATCACACCCAAATCCCTATGCACATTGTGAGCGGCTCTGATAGCAAAGAGTTGAACTTCTTGTGTGAATCGCTGCACATCAATAACTACTTCGTTTCTATAAACGGTTCGCCCACCCACAAAAACGATTTAGTAAAAGCTATTCTACCTAAATATAACTTCCCATTAAATGAAGTAGTTTTGATTGGCGACTCGGTAAATGATTTGGAAGCTGCTAAAGCCAATGGAATTGAGTATATTGATTACAATACAAGGAAGTTTTAATTGATGAATAATGAGCGGGTAAACATTATTGTGTGTTCTTCGGATTTAAAACCCGAAAACATTCAACGACTCGCTGTTCAAGACCCCCAACTTATTCTTATTTCTACCGATTGGTTTTATCCCAATGAACGCAAACGTTTTGAAGCTATTTTTAAGAACGTTTCGTTTTATTGTTTCAATGAATTTTTGAGTGATGCCGACCTCGAACGTTGCGACAACTTGGTTCGGGAGCAATGCAAAAACCTCACCGGACTTGAAAGCTATTATGGCAAATATGTAGAGGGAATCAAATACTTCAAATGTCAGCTTTTGGTGGAAGTGTTGAACAGACAGTTTAAACGCTTTTCGCTTTATTGTCATCCCACCTCACTTGGCATTAGTTCAGCATATTTCCAAACCATCAAGTGTACGAATTTAAACGACCTTTACCTGTCATCAAGTGAACGCTATATTCAGTATAAGCATCAAATAAAGATGCGGCTGCTTTCTATTTTCCAAGGCGAAACAAATGAAGAAGCAGTAACGATTACCAGTACAGAAACTCCCAAACAATTGATTATAAAAGTGGATGTATTTGAATACAACAATGCTTGGTTTGTCATTTTAGGTGGGTTGAAACGACTGAAGAACAAATCGGGACGTTTAGTCTTTTCGGGTGAGATAGATTTGGTAGATTGGGAAAATGAATTGAAAACTGACTTGCCTGAAATGGATTTTAGAAAATTGAATTTCGGTGTAGAATTGCATCAATTCAAATATAGTTTTACTCATTTGTTTGAAGATGTAAGTGTAATTGCCGATGGCTATTGGCCTCCGAATTATGGGTATGCAAATCATGGCATTTATCCCTCAAATTGGCAGTTTGCTTGTCTATCGGAAAGCGACGTACTCTTCTGCAACAATGCAAAACTGAAAAACAATCGACTGTTCCAATTTCTGCACTCTCCGCTTTATCTTCCAGAAATCAAAGTAGAAAATCAGCGAAAAAATACATCCAAAACCGTAGTTTTACTTTCTCAATGTACTTCGGAGTGGACGGCTTTAATAAACAGAAGCGATGCTGGGAAATTGATTGAAACTTTTGCAAACTTGGCTAAAACGTTTCCTGAAACCAAGTTTATTATTCGTCCTCATCCGGGAATGACCTTGCCGGTTCACGATGGCGAGAAAAGCATTGAAAGAATTCACAAGTTTGTGAAAAATCTGAATCTTAAAAATCTATCCCTTTCAAATCAAACTATTGCAGAAGATTTTAACATAGGCGATATATTCATCACCGAATACTCTACTGCTGTTTTTGAATCTATGGCTTTGAACAAAATATGCTTGAGTTGCAATCTCACCAAACGGAGAAATTATTTGGAATATTTTACAAATTTGGGGTTTCTTCATGCAGAGACTGAGTCTGAACTTTCTGCACTGGTTGATGCTTGTATAAAAGGCGATGAAGCAACGATGCAAAAATTTAATTCTGCACAAAATCGTTACAAACTTCTATTTTAGTGCCATTCTAAAAAATTGCGGTCTCCGTTGAAACTCATTTATTGCACACTTTTCGATAGCAATTACCTATCCCGGGGCTTGGTGATGTATGATTCCTTGCTTAAACATTGCCCCGACTTTCATCTCTATGTGTTTGCTTTTGACGATAAATGTTTGGAGATTTTGCAAAAACTTAATCTCAAAAACCTAACGCCAATTATTCTTGCGGATTATGAAGACGAAGAACTTTTGAAAGTAAAACCTTCAAGAACCAGAGCAGAATACTGCTGGACAAATACGCCATCCACGGTTTGGTATGTACTCAATCATTTTGAGGTCAGCCATTGCACCTATCTTGATGCCGATATGCTTTTTTATGCTAACCCGCAGCCGTTGTATGATGAAATGGGCGAGAAATCAATTTTGATAACCGAACATCGCTATACCGACAATCCAGAATTGATGGAAAAGGCCGGAATTTATAATGTGCAATATGTTACATTTAAGAACGATGACGCTGGCCGTGAAGCCTGCCTTTGGTGGCGAAATGCCTGTATTGACTGGTGTTTTGATAAGTTTGAAGAAGGGAAATTCGGCGATCAGAAATATTTAGACGATTGGCCGACACGTTTCCCATCAGTGCAGGTTTTAGAACATGAAGGAGGCGGATTAGCCACTTGGAATATTCAGCGGTATTTCATCCAAAATGAAAGAAGTCTTTCTGTGAAAAACCGAGCTAGCGGAATAATATTTCCAGCCATTTTCTATCACTTTCATGCCCTGAAGTTTTATGCTGAAAATATTGTTTTCTTCACACCCGATTATATTGATAAAGATGTGTTGGATGTTTTCTATTTTCCTTACACCAAGCTCCTTTTAGAAAAACGAAAAGAGCTTATTAGTCTTGATAAATCCTTCGAGCCAAACGGAACTTTGAAGCCATCACCGGCGAAACCATTGACCAAAAGAGACAAACTATATCTTTACCGAACCGAAATTAGTGATTTGCTACTGAACTTGCGGTTTGTGGGAATTATAAAAAAGGTGGAAGAACTAAGGATTAAGTTTGAGAAACATCATTACTATTATATAGATACAATTGCTTAATAGGGTATTATAAAGCGAATCATTACACGATA